>NZ_LWCT01000050.1:0-160099 GCF_001650455.1 Plantibacter sp. H53
CGCCCGCCCGTCCCGCTCGACGAGGTCGAGTCGGTCGCCTCGATCGTGAAGCGGTTCTCGACCGGCGCGATGAGCTACGGCTCCATCTCGCGCGAGGCGCACGAGACGCTGGCGATCGCGATGAACAGCATCGGTGCCAAGTCGAACACCGGTGAGGGTGGCGAGGACGTCGACCGGCTCCTCGACCCGACGCGCCGCAGCGCGATCAAGCAGGTCGCCTCCGGCCGGTTCGGCGTGACGAGCATGTACCTCACGCACGCCGACGACATCCAGATCAAGCTCGCCCAGGGCGCGAAGCCCGGTGAGGGCGGGCAGTTGCCGCCGACGAAGGTCTACCCGTGGGTGGCGCGGACGCGGCACGCCACCGCGGGCGTCGGCCTCATCTCGCCGCCGCCGCACCACGACATCTACTCGATCGAGGACCTGAAGCAGCTCATCTTCGACCTGAAGCGTGCGAACCCGAAGGCCCGGATCCACACCAAGCTGGTCAGCCAGTCCGGCATCGGTGCGGTGGCCGCGGGCGTCGCGAAGGCGCTCTCGGACGTCATCCTCGTCTCCGGTCACGACGGCGGAACCGGCGCAAGCCCGTTGAACTCCCTGAAGCACGCGGGCACGCCCTGGGAGCTGGGTCTCGCTGAGACGCAGCAGACCCTCATGCTCAACAACATGCGCGACCGGGTCGTGGTGCAGGTCGACGGTCAGATGAAGACCGGACGCGACGTCGTCATCGGGGCCCTGCTCGGCGCCGAGGAGTTCGGCTTTGCGACGGCACCGCTCGTCGTCTCCGGGTGCGTCATGATGCGCGTGTGCCACCTCGACACCTGCCCGGTCGGCGTCGCGACGCAGAACCCGGTGCTGCGCGAGCGGTTCACCGGCAAGCCGGAGTTCGTCGTGAACTTCTTCGAGTTCATCGCCCAGGAAGTGCGCGAGTACCTCGCCGAGCTCGGGTTCCGGACGCTCGAGGAGGCGATCGGCCACAACGAACTGATCGACGCCGACCGGGCGATCGACCACTGGAAGGCGTCCGGGCTCGACCTGGCCCCGGTCCTCGTGGGTCCCGTCTTCGCCGACGACGAGCCGCGGATCAACCGCCGGCCGCAGGAGCACGAGCTCGAGAAGCACTTCGACCAGCAGCTCATCACGGCCGCCTCGGACGTGCTCGAACACGGTGGCCACTTCTCGGTCGACCTGCCCATCCGCAACACGGAGCGGGCGGTCGGCACCATGCTCGGCCACGAGGTCACCAGGCGGCACGGCGAGAACGGGCTCCCGGCAGGGAGCATCGACATCACCCTGCGCGGCTCGGCCGGGCAGTCCTTCGGCGCGTTCCTCCCCGGCGGCATCGCGCTGCGGCTCATCGGCGACTCGAACGACTACGTCGGCAAGGGCCTGTCCGGCGGACAGATCGTCGTCCGGCCATCCGAGCACGCAGCCTTCGCGCCCGAGGAGAACGTGATCGCCGGCAACGTCATCGGGTACGGCGCGACCCAGGGCACCATGTTCCTGAGCGGGATCGTCGGCGAGCGGTTCCTGGTGCGCAACTCCGGCGCCACGGCGGTCGTCGAAGGCGTCGGTGACCACGCGCTCGAGTACATGACGGGTGGTCTCGCCGTCATCCTGGGTCAGACCGGCCGGAACCTCGGCGCGGGCATGTCCGGCGGCACGGCCTACGTGTTCGACCTCGAACGCGACCAGGTCAACCGCGACTCCCTCGCCTCGGGGGAGCTCACCCTGTCCGAACTCGACAGTGCCGACGCCGAGATCGTCCGCGACCTCCTCGAACGGCACGTCGTGGAGACCGGTTCTCCGCTGGCCGGCCGGCTGCTCGCCGACATCGAAGACTCACTCGCCCGGTTCGTCAAGGTCCTCCCGCGTGACTACGCGGCGGTCCTGGCGACCCGACAGACCGCACTCGACGAGGGGCTCGACCCCGACGGCGACATCGTATGGAACCGAATCCTGGAGGTGACCGGTGGCTGATCCCAAGGGATTCCTGAAGGTACCGGAGCGCGAGCTCCCGAAGCGCCGGCCCGTGCCGGTCCGCATCATGGACTGGAAAGAGGTCTACGAGCAGAGCGACCCCGCGACCGTCCGCAAGCAGGCTGGTCGCTGCATGGACTGCGGCATCCCGTTCTGCCATCAGGGCTGCCCGCTGGGCAACCTCATCCCGGAGTGGAACGACCTGATGTGGCGAGGCGAGGGACGCTCGGCCATCGAGCGGCTGCACGCCACGAACAACTTCCCGGAGTTCACAGGCCGTCTCTGCCCGGCGCCGTGCGAGAGTTCGTGCGTGCTGGGCATCAACCAGCCCGCCGTGACCATCAAGCAGGTCGAGGTGTCGATCATCGACCAGGCGTTCGCCAACGGTTGGGTCGAGTCCCACCCGCCGGAGCGGCTGACCGGCAAGACGGTCGCCGTCGTCGGTTCCGGTCCGGCCGGTCTCGCCGCAGCCCAGCAGCTGACGCGTGCCGGGCACACGGTCGCGGTCTACGAGCGCGACGACCGCATCGGTGGTCTGCTGCGCTACGGCATCCCCGACTTCAAGATGGAGAAGAAGCACCTCGACATCCGGCTGAAGCAGATGCAGGACGAGGGCACCCGGTTCCGCGCCGGCGTGAACATCGGGGTCGACATCAGCTGGGACGAGCTCCGCGCCCGCTACGACGCCGTCGTCATCGCCACCGGCGCGATGGTGCCGCGCGACCTGCCGATCCCCGGTCGTGACCTCTCCGGGGTCCACTTCGCGATGGAGTACCTCGTGCAGGCGAACCGCGTCGGCGCCGGCGACACCGTCGCCGACCAGATCACGGCGGAGGACAAGCACGTGGTCGTCCTCGGCGGCGGCGACACCGGTGCCGACTGCATCGGCACGGCGCACCGTCAGGGTGCCGCCTCCGTCACGAATCTCGCCATCGGCACGCAGCCGGCGGGGGAGCGGCCCGAGCACCAGCCGTGGCCCATGATGCCGACGCTCTTCGAGGTCGCGAGCGCACACGAGGAGGGCGGCAACCGCGAGTACCTGGTGTCGACCGTCGAGTTCCTCGCCAACGAGGCCGGCGAGGTGCGGGCGATCCGCGTCGCCGAGACGGAGTTCATCGACGGCCGTCGCGTGCCGAAGAGTGGCACCGAGCGGGAGATCCCGGCCGACCTCGTCCTGCTCGCACTCGGATTCACGGGCCCGGAGGACGAGACCCTCGAGTCGCAGTTCCAGCTCCCCTTCACCGGGCGTGGCAACGTGGCGCGGGAGCACGATTACCAGACCAACCAGCCCGGCGTGTTCGTCGCGGGTGACGCCGGTCGTGGCCAGTCCCTCATCGTGTGGGCGATCGCCGAGGGCCGCGCTGCGGCGGCGGCCGTCGACCAGTACCTCGAGGGCGAGACCCAGCTTCCCTTCCCGGTCCGTCCCACGGACCAGCCCATCTCCCTCTAGGCTTTCAAGCGGACGACAAGCGTCGGACGCATCATGCCGAGCAGTGAGTACCGAAGCGCCTCGCGCGCAGAAATCATGGAGAACACACACACATGAGACGAGCCAAGATCGTCGCAACGCTGGGGCCTGCAGTCTCCAGCTATGAGAACATCCGGGCCATCATCGATGCGGGGGTCGATGTCACCCGGATGAACCTGAGCCACGGCAGCTACGACGTGCACGAGGCCATCTACGCCAACGTGCGCAAGGCCACCGAGGACTCCGGCCGTGCCGTCGCCGTCCTGGTCGACCTGCAGGGCCCGAAGATCCGCCTCGGCAAGTTCGAGGGCGGCCCGTACGACCTCGCCGTCGGCGACATCTTCAAGATCACGACCGAGGACATCCTCGGCACCAAGGAGATCTCCTCGACGACGTTCAAGGGCCTGCCCCAGGACGTCAAGCCGGGCGACTTCCTCCTGATCGACGACGGTAAGGTCAAGGTCGAGGTCGTTGAAGCGGACGACACCGTCGTGACCACGCGCGTCATCGTCGCCGGCCCCGTGTCGAACAACAAGGGCATCAACCTCCCCGGCGTCGCCGTCAACGTCCCCGCGCTCAGCGAGAAGGATGAAGCGGACCTCCGCTGGGGACTGCGTCTCGGCGCCGACCTCATCGCCCTGTCGTTCGTGCGCGACGCAGCCGACATCGACCGTGTCCACGAGATCATGGCGGAGGAGGGCCGCAAGGTCCCCGTGATCGCCAAGATCGAGAAGCCGCAGGCCGTCGAGAACCTCGAGGGCATCGTCGAGGCGTTCGACGCGATCATGGTCGCCCGTGGCGACCTCGGTGTCGAGCTCCCGCTCGAGGCCGTCCCGATCGTGCAGAAGCGTGCGGTGGAGCTCGCTCGCCGCATGGCGAAGCCGGTCATCGTCGCGACGCAGATGCTCGAGTCGATGATCTCCAGCCCCATCCCGACCCGCGCGGAGACCTCCGATGTCGCGAACGCGGTGCTCGACGGTGCTGACGCGGTCATGCTCAGTGGCGAGACGAGTGTCGGCGCCTACCCGGTGATCACGGTCCAGACCATGGCCCGGATCGTCGAGTCGACCGAGATCCACGGTCTCGACCGCGTTCCGCCGCTCGGCACGAAGCCGCGCACCCAGGCCGGAGCGATCACGTTGGCGGCCGTCGAGGTGGCGGACTTCGTCGAGGCGAAGTTCCTCTGCGTCTTCACGGAGTCGGGGGAGTCGGTCCGCCGCATGGCCCGTCTCCGCAACCGGATCCCGATCCTGGCGTTCACGCCCGACCCGGCCATCCGTCGTCGGATGGCGCTGAACTGGGGCGTCGAGTCCTTCGTCGTCGAGCGCGTGACGCACACCGACCAGATGGTCGCCCAGGTGGACGAGGTCCTCGTCGCCACGGGCAAGGCCGCCGTCGGTGAGCCGGTCATCATCATCTCCGGTTCCCCTCCCGGCATCCCCGGGACGACGAACGACATCCGCGTCCACAAGGTGGGCGACGTCCTCTAGTCGTCGACAGCAGCGAAGGCCGTGGTCCTCCCGTACGGGGACCACGGCCTTCGTCGTCCGCCGGGTGTGCGGTGGCACCGCGATTCCGGACGCCGTGGGTCTAGCCTGATGCCCATGAACCGTTCCGTCCTCGTCGACGACACCCTCCGCAGCGCAGTGGGCCTGGAGCCGGGAGGCGTCGACCGTGAGGCGACCGGTGCGGCGGGACTCCTGGCCTCCCGATTCGCCGTCCTGGAGCTCGCCGCGGTCGCCGTCGGCGCCGTGGAGGATGCCGCCGACCGACTCCGCATCGCCCTCGGATACGAGCCGATGCACACGGCTCTCGACCTCGAGCGGATCGCCGCGGCCTACCAGAGCGACCGCCTGTTGCGGATCGACGGAGCAGCCGTGGACGCGTTCGCGCCACTGTCCGGCTTCTTCGCCGCGGCAGACGGCTGGGTGCGCACGCACGCGAACTACCCGCACCATCGCCGCCGCCTGAGCGCCATGCTCGGGATCGGCGACGAGGCCACCCGCGCAGAGCTCGCCTCGGCGATCGCCTCCCGCTCGGCCCTCGACCTGGAATCGGAGGCCGCCGGGGTCGGCGCACTGCTCGTCGCCGTCCGGAGCGCTGCCGAATGGTCGTCCACACCGCAGGCCTCGGTCGGTGACGGACCGCTCGTCAGGCGCCACGGTGGCTCCAGCGGCTCGAGGATCGCCTCGTGGGTGCGGCCCACGCGCCGGCAACCCTTGCGCGGCCTCCGCGTCCTCGACCTGACGCGGGTGATCGCCGGTCCCGTGTCCACGAGGACCCTCGCGCTCCTCGGTGCGGACGTCCTGCGCGTGGATCCACCGCAGGTCCCCGAGATCCCCTGGCAGCACACCGACAGCGGCCAGGGGAAGCGGACGGCGACCCTCGACGCGTCGACACCGCGCGGCCTCGCGACACTGCAGACGCTGAGCGACGAGGCCGACATCCTGGTGACGGGGTACCGGCCACACGCCCTCGAGCGCCTCGGTCTGCGAGGTCGCGACGGTCTGGTCACCGGCTCCGTCGACGCCTGGGGTACGACGAGCCCATGGGGTGATCGACGAGGTTTCGACAGCCTGGTCCAGGCCGCGACGGGCATCGCACTGGTCGAGGGCCATGACGGCGTCCCGGGTGCCCTGCCGGCGCAGGCGCTCGACCACAGCGCGGGATACCTGCTGGCGGCGGCGATCGTCGACGACGTGGCGAGGGTCGTCGGTGGCGGTGATGCCGGCCGGTCGTCGGTGTCGCTCGCGCGCGTCGGTGCTGCGCTCCAGCGACTCTCGCGAACCGAGGAACGCCCGCCGTCCGACCTCCCGGGAGCGCGGTGCCTGGTCACCCACGGTGCGGTGACGACGGCCCGCCCCGCGCTCAGCGCCTTCGACGACCACGCGTCCCCGGCGGCCGTCCTGGGGAGCGCCGAACCGCAGTGGACCCCGCGCAGCTGATCCCGGCACACTCCGCACCGGGAGATGACCGCCGTCCGGTCGCTCGCCTACCCTGGAGGTATGCGCCTCATCCTCATCAGACACGGTCAGACCTCGTCCAACGTCGCCGGCCTGCTCGACACCGCGATCCCCGGGGCCGTCCTCACCGAACTCGGCGAGACGCAGGCGGCCGCCCTCCCCAAAGCGCTCGTGGGGGAGCGGATCGACGCGGTCTACGCCTCCACCGCGGTGCGGGCGCAACAGACCGCCGCACCTGTCGCCGACGTCAGCGGGCTTCCCGTGATCGTCCATGACGGACTCCGGGAGATCAGCGCCGGCGACAACGAGATGCTCGGGTCGCCCGAGGCCGTCCAGGTCTACATCGACACCATCGTGGCGTGGGCGATGGGCGACCTCGACACCCGGATGCCGGGCGGCGAGAACGGCCATGAGGTGTTCGCGCGCTTCGACGCGGTGATCGAGGAGCTCGAGGGCTCCGGACTGGAGAGCGTGGTGGTCGTGAGCCACGGAGCGATGCTCCGGTCCTGGCTCGGGCTGCGCGGGGCGAACGTCGACGGACACTTCATCGGCACGCACCCCATCACGAACACGGGCGTCATCATCGTCGACGGGGACACGACGACCGGTTGGCGGGTCGACACCTGGACGGGCGACGCCGTCGGCGGACCGGAGCTGACGACGGAGGCCGACGGTCCGGCCGCCGCCGTCGAGCGAGGCTTCTGATCAGTTCGCGTCGTCCGCCGAGGTCGCGCCGTCCGTGAGGAATGGTCCGGGCTCCTCGCCGGGCTGACCCGGCAGAGAGGCGACGAGACGGTCGAGCTCGGCGGCGTCGACGTCGATGCCCTGGTCACTGAGACGGTCCGCCAGCGCTGCCCGGACGTCGAGGTCCGGGGTGAGGGACCGGTCGGCTGCGACCTGCACGAGGATGCCCTGGAGCCGGTCGTCGGTGCTGGCGTCGTGGACGTCCTGGCGCGGGTCGGTGTGCTCTGCGGTCATGGTGTCGGGTCCCATCGTGTCGGCAGGTCGAGTGCACCCGGTGGGCCATCAGCTCGTTCCTGGTACCGGTGGTGGGACTCGAACCCACACGTCTTTCGACAAAGCATTTTGAGTGCTCCGCGTCTGCCATTCCGCCACACCGGCGCGTCCGCCGCACGGCGAACAGCAACCTGCATCAGAGTACCGTAGGATTTGAGGGTGACCGAGCAAGAGACCCCTCCCGCAGCCCCACGGCGCGTCGTCGTCGCTGAGGACGAATCCCTCATCCGCCTCGACATCGTCGAGATCCTCCGCGACAACGGTTTCGAGGTCGTCGGCGAGGCCGGCGACGGCGAGACCGCTGTCGCCCTCGCGACGGAACTCCGTCCGGATCTCGTGATCATGGACGTCAAGATGCCTCAGCTCGACGGCATCTCCGCGGCCGAGCGCATCGGGAAGGCGCACATCGCCCCGGTGGTCCTCCTCACGGCCTTCAGCCAGAAGGAGCTCGTCGAGCGGGCGAGCGAGGCAGGCGCCCTCGCCTACGTCGTGAAGCCGTTCACGCCGAACGACCTCCTTCCCGCGATCGAGATCGCCCTCTCGCGCTACCAGCAGATCATCACCCTCGAGGCCGAGGTCGCCGACATGGTCGAGCGCTTCGAGACCCGCAAGCTCGTCGACCGGGCGAAGGGCCTCCTCAACGAGAAGATGGGCCTCACCGAGCCCGAGGCGTTCCGCTGGATCCAGAAGGCCTCCATGGACCGTCGCCTCACCATGCACGATGTCGCGCAGGCCATCATCGAGCAGCTCAGCGCCAAGAAGTAGCGCTCCTCCCTCGTCGCAAGAGCGGCCCGTCCCCTCGGGGGCGGGCCGCTCTGCTGTGTCCGGTGCCGGGTTCGTCAGCCGGTCGGTGCGTCCTTGATGAGGTTCGTGATGCGGATCGTGGAGCACCGTCGTCCCTGATCGTCGGTGACGGCGATCTCGTGCACCGTGAGCGAGCGACCGAGGTGGATCGGGGTGCAGACGCCGGTCACGACGCCCCCGGTGGCGGACCTGGTGTGCGTCGCGTTGATGTCGATGCCGACCGCGAGTTTGCCCGGGCCCGCGAAGAGGTTGGCGGCCATGGAGCCGAGGGACTCGCCGAGCACGACGTACGCCCCGCCGTGCAGCAGCATCGCGGGTTGGGTGTTGCCCTCGACGGGCATGGTGGCGACGGATCGCTGCACCGTGAACTCGGTGAACTCGATGCCCATCTTGGCGGCGAGTGCGCCGCTGCCCCTCGTCCGCAGGAACTCGAGTGCGTCGTCGGTCTCGTTCGTCATGTCCACCTTCGGATCGGGCCTGAGCCGTGTCGGCACCGGCTTGTAGGCTGGGCGCGTGTCGGAATCAGAAAAGCCTACCCTCCTCGTCGTCGACGGCCACTCGCTCGCATTCCGGGCGTTCTACGCCCTGCCGGTCGACAGCTTCCAAACCCGCGACGGTCAGCACACGAACGCCATCCACGGCTTCATCTCCATGCTGATCAGCCTGCTCAAGAACGAGAACCCGAGCCACATCGCCGTGGCGTTCGACATCTCGCGCCGTTCCTTCCGCACCCGCGAGTACCCCGAGTACAAGGGCACGCGCGGTGAGACCCCGGCGGAGTTCAAGGGACAGGTGCCGCTGCTCGAAGAGGCGCTCAAGGCGATGAACATCACGACGATCAGCAAAGAGGACTACGAGGCCGACGACATCCTCGCCACCCTCGCCAAGCAGGGCGCCGAGGAGGGCTTCCGGGTCCTCGTCGTCTCCGGCGACCGCGACACCATCCAGCTCGTCACCGACGACGTCACCCTGCTGTACCCGTCGAGCCAGGGCGTCTCCGCGCTCACCCGGTACGACGGAGCCAAGGTCTTCGAGCGCTACGGCATCCGGCCGGAGCAGTACCCGGAGATCGCGGCGCTCGTCGGTGAGACGAGCGACAACCTCCCGGGCATCCCGAAGGTCGGCGAGAAGACCGCCGTGAAGTGGCTCAACCAGTTCGGCTCCCTCGAACAGATCCTCGAGCGCGCCGACGAGATCACCGGCAAGGTGGGGGAGAGCCTCCGTGAGCACAAGGAGAACGCGGTCCGCAACCGCCGACTCAACCGGCTCCTCACCGACGTCGAACTGTCTGTCGGGCCGAAGGACCTCGAACGCCGACCGATCGACGCGGACGCGGTGGCGGCCGTCTTCGGGCGGCTCGAGTTCCGCACGCTGCTCGATCGGGTCCTCAAACTCGACGGACTCGAGGCCAACACGGATGTGTCCGCACCGCAGGCGGGCGGCGTGGTCATGCCACCGCAGAAGGAGCTGCTCGACGAAGAGCTCGAGGCGTGGATCACCCGTGCCGTCGCCGCACATCCCGCCGGGATCGGTCTCCACCTCGACCTCGACGGAGGCCTTCCGGTCGCGGCCGGCCTCGCGACCCCCACGGAGATCGTCTCGCTCGCCTGGCGTCCCGGTGAGGCCGACTACGCCCCGCTCGAAGCGTGGTTGGCGAGCGACGCCCCGAAGATCATGCACGACGCCAAGCCGCAGCTCCAGGCGGTCACGCGCGCCGGCCTGACGGTCGACGGTCTCGGCTACGACACCGCGGTCGCCGGCTGGCTCCTGCGTCCGAGCGGCGGCGACAAGACGATCGCCGACCTCATCACGCGCTATCTCGACGAGACGATGCCCGTCGCCGACCCGAACCAGCTCGTCCCCGAGACCGACCCCGTGGGGGTCGGCGGCACCGCCTGGTACGCCCTCCGGGTCGCCGAGGCCACTCGCACGGCGCTCGACGCCGGGTCGCTCGGCGTGCTGCTCGACATGGAACTGCCGGTCCTCCAGGTGCTGGCCCACATGGAGTTGACCGGGGTGACGGTCGACCACGACATCCTGAGCGGCCTGTCCGAGCAGCTCGGGAACCGGGCGGCGGAGCTCGCGAGCAACGCGTATGCGGAGATCGGCCGCGAGGTCAACCTCGGATCACCGAAGCAGCTGCAGGAGGTCCTCTTCGACCAGCTCGCCATGCCGAAGACACGCGCCAACAAGACGGGCTTCTCGACCGACGCCGGCGCCCTGGCCGATCTCCAGGAGAAGAGCCCGCACCCGTTCCTGGGGCTCCTCCTCGAGCACCGCGATGCGACGAAGCTCCGCCAGATCGTGGAGACGCTCGACAAGGCGATCACGCCCGACGGCCGCATCCACACGACGTACGTCCAGATCGGGACCAGCACCGGTCGGATCTCCTCGACCGACCCGAACCTGCAGAACATCCCCGTGCGCACCGAGGAGGGACGCCGCATCCGCGCCGCCTTCCAAGCCGGCTCCGGGTACGAGACCCTGCTGACCGCCGACTACTCGCAGATCGAGATGCGGATCATGGCGCACCTCTCAGGCGATGCCGGCCTCATCGAGGCGTTCAAGTCCGGCGAGGACCTCCACCGTTTCGTCGGCGCGCGCATCTTCGGCGTCGCCGCCGAGGATGTGACCCCCGCGATGCGCAACAAGGTCAAAGCGATGTCGTACGGACTCGCCTACGGCTTGAGTGCGTTCGGGCTCTCGAAGCAGCTGCGGATCTCGAGCGCTGAGGCGAAGCAGCTCATGGTCGACTACTTCGAGCGCTTCGGTGCGGTCCGCGACTACCTGCGCAACGTCGTCGAGCAGGCCAAACTCGACGGCTACACCGAGACGATCTTCGGTCGTCGCAGGCTCTTCCCCGAGCTCTCGAGCCCCAACCGACTGGTCAGGGAGAACGCCGAACGCCAGGCGCTGAACGCCCCGATCCAGGGTTCGGCCGCCGACATCATGAAACGCGCCATGATCGGCATCGAGTCCGAGCTACGCTCCGAATCCCTCAGCTCGCAGATGATGCTGCAGGTGCACGACGAACTGATCTTCGAGGTCGCCGAGGGGGAGTGGGACGCCCTGGAGCGCATCGTCCGAGCACAGATGGCCGGTGCCGCCGAACTGTCGGTACCGCTGGAGGTCCAGATCGGCCGCGGTCACGACTGGGACGCCGCAGCCCACTGAGCGCGCCCTGCGGGTCCGCACCCGGGCGGCGGACGGGTGCGGACTAGGCTCGTCGTCATGTCCCACGAAGAACTTCGTCAGAGCACACCGATCGACGCCATCGCCGAGAGCTGGGTGGAGACCCTCGTCCAGCTGAAGCCGGAGGTCGGCACCTACATCGGCCGCACGGACGTCGGCGGACGGTACGGCGACTACTCGCCGGCCGGGCACGAGGCGTACGTCGAAGCCGCGTCGCGCACGCTTCGCGAGCTGCGGTCCGCCGCACCGGTCGACGCCGTCGACCGCGTCACCCAGACCGACCTCTCGGCGGAACTGGAGCTCGACCTCGCCTCGTCGGAGGCCGGTCTCCAGTACCGCGACCTCAACGTGATCGCGTCGCCGTCGCAGGAACTGCGCGACGTCTTCGACCTGATGCCGACCGCGACGGTCGAGGACTGGAGCACCATCCGGACCCGCCTCGGCGCGTTGCCGGACGCGGTCGACGGGTACATCGAGACCCTGCGCGAGGGCATCGCCCGTGGGATCACCCCGGCACGCCGCCAGGTGGCCGAGGTGTACGAGCAGGTCCTCCGCACCGGCGCCGACGACGGATTCTTCATCGGCTTCGCCGCCAACGCCGGACCGGCGGACGGTCAGCTCCCGGCGTCCCTCGCCGCCGAACTCTCGACGGGTGCCGGCGCCGCAGCCGTCGCCTACAACCGTCTGGCGGACTTCCTCGCGCACGAACTGCTGCCTGCTGCGACCCAGGAGGACGCCATCGGCCGCGAGCTCTACGCGCTGCAGTCCCGCCGCTTCCTCGGCGCGACGGTCGACCTCGACGAGAGCTACGAGTGGGGCATCGAGGAACTGGCGCGCATGGTGTCGGAGCAGGAGGCGATCGCGAACGAGATCCTCCCCGGCGCGTCCGTCGAGGAGGCGGTCGCATTCCTCGAACAGGATCCGGTGCGCAAGCTGCACGGCACCGACGCGCTCCAGCGGTGGATGCAGGAGACGAGTGACCGTGCGGTCGAGGAGCTGGGGCGCACGCACTTCGACATCCCGCAGGAGATCCGCGCGCTCGAGTGCATGATCGCGCCGACGCAGGAGGGCGGGATCTACTACACCGGCCCGACGGACGACTTCTCACGCCCTGGCCGCATGTGGTGGTCCGTCCCCGCCGGCGTCACCGAGTTCGACACGTGGCGCGAGCTCACGACCGTCTACCACGAGGGTGTGCCAGGACATCACCTGCAGATCGGGCAGGCCGTCGTCAACCGGAAGACGCTCAACCTCTGGCGCCGACAGCTCGCCGGCACCTCCGGCCACGCCGAGGGATGGGCGCTCTACGCCGAGCGCCTGATGGAACAGCTCGGATACCTCGACGACCCGGCGGACCGCCTGGGCATGCTCGACGGTCAGCGGATGCGCGCGGCCCGCGTCGTCCTCGACATCGGCGTACACCTCGGCAAGCCGCTTCCGGACGGCAGCGGGACCTGGACCGCCGAGTACGCCTTCGACTTCATGGGTCGCAACGTCAACATGTCGCCGGAGTTCGTCTGGTTCGAGGTCAACCGGTACCTCGGTTGGCCCGGCCAGGCGCCCTCGTACAAGATCGGCCAGCGCATCTGGGAACAGCTCCGCGACGACGCGGCCCGCCGCGCCGGAGACGCCTTCGACATCAAGGACTTCCACCGTCGGGCACTGGACCTCGGTGGCGTCGGGCTCGACACGCTGCGGACGGCGATGCTCGGATGACGGCTGAACGGATCGTCGTCGCCGGCGCGTCCGGGTTCATCGGGCGTCGTCTGGTCGAGTCGTTCCGGGCCGACGGCGCCACCGTCTCCGTCATCGGGCGTGGTGCCGCCGACGCGCGATGGGGTGACCACGCGGGCATCGCCCGGCTGGTCGACGGCGCGGACCTCCTGGTCAACCTCGCCGGGAAGAGTGTGAACTGTCGCTACACCCCGTCGAACCGCGCCGAGATCCTCCGATCCCGCGTGGACACGACGACGGAGCTGGCGCGGGCGGTGCGTGCAGCCGTTTCGCCTCCGCCGCTCTGGATCAATGCGTCGACCGCCACGATCTACCGCCATGCCGACGACCGCCCGATGACGGAGGCCGACGGTGAGATCGGTTCCGGGTTCTCCGTCGACGTCGCGACCGCCTGGGAGCAGGCGTTCTTCGCGGACGAGCTGCCCGGGACACGACGGGTCGCCCTCCGCATCGCGATCGTCCTGGGGGACGGCGGAGCACTCACCCCGCTCAGGTGGTTGGCGCGTCTCGGCCTCGGCGGACCCCAACTGGACGGTCACTGGCCCACTTCCCGATCGCGTCGTGCCGCCGGCACGGATCACCGGTTCGGGACGCCGGGCGGGCGGCAGCGGTTCAGCTGGATCCACCTGGACGACGTCATCGGGATCGTCCGGTTCCTCCGTGGCCATCCCGAACTCGACGGCGTCGTCAACGTGACGTCACCGAACCCCACCGACAACCGCGGATTCATGCGGACCGTGCGGTACGTGCTCGGGATGCCGGTCGGCCTCCCCGCACCCCGCTGGTTGCTGGAGATCGGGATGTCCGTCCTGCGGACCGAGAGCGAGCTGGTCCTGAAGAGTCGCTGGGCGATGCCGGAGCGGTTGCTGCAGGCGGGCTACCGGTTCGAGCACCCGACGCTCGATCCAGCGCTGCGGGACATCCTCTCCCACCGCGGCTTGCCTGCACACCCGGAAAATCGCTAGACTGGACTGTCACAATTGTGACGTCCTATCCGCCTGCCCGTCTCGCAGAGCGACACCGATCCCCGGATCGGTTCACACAACAGCATCGCTTCGATCAACGTCCGTGGTCATCCACGGGTCCGGAGCCGTGCGCGAGGCCGGCCTGAATCATTGTCCACCTGGAGCAATTACTACATGACAAGCGCAACGACCGCCCCCAAGCAGGTCGCAATCAACGACATCGGATCTGCTGAGGACTTCCTCGCAGCGGTCGAAAAGACTCTGAAGTTCTTCAACGACGGCGACCTCATCGAGGGCACCGTCGTGAAGATCGACCGCGACGAGGTCCTCCTCGACGTCGGCTACAAGACCGAGGGTGTCATCCCCTCGCGTGAACTCTCCATCAAGCACGACGTCGACCCCTCCGAGGTCGTCAACGTCGGCGACACGATCGAGGCTCTCGTTCTCCAGAAGGAGGACAAGGAAGGCCGTCTGATCCTGTCGAAGAAGCGCGCGCAGTACGAGCGTGCTTGGGGCGACGTGGAGAAGATCAAGGAATCCGACGGCGTCGTCACCGGTTCGGTCATCGAGGTCGTCAAGGGCGGCCTCATCGTCGACATCGGCCTCCGTGGCTTCCTCCCGGCTTCGCTCATCGAGCTGCGCCGCGTCCGCGACCTCACGCCGTACCTCGGCCAGGAGATCGAGGCGAAGATCCTCGAGCTCGACAAGAACCGCAACAACGTGGTCCTGTCGCGCCGTGCGCTCCTCGAGCAGACGCAGTCCGAGAGCCGCACCACCTTCCTCAACAACCTCCAGAAGGGACAGGTCCGCAAGGGCGTCGTCTCCTCGATCGTCAACTTCGGCGCGTTCGTCGACCTCGGCGGCGTCGACGGTCTGGTCCACGTCTCCGAGCTCAGCTGGAAGCACATCGAGCACGCCAGCGAGGTCGTCGAGGTCGGTCAGGAAGTCACCGTCGAGATCCTCGAGGTCGACCTGGACCGCGAGCGCGTCTCGCTGTCGCTCAAGGCGACCCAGGAGGACCCGTGGCAGGTCTTCGCCCGCACCCACGCCATCGGCCAGGTTGCACCGGGTAAGGTCACCAAGCTCGTCCCGTTCGGTGCGTTCGTCCGCGTCGCAGACGGCATCGAGGGCCTCGTGCACATCTCGGAGCTCTCCGGCAAGCACGTCGAGCTCGCCGAGCAGGTCGTGTCGGTCGGCGAAGAGGTCTTCGTCAAGGTCATCGACATCGACCTCGAGCGTCGCCGTATCTCGCTGAGCCTCAAGCAGGCCAACGAGGGTGTCGACCCCGAGGGCACCGAGTTCGACCCGGCCCTCTACGGCATGCTCACGGAGTACGACGAGCTCGGGAACTACAAGTACCCCGAGGGCTTCGACGCCGAGACGCAGGAGTGGAAGGAAGGCTTCGACGCCGAGCGCGAGAAGTGGGAGCAGGACTACGCTGCCGCCCAGGCTCGTTGGGAAGCGCACAAGAAGCAGGTCGCTGCCGCAGCCGTCGAAGAGGCCAACCAGGCTTCCTCGTCGACCGCGTCCTCGTCGGCCGGTTCCTCGTTCTCGAGCGACTCCGCCGGCGGCGGCACGCTCGCTGACGACGAGTCCCTCGCGGCCCTCCGCGAGAAGCTCTCGAGCAACTAGTCCCACCAGCACCGACCAGCGTCGGTGTCCAGCAGGGGGTCGCCTTCGGGCGGCCCCCTGCTGCGTTGTGCGAGGGGCGCTCGTCGAAGGTGCTGCACGCTCCGCGGGTACGCTGGCTGACATGTACCTCATCGGCCTCACCGGCGGGATCGCCTCCGGCAAATCGACCATCGCGGCCCGGCTCGCTGAACACGGCGTCGTCATCATCGACGCGGACGTCCTCTCCCGAGAGGCCGTCGAGCCGGGGACCCCGGGACTGGCCGCCATCGCGCAGCGCTTCGGTGCCGACGTGATCGGGCCCGACGGATCACTCGACCGCGCGGCGCTCGGCTCGATCGTCTTCGCCGACGACCAGGCGCGGGCCGACCTCAACGCCATCGTGCACCCGGAGGTCAAACGGCGTTCACAGGCCCGGATCGCCGAAGCCTCGAGCGACCCCGGTGCCGTCGTCGTCTACGATGTCCCGCTGCTCGTCGAGACCGGCCGCGCCGACGAGTTCGACCTCGTGGTCGTCGCCGCGGCTCCGGAGGGGGAGCGCGCCCGTCGGCTCGTCGACCTCCGCGGGCTCGACCGGGGCGAGGCGGAACGACGGATCGCGGCCCAGGCGACCGAGGAACAGCGCGCCGCCGTCGCCGACGTGGTGATCGACACTTCCGGCTCGCTCGAGCACACTCTCAGCCAGGTCGACGCGGTCTGGCACCGCGCCGCCGCGGCGGCCGTACCGGCGCCCGACCGCCAGGACGGCGTCTAAGCGCGTCGCCCGCTCCGCTGTGGGCGAAGCGGGGCGGCGGTGTCGGTGGTCCTCCGTAGACTCGAAGCATGGAACCAACACGCGCCGTCCGCCCCTTCGAGGTGATCAGCGAGTACGAGCCGAGCGGCGATCAGCCCGCCGCCATCGAGCAGCTGTCCGGGCGCATCAACGCCGGCGAGACCGATGTCGTCCTCCTGGGTGCCACCGGTACCGGTAAGTCCGCGACGACCGCCTGGCTCATCGAAGCCGTCCAGCGCCCGACGCTCGTCCTGGCGCACAACAAGACCCTCGCGGCCCAGCTGGCGAACGAGTTCCGCGAACTCATGCCGAACAACGCGGTCGAGTACTTCGTCTCCTACTACGACTACTACCAGCCCGAGGCGTACGTCCCACAGACCGACACCTTCATCGAGAAGGACTCGTCCATCAACGCCGAGGTCGAGCGGCTGCGGCACTCGACCACCAACTCGCTGCTGAGCCGTCGCGACGTCATCGTCGTGTCGACCGTGTCGTGCATCTACGGTCTCGGTGCGGCGGAGGAGTACCTGGAGGCGATGGCGGCGCTGCAGGTCGGGCAGAACATCGGGCGCGACCGCCTCATCCGCAAGTTCGTCGGCATGCAGTACAACCGCAACGACGTCGACTTCTCGCGCGGCAACTTCCGTGTGCGCGGCGACACCATCGAGATCATCCCGGTCTACGAGGAGCTCGCGATCCGCATCGAGTTCTTCGGCGACGAGATCGAGGCCCTCTACGCCCTGCACCCGCTCACCGGCGACGTCGTGAAGAGGCTCGACGCGGTGTCGGTGTTCCCGGCCTCCCACTACGCCGCCAGCCCGCAGACGATCCAGCGCGCCATCGGCACCATCCAGGAAGAACTGGCGGAGCGGCTCCAGTCGCTCGAACGCGAGGGCAAGCTCCTCGAGGCGCAGCGACTCCGCATGCGCACCACCTTCGACCTCGAGATGATGCAGCAGATCGGCTTCTGCTCCGGCATCGAGAACTACTCGCGCCACATCGACGGCCGCTCGGCCGGCGAGGCACCGAACTGCCTCCTCGACTACTTCCCAGACGACTTCCTCACCGTCATCGACGAGTCGCATGTCACCGTTCCGCAGATCGGCGCGATGTTCGAGGGCGACGCCTCCCGCAAGCGCACCCTGGTCGAGCACGGGTTCCGACTCCCGAGCGCGATGGACAACCGCCCGCTCCGGTGGGACGAATTCAAGAACCGCGTCGGCCAGACGGTGTACCTCTCGGCGACGCCGGGCAAGTACGAGATGGGCATCGCGGACGGCATCGTCGAGCAGATCATCCGCCCGACCGGCCTCGTCGACCCGGCGATCATCGTGAAGCCCTCCAACGGCCAGATCGACGACCTCCTCGAGGAGATCCGGGTCCGCGCCGAACGCGACGAGCGCGTCCTCGTGACCACCCTCACCAAGAAGATGGCGGAGGAGCTCACCGACTTCCTGACGGAGGCCGGCGTGCGCGTCCGCTACCTGCACTCCGACGTCGACACCCTCCGGCGGGTCGAGCTGCTGAGCGAACTCCGGCAGGGCGTCTACGACGTCCTCATCGGCATCAACCTGCTGCGCGAGGGGCTCGACCTCCCGGAGGTCTCGCTCGTGGCGATCCTCGACGCCGACAAGGAGGGCTTCCTCCGCTCGTCGACCTCGCTCATCCAGACCATCGGTCGTGCCGCCCGCAACGTGTCCGGCGAAGTCCACATGTACGCCGACGTCCTGACCGACTCGATGAAGCGCGCGATCGAGGAGACGGACCGTCGCCGGGAGAAGCAGATCGCCTACAACGAGGAGCGCGGCATCGATCCGCAGCCGTTGCGCAAGCGCATCGCCGACATCACCGAGGCGCTCGCCCGAGAAGGTGCGGACACCGCGGCGTTGCTCGCCGGACGCGACAACGGCAAGAAGAAGAGTCCGACGCCGAACCTGCGTCGGGAGGGCATCGCCGCCGAGGGCGCGAACGACCTGGAGTCGATCATCGCCGACCTCAACGCCCAGATGCTGGCCGCCGCGGCCGAACTCAAGTTCGAACTCGCCGGCCGCCTCCGCGACGAGGTCTCCGAACTCAAGCAGGAACTCCGACAGATGGCCAAGGCCGGGCACATCTAGTCCGCCGCTTCGCTGAGAGCGCAGTACCACAGACACCGCTCGGGAGTCCGGTGTCGGTGGTGCTGCGTAGACTCGAAGGGTGTCAATTGCCAAGGTAGATCACCACTCCACGCTCAGCGTCCGCGGTGCCCGCGTCCACAATCTTCAGAACGTCGACCTCGAGATCCCACGCGACTCGCTCGTCGTCTTCACGGGTCTTTCGGGCTCGGGGAAGTCCTCGCTCGCCTTCGACACGATCTTCGCCGAGGGCCAGCGACGCTACGTCGAGTCGCTCTCGGCGTACGCCCGCCAGTTCCTCGGTCAGGTCGACCGCCCGGACGTCGACTTCATCGAGGGCCTGAGCCCTGCGGTCTCGATCGACCAGAAGTCCACGAACCGCAACCCGCGGTCGACCGTCGGGACGATCACCGAGGTCTACGACTACATGCGGCTGCTCTGGGCGCGCATCGGGGTCCCGCACTGCCCGGTCTGCGGCGAGGTCATCCAACGCCAGACGGTGCAGCAGATCGCCGACCAGCTGATGGAGCTCGAGGAGCGACGCCGGTACCAGATCGTCGCCCCCGTCGTGAGCCAGAAGAAGGGCGAGTTCGTCGACCTCTTCAAGGAGCTCTCGGCCAAGGGCTTCGCACGCGCCATCGTCGACGGCGAGGCGATCCAGCTGGCGGAGCCGCCGACGCTCAAGAAGCAGGTCAAGCACGACATCGCGGTCGTCGTCGACCGCCTCGTCGCCGGGCCCGAGATCCTCGGCCGCCTGACGGACTCCCTCGAGACGGCACTGCAGCTCACCGACGGCCTCGTGACGATCAACTTCGTCGACGAGGAGGGCGACGAAGCCTGGCGCACCTTCTCCGAGAAGCTCTCCTGCCCGAACAACCACCCGCTGCAGCTGACCGAGATCGAGCCGCGGACGTTCTCGTTCAACGCCCCGTTCGGTGCCTGCCCGGAGTGCTCCGGCCTCGGCACGCGCATGTCGGTCGACGCGGAGCTGCTCCTCGGCGACGAGGAACTCAGCATCAACGAGGGCGTCATCGTGCCCTGGACCACGCAGGGCAAGGGGCTCTACCAGTACTACGAGAAGCTGCTCGACGGGCTGGCCCGCGACCTCGACTTCTCGCTCGACACCCCCTGGCGCGACCTGCCCTCCAAGGTCCAGGAGGCGGTACTCCGCGGCGACAACTTCAAGGTCAAGGTCAAGTGGAAGAACCGCTTCGGCCGTGAGATGAGCTACTCCTCGGGCTTCGAGGGCGTCATCCCCTACATCGAGCGGCAGTACCTCCAGGCCGACACCGACAGCCAACGGGTGCGGTGGTCGGAGTACCTGCGCGAAGTCCCGTGCCAGGTCTGCGGCGGTCGTCGCCTGAAGCCCGAGGTGCTCTCGGTCCTGATCCACGATCACAGCATCGCGGAGGTCGCCGAGCTGAGCCTCTCCGACGCCCGGAAGTTCATGGACCGCCTCGAACTGAGCGACCGCGAGGCCCACATCGCGGCGCAGGTGCTCCGTGAGATCAAGGTGCGTCTCGACTTCCTCATCCAGGTCGGGCTCAACTACCTCGACCTGGCCAGGACCGCCGGCTCCCTCTCGGGTGGTGAGGCGCAGCGCATCCGCCTCGCGACGCAGATCGGCTCGGGCCTCACCGGCGTGCTCTACGTCCTCGACGAACCGAGCATCGGCCTGCACCAGCGCGACAACCGCCGACTCATCGAGACCCTCGTCGCCCTCCGCGACCTCGGCAACACGCTGATCGTCGTCGAGCACGACGAGGACACCATCCGCACCGCCGACTGGATCGTCGACATCGGTCCCGGCGCGGGCGTCAACGGCGGCCGTGTCGTGCACTCCGGATCGTACGAGGCGCTCGAGGCCAACACCGAGTCCCTCACCGGTGACTACCTCTCCGGCCGCAAGGCCATCGAGATCCCGGCGAAGCGTCGCCCGATCGACACGAAGCGTCAGATCCAGGTGATCGGAGCGCAGGCGAACAACCTGAAGAAGGTCAGCGCGGACTTCCCGCTCGGAGTCCTCACTGCCGTCACCGGCGTGAGCGGCTCCGGGAAGTCCTCGCTGGTCAACGACGTCCTGTACCGGGTCCTGGCGAACAAGCTGAACGGCGCGCGCAAGCTGCCCGGCAAGCACACCAGGGTCACGGGTCTGGAGCACCTCGACAAGGTGGTCCACGTCGACCAGGCGCCCATCGGCCGCACCCCTCGCTCGAACCCCGCCACGTACACCGGCGTCTTCGACAAGATCCGCAACCTCTTCGCGGAGACGCAGGAGGCCAAGGTCCGCGGCTACCTCGCCGGGCGGTTCAGCTTCAACGTCAAGGGCGGCCGCTGTGAGGCCTGCTCGGGCGACGGCACGATCAAGATCGAGATGAACTTCCTGCCCGACGTCTACGTCGCCTGCGAGGTGTGCGGGGGAGCGCGGTACAACCGCGACACCCTGACCATCCACTACAAGGGCAAGAACATCGCCGAGGTGCTCGACATGCCGATCGCCGAGGCTGCCGACTTCTTCGAGCCGATCTCCTCGATCCACCGGTTCCTCAAGACGCTCGTCGAGGTCGGCCTGGGCTATGTCCGTCTCGGCCAGAGCGCCACGACCCTGTCCGGCGGCGAAGCCCAACGCGTCAAGCTCGCGACGGAGCTGCAGCGGCGGAGCAACGGGCGCAGCGTCTACGTCCTCGACGAGCCGACCACGGGTCTGCACTTCGAAGACGTCCGGAAGCTGCTGCTCGTCCTCGGCGGGCTCGTCGACAAGGGCAACACGGTCATCGTGATCGAGCACAACCTCGACGTCATCAAGTCCGCCGACTGGCTCATCGACATGGGCCCCGAGGGTGGAGCCGGTGGCGGGACGGTCCTCGCCACGGGAACACCCGAGCACCTCGCGACGGTCCCCGGCAGCCACACGGGCTTCTTCCTGAACGAACTGTTCGAGGCAGAGGCCGGCGGCAGCCGCAAGGCGGGCTGACGTGGCGGCCGTCCGCGGCGGAAGTGGTCTGGCGTACCGGCCGAAGGCGGGGGAGATCCCCACCATGCCCGGCGTGTACCGCTTCAGCGACGACTCGGGCCGGGTGCTCTACGTCGGCAAGGCGATGAACCTCCGGGCGAGGCTCAGCAACTACTTCGCGCCCCTGCACACCCTCCACGAGCGCACGCGCCGCATGGTGACGACCGCGACCGGGGTCACCTGGACGACGGTCGGCAGCGACGTCGAGGCGCTGCAGCTCGAGTACACGTGGATCAAGGAGTACGACCCGCCGTTCAACGTGAAGTTCCGCGACGACAAGTCGTACCCATATCTCGCGGTCACCCTCGGTGACGAGGCACCGCGCGTCATGGTCACCCGGAACACCCGGATCCCGGGGGCCAAGTACTTCGGCCCGTACCCGAAGATCTGGGCCGTCCACGACACGGTCGACCTCATGATCAAGGTCTTCCCGATCCGCACCTGCTCCGACTCGGCGTACAAGCGGGCCATGGCCTCGGGGAAGCCCTGTTTCCCCGGGCAGATCGGGCGGTGCGGAGGGCCGTGCTCCGGCAAGGTCACCATCGAGGAACACCGCGCGATCGTCGACGACTTCGTCTCGTTCATGGTCGGCAACGACCGCCGGTTCACGACGCGCATCACCGCCGACATGAAGGCCGCCGCGGCCCGCCAGGACTACGAGTCCGCGGCCGTCTACCGGGATCAGCTCCAGGCGCTCGACCAGGTGCTCGCGAAGAGCGCGGTCGTTCTGCGCGACGCCGTGGACGCCGACCTGTTCGGCATCGACCACGACGAGCTCGCCGCGTCGGTGCAGCAGTTCATCGTCCGTGGCGGCCGCATCCGCGGTGTGCGGTCGTGGACCGTCGACAAGGAGCTCGACATGTCGACCGCCGAGCTCGTCGACAGCGTCGTCCAACGGGTGTACGCCGCCGCGAGCGGGACCGAGGTCCCGAGAGAGGTGCTCGTTCCGGAACTGCCGGACGACGCCGAGAGCCTCGAGGACTGGCTGGCCGAACGCCGCGGCTCGAAGGTCGCCCTCCGCGTCGCCCAGCGCGGCGAGAAGGCGACGCTCATGGAGACCGCGGTCGTCAACGCCAAGCAGGCCCTCATGCTCTACAAGACCCGGCGCAGCTCCGACTTCGTGGCCAGGACGCAGGCGCTCGAGGACATCCGCGATGCGCTCGGGATGCCCGAGGCGCCGCTGCGGATCGAGTGCTTCGACGTGTCGCACCTGAGCGGTACCAACATCGTCGCGTCGATGGTGGTCTTCGAGGATGGGCTGTCCCGGAAAGACGAGTACCGCCGCTTCGGCGTCGCCGAGTCCACCGACGACACCGACTCGATCTACCAGGTCGTCTCCCGGCGACTCGCGCACCTCACGTCGTCCGAGCCCGTCGAGACGGTCGACGAGACCACGGGGGAGCGCAAGCGCCGGAAGTTCACCTATCCGCCGCAGCTCCTCATCGTCGACGGCGGGCAACCGCAGGTCGCCGCCGCCGCGCGTGCGCTGGAGGAGTCCGGCCTGACCGGGATCACCCTGTGCGGACTGGCGAAGCGACTGGAGGAGATCTGGTTGCCCGAGGACCCGTATCCGGTGATCCTGCCGCGGGGGAGCGAAGCGCTGTTCCTCCTCCAGCGGGTCCGCGACGAGGCGCACCGGTTCGCCATCAGCTTCCAGCGCCAGAAGCGGAAGCGCGACATCTCGACCGTCCTCGGCGAGATCCCCGGGCTCGGTCCGGCGAAGGTCCGCGAGCTGCTCAAGCACTTCGGATCCGTCGCGCGCCTGAAGACCGCGACGCCGGCCGAGATCACCGAGGTCAAGGGCATCGGCGACAAACTGGCGGCCACGGTGCACGAGGCGTTGACCTCCGGCTCCGCACAGCCCTCGCAGGCCTCGCGGAATGGGTAGGCTGGGACTTCAGACCTTCGAGGAAAGCGTGTCGATGACCCCGGGCCAGCCGCAGCACCAGCAGGAAGTCCTCATCGTCACGGGGATGTCCGGCGCCGGACGCTCCACCGTCGCGAACGCGCTCGAGGATCTCGGCTGGTACGTCGTCGACAACCTGCCCCCGCAGATGCTCCGTCCCCTCGTCGACCTCGCCGAGCGCGCCGGATCACGTCTGCCGCGGATCGCCGCGGTGGTCGACGTCCGGGGCCGCGACTTCTTCAGCGAGCTGCAGGAGATCGTGCCGGCGCTCCGGGGCGGGACGCACCTCCGCATGATCTTCCTGGAGGCGACCGACGCGGCGCTCGTCCGCCGGTTCGAAGCCGTCCGCAGGCCGCACCCGCTGCAGGGCGAGGGGACGATCCTCGACGGCATCGTGGCCGAGCGTCACCGACTGAGCGAGATCCGTGAGTCGAGTGACGTCATCATCGACACGAGCGACCTCAACATCCACCAGCTCGCCACGACCACGCGTGAGCTCTTCGCCGGCGCGGAGACACCGGGTGTCCAGGTCACCGTGCTGAGCTTCGGGTTCAAGTACGGCCTGCCGCCTGATGCGGACCTCGTCGCCGACATGCGGTTCCTCCCGAACCCGTTCTGGGTTCCGGAGCTGCGTGCGTTGAGCGGTCAGGACCCCGAGGTCAGTGAGTACGTGCTCTCGCAGACCGGAGCCGCCGAGTTCCTCGAGAGCTATGCCCACGCCCTCGAGCCCGTCCTCGCGGGGTACCAGCGTGAGAACAAGCGTCACGTCACCATCGCCGTCGGCTGCACGGGGGGCAAGCACCGCTCGGTCGCGGTCGCCCTCGAGCTCGCCGACCGACTGCGGAACCAGTCCGGCGTCGCCGTGCACGTCCGGCACCGAGACCTCGGGCGCGAATGACGCCCACGGGCCCGACGCAGCCGCGGCGGAGCCCGAACGGTCCGAGGCACCACGCCTCCGGATCGCGAACATGCAGGATCGACGCCGCACTCCGACGGCGCGATCACGACAGATAGGAACCACCGTGGCCCTCACCGCCGACGTCAAGAACGAACTGGCGCTCGTCCGCGAGACCCGCAACTCGGTCCGAGCGGCCGAGCTCGCGTCCCTGCTCCGCTTCTCCGGCGGACTCCACACGATCTCCGGACGCGTGGCGATCGAAGCCGAACTCGACAGTCCGACCCTCGCCCAGCGGGTGCGTCGCGACATCGGCGAGCTCTACGGGATCCGCAGCGAGATCCTGGTGCAGAACCCCGGCAGCTCGGGCAAACCGAGCCTGTTCGTGGTGCGCGTCATCGAGGGAGGCGAGACCCTCGCCCGACAGACCGGACTCCTCGACGCACGACGGCGTGCGGTCCGCGGGCTGCCGAACCGGCTGACCACCGGGTCGCGCGACGAACTCGCCGCCGTCTGGCGGGGAGCGTTCCTCGCCACCGGGTCCCTCACCGACCCCGGCCGATCTGCGTCGCTCGACGTCGTGTGCCCCGGTAACGAGTCCGCGATGGCGCTCGTCGGTGCCGCCGGCCGCATCGGTGTCTCCGCGAAGGCGCGGGAGGTCCGCGGCATCCACCGGGTCGTCATCCGCGAGGGCGACGCGATCAGCGGCATGCTGTCGCTCATGGGTGCCACCGGCACCGTCACCTCCTGGGAGGAGATGCGGCAGCGCAAGGAGGTCCGGGCGACCGCGAACCGCCTCGTCAACTTCGACGACGCCAACCTTCGCCGCTCCGCCCAGGCGGCCGTGGCGGCCTGCGCGCGCGTCGAGCGCGCCCTCGAGATCCTGGGCGACGAGGTCCCCGACCACCTGCAGTACGCCGGTGCCCTGCGCCTCGACCACCGTGAGGCCAGCCTCGACGAACTGGGCCACTTCGCCGACCCTCCGATGACGAAGGACGCCATCGCCGGCCGCATCCGGCGCCTGCTCGCCATGGCGGACAAGCACGCGAGCGATCTCGGCATCCCGGGCACGGACGCCAACCTCCCGGCGGATTACGAGGACTGAACCAGCTCGTGAATCCTCGCCGACCCGCCATCGTCGCGGTTCGTCATGCTGGGAACAAGCCCCGACCCCCGACGGTTGCCGCTCACTAGACTGGGTGATGACGCTCAGAGCCGTGTGCAGACAGCGCACGGGACAACACGAGGAGATCACGAAGAATGGCTGTTTACTCACTGCCCGAATTGCCGTACGACTACAGTGCGCTCGAGCCGCACATCAGTGCGACCATCACCGAGCTCCACCACGACAAGCACCACGCCACCTACGTGGCCGGTGCGAACACGGCCCTCGAGAAGCTCGCTGAGGCCCGTGACGCCAACGACTTCACGAACGTCAACAAGCTCGAGAAGGACCTCGCGTTCAACCTCGGCGGTCACGTCAACCACACCATCTGGTGGAACAACCTCTCCCCGGACGGCGGCGACAAGCCGACCGGCGAGCTCGAGTCGGCCGTCGACGAGTACTTCGGCAGCTTCGACAAGTTCCAGGCGCACTTCACCGCCGCGGCGCTCGGCGTGCAGGGATCCGGATGGGCCGCGCTCACCTGGGACACCCTCGGTCAGCGCATCAACATCCAGCAGTTCTTCGACCAGCAGGGCAACTTCCCGGCCGGTACCGTCCCGCTGCTGCTGCTCGACGTCTGGGAGCACGCCTACTACCTCGACTACAAGAACGTCCGCGCCGACTACGTCAAGGCGTTCTGGAACATCGTCAACTGGGCCGACGTCCAGGCACGCTTCGAGGTCGCGCGCAAGCAGACCAACGGCCTGCTGGTACTGTCGTAGTTGACCGGTCCGTCCCGGTCCCACGGGCCGGGACGGACCACCTTCCTCCTCACTCGGGGAGGGCGCTCACTCCGAGCAGACCGTACAATCGCGCCGTCTGGCGCCTCAGTATCAGGAGTCATCTGTGTCCGTCAAGATCGGCATCAACGGCTTCGGCCGCATCGGCCGCAACTTCTTCCGCGCCGCCCTCGCCAAGGGCAGCGACCTCGAGATCGTCGCTGTCAACGACCTCACCGACAACAAGGCGCTCGCCCACCTCCTGAAGTACGACTCCATCACGGGTCGTCTGGACGCCACGGTCGAGCTCGACGGCGACAAGATCATCGTCAACGGCAAGCCCATCATCGTGCTCGCGGAGCGCGACCCCGCCGACCTCCCCTGGGGCGAGCTCGGCGTCGACATCGTCATCGAGTCGACCGGTCGCTTCACGAAGTCCGACGACGCCCGCAAGCACATCACCGCCGGCGCCAAGAAGGTCCTCGTGTCGGCTCCCGCCACGGGCAGCGACGTCGCCACGATCGTCCTCGGCGTCAACGAGGGCACCTACGACGCCGCGACGCACGACATCATCTCGAACGCGTCCTGCACGACGAACTGCCTCGCGCCGCTCGCCAAGGTCCTGCTCGACAACTTCGGCATCGAGCGTGGCCTCATGACCACGGTCCACGCCTACACCGCCGACCAGAACCTGCAGGACGGCCCGCACAGCGACCTCCGTCGTGCACGCGCCGCCGCCGTCAACATCATCCCGACCTCCACCGGTGCAGCCAAGGCTCTCGGCCTGGTCATCCCGGAGCTCGTCGGCAAGCTCGACGGCTACGCCCTGCGCGTCCCGGTCCCGACCGGTTCGATCACCGACCTCACGGTCGAGCTGACCAACCCGGCCACGGTCGAGGAGATCAACGCCGCGTACAAGGCCGCCGCCGAGGGCCCCCTCAAGGGCATCCTGAAGTACACCGAGGACCCGATCGTCTCGAGCGACATCGTGACCGACCCGCACTCCTCGATCTTCGACGCCGGCCTCACCAAGGTCATCGGCTCGCAGGTCAAGGTCGCCTCGTGGTACGACAACGAGTGGGGCTACTCGAACCGCCTCGTCGACCTCACCGAGTACGTCGCGGACCGCCTCTAACCAACCGGCTGTCTGCCGCACTCCTCACCCGAGCAGCCAGACACCGTGTGGTCCGAACGGGCGTCCTGAATCATCTTCAGGGCGCCCGTTCGGCTTCGTCGGTGGTCGTGGCTCAGCGCAGAGAAAGACCCTCCTCATGACCCTTCGCACCCTCGACTCGCTGGGCGACCTCAGCGGTCGCCGAGCCGTCGTCCGCCTCGACCTCAACGTCCCGCTGAAGGACGGCGTCATCACCGACGACGGCCGCATCCGCGCGGCACTCCCCACCCTCAACGCGCTCATCAACCAGGGTGCGCGTGTCGTCATCGTCTCGCACCTCGGCCGGCCCGACGGTACACCCGACGCGAAGTACAGCCTTGCGCCCGTCGCGCAGCGGTTGTCCGAACTCCTCGGCAAGCCCGTGACCTTCGCCGCCGACACCGTCGGCAGTGCCGCGACCGACGCCGTCGCCGCACAGACCGACGGCGACGTCGTGCTGCTCGAGAACCTGCGCTTCAACTCCGCCGAGACCAGCAAGGACGCCGGCGAACGCGAGGCGTTCGCCGCCAAGCTCGCCGCGTTCGGCGACGTCGTCGTCTCCGACGGCTTCGGTGTCGTCCACCGGAAGCAGGCGAGCGTGTACGAGCTCGCCAAGCTGCTCCCGAGCGCTGCCGGACTGCTCATCGCCGCTGAGCTCGAGGTCCTCGACCGTCTCACCGAGACCCCGGAGCGCCCCTACACGGTCGTCCTCGGCGGCTCGAAGGTGTCCGACAAACTGGGCGTCATCGGCCATCTGCTGCCGCGCGTCGACTCGCTGCTCATCGGCGGTGGCATGCTGTTCACCTTCCTCGCCGCCCAGGGGCACGCCGTCGGTTCGAGCCTGCTCGAAGCGGACCAGATCGAGACCGTCCGCGGGTACCTCGCGAAGGCCGACGAGCTCGGCGTGACGATCGTCCTGCCGACCGACGTCGTCGTCGCCTCGGCGTTCGGCGCCGACGCCGAGCACGTCGTGCGCCCGGCCGACGCAATCGAGGACACCCCGTTCGGTGCCGCAGGGCTCGGACTCGACATCGGACCGGACACGGCTGCAGCGTTCGCCGAGATCGTCGCCGCGTCCAAGACGGTGTTCTGGAACGGCCCGATGGGCGTGTTCGAACTCGCGCCCTTCGCCGCCGGTACGCGCGCGGTCGCTGAAGCACTCACCCGCACGGACGGCCTGAGCGTCGTCGGTGGCGGTGACTCGGCCGCAGCGGTTCGTGCGCTCGGCTTCGATGATGACCAGTTCGGTCACATCTCAACTGGTGGCGGCGCCAGCCTCGAGTTCCTCGAGGGCAAGCGTCTGCCTGGACTGGAGGTCCTCGGATGGCAGCAGTAACCCCCGGGCGCACGCGTGTGCCCCTGATCGCCGGCAACTGGAAGCTCAACCTGGACCACCTCCAGGCGATCGCGCTCGTCCAGAAGCTTGATTGGACGCTCAAGGACGGCAAGCACGACTACGCCGACGCCGAGGTGGCCATCTTCCCGCCGTTCACGGACCTCCGCTCGGTCCAGACGATCGTCGCCGCCGACAAGCTCAAGCTGGCCTACGGCGCGCAGGACCTGTCGCAGCACGACGCTGGCGCCTACACCGGTGAGATCTCCGGAGCGTTCCTCGCGAAGCTCGACTGCCGCTACGTGCTCGTCGGACACTCCGAGCGCCGCACCCTGCACAACGAGACCGACGAGGTCGTCCAGGCGAAGACGGCCGCAGCCGTGCGACACGGCCTCGTCCCCGTCATCTGCATCGGTGAGACCGCCGAAGACCTCGAGGAACACGGCCCGTCGGCCGTCCCCGTGGCGCAGCTCAAGGCTGCCATCGACGGACTCGCACCGGACGCGGACATCGTCGTCGCCTACGAGCCGGTGTGGGCCATCGGTTCCGGTCAGGCGGCGACGCCCGACCAGGCGCAGCAGGTCGCAGCCGCTCTCCGCAGCACGCTCGCCGAGGTCCTCGGCGATGAGGCGGCGCAGCGCACGCGGATCCTCTACGGCGGTTCGGTGAAGGCCTCGAACATCGCCGGCTTCATGCGCGAACCCGACGTCGACGGTGCCCTCGTCGGCGGTGCGAGCCTGCTCGCCGACGAGTTCGCCGGGATCGCCCGCTTCTCGCAGCACGTCGGACTCTGACCGACCTGCTGCACCAGCAGTACCGACACGGCTCGGCCCGCGGCACCAGCCGCGGGCCGAGCCGTGTCCGCTGAACCGTCGAGGTATACTGGACGGCGGTTCAGCCCCTCTGAACGCGAATGCGAAAGGTCTCACGTGGAGATTCTCCAGGTCATCCTGCAGGTGCTGCTCGGCATCACCAGCCTCCTGCTCACTTTCCTGATCCTGCTGCACAAGGGCCGCGGCGGCGGTCTGTCCGACATGTTCGGCGGCGGCTCCTCCAGCAACCTCGGTTCGTCAGGGGTCGCCGAGCGCAACCTCAACCGCTTCACCGTCATCCTCGGCCTGACCTGGGGCGCCTGCATCGTCGTGATCGGGCTCCTGACGAAGTTCGCCGCCGCCTAGACCGGCCGCGAAGCCCCGATCCCGGGGACGCAACTCGACGCACCACACCCGAACCACTCTCGACAGTACGAGAAAGAGGAAACACCATGGCATCAGGCGGAAGCGCTATCAGGGGATCACGCGTCGGCGCCGGTCCCATGGGCGAGCAGGACCACGGCTACCACGCGGACCGCATCGCCATCTCCTACTGGGACGCCCTCGGCAACGAGACGGTCCGCCACTTCGCGGCGAACGTCCCCGACGAGGAGATCCCCGAGACGATCGACTGCCCGACGTCCGGTCTGCCGGCCGGTCGCGACAAGGCGAACCCGCCGGAGGTCGCGAAGCTCGAGCCGTACAAGACCCACCTCGCCTACGTGAAGGAACGGCGCACGGAGGAAGAAGCCGAGCAGCTGCTCGAAGAAGCACTCCAGCAGCTCCGTGCACGCCGCGGTACGGCAGCGAAGTAACCAGGACCACATATGTGGAAAGGCCGTTCCCCTCGGGGAACGGCCTTTCTGCATGCTGGCACCGGCTCGGCGGCCGGCCTCTGCTAGTACTCCGGCAGGATCAACGAATCCGGGACCTCGGCGGCAGCATCCTGGTCGACGAAGAACACCGTCCGTTTGCGTCCCTTGGCCCCGGCGGCGGGGACCTCGTTGTAGCTGGCACCCGCGAGGGCGAGGCCGAGTGCCGACGCCTTGTCGGTGCCGGCGAGGACGAGCCAGACCCGCACGGAGGAGTTGATGGCCGGCCGCGTCAGGCTGAGTCGTTCCGATGGCGGCTTGGGGGAGTTCCGCACCGGGACCACCGAGGTGTCGGTGACCGAGACCTCGGCCCGCTCCGGGAAGAGCGACGCGACGTGACCGTCGGGACCGACACCCAGGAACGTGATGTCGAACCGGGGGTGGTCCTCGCCGGGTCGCGCGAACCGACGGAGCTCGTCCGCGTACCGCACCGCAGCGGCGTCGAGGTCGATGCCGTCCTCCGGCGCCGGGTATCCGTGCACGTGTTCGGCGACGAGGCCACGCTCCGGAAGCGCCAGCAGAGCTTCCAGCAAGGCCTCCCGTGCCTGCAACTCGTTCCGATCGGCGTCGTCCCGAGCGACCCAGCGCTCGTCTCCCCACCAGAGGTGCACCCGGGACCAGTCCACCCGGTCGCGGTCCTTCGACGCCGCCACGGCGGCGAGCGTCCCCGTGCCGACCGTCCCGCCGGTCAGGACGACGTGGACCGTCTCCTGCGACTCGAGCAGTTCACGGGTTCGGGACAGGAACCGCTTGGCGACCGAGGTCGTCAGCTGGTCGCGGTCCTGATAGACGAGGACGCGTCGCTCGGTCGGCATCAGCTGGTCCGAGCGCGGAGCGTGACCGGCTCGCCGAGGCCGGGGAGGCCCACGGTGATGACCTGTCCGTACAAGACGTCCGGGTCGAGCGTGCGGAGTTCCTCGGCGAGGCAGTCGCGCAGACTGCGACGGGGGAGCGAGAGGTCGTGCGTCGGCTGTCCGGGCTGGATCAGCGTCGCGATGTCGGGAACGGGTCGCTCGAGGACGACGTTGCCGGACGCCCGCGTGAGGCGGACACCGTGGATGCCGCTCGACCCGTGGGCCATGCTGAGCTCGTGGGTCACGTCGACCTGCAACTGCAACTGGAGCCAGGCGGCGAGCAGCTCGGTCGACGGGGAGTCCGATGCTCCGGACACCTCGATCGCCGTGACGGGCTCGTACGGCGGCTGGTCGAGCACCGCCGCGAGCTGGGCACGCCAGAGCGTGAGCCTGGTCCATGCGAAGTCCGTGTCTCCGGGGGCGTAGTTCGCCGCGCGACCGCGAAGCGCGGCGTGGGTGTCCGCCGCCGCGGACGCGTCGGTGATACGACGCTGGGCGATGCGGCCGATCGGTGACGTCGAGACGCGTTCGGGTGCCTCACCGGGCCACCAGGCGACGACGGGTGCGTCGGGCAGGAGCAGACCGGTCACGAGGCTCTCCTCGTTCTCGGCCACCGCACCGTAGGCGCGGAGGATGACCACCTCGCTCGCTCCGGCGTCGCCGCCGACGCGGATCTGGGCATCGAGCCGGTCGCCGATGGAGGACTGCTGGTCGTCGTGCTCCGTGGAGAGGACGATGACCCGCATGGGGTGCTCGCGGGAGGCCTCGTTGGCGGCCTCGATGGCTTCCTCCTCGGCTCCGAGCCGCGTCGAGATCACCAGGGTGAGCACGCGACCCAGGGCGACGGCGCCGCCGTCCTCGCGGATGGTCACGAGCGCCTTCGAGAGCTTGCTCGTGGTCGTGTCTGGCAGGTCTACGATCATGGTCGTCTCCAGGTGCGTCCGTCGCGGTTCATGAGGTCGTCGGCCGAGGAGGGGCCCCAGGTGCCGGGAGCGTACTGCTCGAGCGGCGTGTCCTGAGCGGCCCAGTACTCCTCGATCGGGTCGAGGATCTTCCAGGAGAGCTCGACCTCCTCGTGACGGGGGAAGAGGGGCGGGTCGCCCAGCAGGACGTCGAGGATGAGACGTTCGTACGCCTCGGGACTCGCCTCGGTGAAGGCGTGGCCGTAGCCGAAGTCCATGGTGACGTCGCGGACCTGGGTGCCGGCACCCGGGACCTTCGAACCGAAGCGGATGGTGACACCCTCGTCGGGCTGGACGCGGATGACCAAGGCGTTCTGGCCGAGCGCCGAGGTCTGGCTCTCCGCGAACAGGTACTGCGGAGCACGCTTGAAGACGACCGCGATCTCGGTGACGCGGCGTCCGAGGCGCTTCCCGGCACGCAGGTAGAACGGCACGCCGGCCCACCGACGCGTGTTGATGTCGAGCCGCATGGCCGCGTAGGTCTCGGTCGTCGACTCCGGGTTCATCCCGTCCTCGTCGAGGAAGCCCAGCACGTGCTCGCCACCCTGCCAACCACCGGCGTACTGCCCACGGGCCGTCGCGGCCCCGAGGTCGTCGGGGAGGCGGACGGCAGCGAGGACCTTCTCCTTCTCCGCGCGCAGGTCTGCCGCGTTGAAGGAGATCGGCTCCTCCATCGCCGTGAGGGCGAGGAGCTGCAGCAGGTGGTTCTGGATGACGTCGCGCGCCGCTCCGATGCCGTCGTAGTACCCGGCACGACCCCCGACGCCGATGTCCTCGGCCATGGTGATCTGCACGTGGTCGACGTAATTGGCGTTCCAGATGGGCTCGTACAGCTGGTTCGCGAACCGGAGCGCCAGGATGTTCTGGACGGTCTCCTTGCCGAGGTAGTGGTCGATCCGGAAGATCGAGTCCGACGGGAAGACCGACTGCACGATGTCGTTCAGCTCGCGAGCCGTCTTGAGGTCGCTGCCGAACGGCTTCTCGATGACCACCCGGCGCCACTGACCGTCAGCGGGTTCCGCGAGTCCCGAGCGACGGAGCTGCTCGGTGACCTGCGGGAAGGCCTTCGGCGGGATCGAGAGGTAGAACGCGTGGTTGCCCATCGTCCCGCGATCCGCATCGAGCTCCTCGATGGTCTCCTTCAGCTTCTCGAACGCCGCGTCGTCACCGAATTCACCGGGGACGAACCGGATGCCCTGGGCGAGCTGGTTCCAGACGTCCTCTCGGAACTCGGTCCGGGCGTACTGCTTGACGGATTCGTGGACGACCTCCATGAAGTCCTGGTCCTCCCAGTCCCGTCGGGCGAACCCGACGAGTGAGAAGCCAGGGGGCAGGAGGCCCCGGTTCGCCAGGTCGTACACGGCCGGCATCAGCTTCTTGCGGGACAGGTCGCCTGTCACGCCGAAGATGATGAGGCCGCTCGGACCGGCGATCCGATTGAGGCGTCGGTCGGTGTCCACCCGCAGCGGGTTGGACTCCGGGGTGATTTCCACCGGGGACATGAAGCTCCTTGTGCAGTGACGCGCTAGTCGTTGACGGCGTCGAAGAGGGTGACGATGTTCTGGTCCGGCGACGTGAGGGTCAGCGTGAGGACCGGACGACCGTGCTCGGCGAGGACGCGGGCGTCGCCGCCCGCCTGGGCCTCGATGAGCTGGCCGAAGGTGAACGGGCGCTCGGGGATCTCCAGGTCGACGGGGGCCGTCTCGGTGATCTGCAGGAATACGCCGTTCGCGGGGCCGCCCTTGTGGTACTGACCCGTCGAGTGCAGGAAGCGGGGACCCCACCCGAAGGTCGTGGGTCGTGCCGCCTTCGCCGCGACGAGGTCGCGGATGCTCTCGAGCTGCGGGGAGGCGAGACGGTCGACGTAGCCCTGGATCGCGACGTAGCCGTCGGAGGGCAGCTGCGCGAGCAGTGCCTCGACGGCGCCGGACAGGGTGGTCACGCCGTCGAGCAGACCGGCCGAGCCTCGGACCTCGACACCGTCGGCGACGAAGGCGGGTGCCTCGGGCTCCGGACGGTTGTCGAGCAGACCACGGGTGGCGACCTTCGCAGACTCGACGTCCGGCTGGTCGAACGGGTCGATGCCGATGAGGCGCCCGGCGACGACGGTCGCGTACTCCCACACCAGCATCATCGCGCCGAGGCTGCCGCTGACGAGGATCTCGCCCTCGTGGCGGTCGTGGCGCAGCAGGTGGAACTCGTGGGCATCGTCGACGATGCGGACGATCTGGAGGTCGGCCGGCTTCGACTCGAGCTCGGGAGCGAGCGGGTTGAGCACGACAGGCAGCAGACCGCGACCGGACTTGCCGGTCGATTCGGCGATGAGCTGTTCGGCCCAGTCCGGGAATCCGACGATGTGCGTCCCGTCGGTGATGAGACCGACCTTGTCGCGCAGCGGAACGGTGCCGCCGATCGCCGCGCCCAGGATGAGTCCCGGGTTCGAAGCGTCGTCGATCGCGAGTTCACCGAGTACCGCGTCGGCCTCGTCGAGCAGCGCGCCGATGTCGACACCGGCCAGACCGGACGGCACGAGTCCGAAGGCGGTGAGCGCACTGTAGCGACCGCCGACGTTGGGGTCGGCGTTGAAGACCCGGTAGCCGGCCTCGTTCGCCGCCGCCTCGAGCGGGGAGCCCGGGTCGGTGACGATGACGATGCGGCCGGCGGGGTCGATCCCCGCAGCCGTGAACGCGGCCTCGTAGGCACGGCGCTGGCTGTCGGTCTCGACCGTGGAGCCGGACTTCGAGGAGACGACGAGCACCGAGGTCTCGAGGCGGTCCGCCAGGGCCGCGAGGACCTGACCGGGAGCGGTCGAGTCGAGGACGGTGAGGTTGCCGCCCAGCGTGTTCGTGATGACCTCGGGTGCGAGCGAGGAACCGCCCATGCCCGCGAGCACGATGTGGTCGATGCCCTCGTCGTTGAACTGCTCACGGAGCGCGAGGATCGGCTCGACCAGCGGGCGGGAGATGGAGACCGCCTGGACCCAGCCGAGGCGCTTGGACGCCTCGGCCTCGGCCGCAGGACCCCACAGCGTGGGGTCCTGGTCCGTGATGCGCGACGCGACGAGGTCGCTGACGAGCGTGGGGACCACCGATGCGACAGCGGCTTCCGCCGCGCCGCTCACGCGGATCTTGAAGCTCACTTGGAGGCCTCCAGAGCCGTCTTCACGGTCTCGAGCAGCTCGTCCCAGGACACGATGAACTTCTCGACGCCCTCACGCTCGAGCAGCGCCGTCACCTCGTCGTAGGACACGCCGAGTGCGGCGATGGCGTCGAGGACCTCGTTCGCAGCCGTGTAGGAGCCGGTGACGGTGTCGCCGGTGATGACGCCGTGGTCGAAGGTCGCCTCGAGGGTCTTCTCCGGCATGGTGTTGACCACGCCGTCGGCGACGAGCTCGGTCACGTAGAGCGTGTCGGGGAGGTCGGCGGACTTGACACCCGTCGACGCCCAGAGCGGACGCTGCTTGTTGGCGCCGGCCTCGAGGAGCGCGGTGGCACGCTCGCTCGCGAACTCCTGCTCGAAGACCTGGTAGGCGAGCTGGGCGTTCGCGACGCCGGCCTTGCTCTTCAGTGCGGTCGCCTCGGGGCTGCCGATCGCGTCGAGACGCTTGTCGATCTCGGTGTCGACCCGCGACACGAAGAACGAGGCGACCGAGTGGATCGTCGAGAGGTCGTGGCCCGCGGCCTTCGCCTGCTCGAGACCGGTGAGGAACGCGTTGATGACCTCGCGGTAGCGGGTGAGGCTGAAGATCAACGTGACGTTGACGCTGATGCCGGCGCCGATGACGGCGGTGATGGCCTCGAGGCCCTCGACCGTCGCGGGGATCTTGATCATCGCGTTGGGCTGGTTGACCTTGGCCCAGAGCTGCTTGGCCTGCTCGATCGTCGCGGCGGCGTCGTGCGCGAAGCCCGGCTCGACCTCGATCGACACGCGGCCGTCGTACCCGTTCGAGGCGTCGTAGACCCCACGGAAGATCTTCGATGCCGCGGCCACGTCGTCGGTGGTGATCTCGAAGACTGCCTCGGTGACGTCCTTGCCGTCGGCGGCGAGCTGGGCGACCTGCTCGGCGTAGACGTCGCCGTTGCTGAGCGCGGACGCGAAGATCGTCGGGTTCGTCGTGACACCGACGACGTTGCGGTCGGCGATGAGCTGCTCCAGCCCACCGGACTGGATGCGTCCGCGGGAGAGGTCGTCGAGCCAGATGCTGACGCCGGCGGCGGACAGCTGGGCGGTTGGGGTTTCAGTCATGTTCTTCTGTCTCCTTCGCCCGGGCTACTTGCCGAGCGTCTCGTGTGCTGCGGAGACGACTGCCTCCGTGGTGATGCCGAACTCACGGAACAGCGTCTTGTAGTCGGCGGACGCACCGAAGTGCTCGATCGACACGGTCCGGCCTGCGTCGCCGACGATGCTCTTCCAGGTCAGGCCGAGACCCGCCTCGACGGAGACGCGTGCGGTGACGGCCTTCGGGAGGACGGACTCGCGGTACTCGGCGGACTGCTCCTCGAACCACTCCAATGCGGGCACCGAGACGACGCGGGCGTTGACGCCCTCGCCGCGCAGGACCTCGCGGGCCTCGACGGCGAGCTGGAGCTCGGAGCCCGTCGCGATGAGGATGACGTCCGGCGTTCCACCCGGCGCCTCGGCGAGGATGTACGCACCCTTGGCGACGTTCGACGCTGCAGCGAAGGTCTCGCCGGTGGCGTCGCCCGTGCCGCGCTCGAACACCGGGATGTTCTGACGGGTCAGCGCGATGCCGGTCGGGCCGCCGCGACGCTTGAGGATCTCGAGCCAGGCATAGGCCACCTCGTTCGCGTCACCCGGTCGCACGACGGCGAGGTTCGGGATGGCACGGAGCGAGGCGAGCTGCTCGATCGGCTGGTGGGTGGGGCCGTCCTCACCGAGGGCGACGGAGTCGTGGGTCCATACGAAGATGGACGGCACGTTCATGAGCGCGGCGAGACGGACGGCCGGACGCATGTAGTCGCTGAAGATGAGGAAGGTGCCACCGAACGCGCGGGTCGGGCCGTGCAGGACGATGCCGTTGAGGATCGCGGCCATGGCGTGCTCGCGGATGCCGAAGTGCAGGACGCGACCGTAAGGGTTCCCGGTCCACTCGTGGGTGGAGTGCTCGCTCGGGATGAACGACGCACCGCCCTCGATCGTCGTATTGTTCGACTCGGCGAGGTCGGCCGAACCGCCCCACAGCTCGGGGATGACCGGGCCGAGGGCGTTGAGCACCTTGCCGGATGCGGCGCGGGTCGAGACGTCCTTGCCGGCCTCGAACACGGGCAGCGCCGACTCGACACCCTCGGGGAGTTCGCCGGCCTCGAGACGCTCGAGCAGCGCAGCGCGCTCCGGGTTGGCCGCGGCCCAGGCGTCAAACGTCTGCTGCCACTCGGCACGTGCCTCGGCACCGCGGTCGATCGCCTTGCGGGTGTGCTCGATGACCTCGTCGGCGACGAAGAAGTTCTGCTCGGGGTCGAAGCCGAGCACCTCCTTGACGGCCGCGAGCTCCTCGGCGCCCAGCGCCGAACCGTGGATCTTGCCGGAGTTCTGCTTCTTGGGAGCCGGCCATCCGATGATGGTCTTCAGGATGATGAGCGACGGCTTGTCGGTCTCGGCCTTCGCCGCCTCGATCGCGTCGTTGAGCGCGTGGACGTCCTCGACGTACTCGCCGGTCTTCTTCCAGTCGACGACCTGGACGTGCCAGTGGTAGGCCTCGTAGCGGGCCTTGACGTCCTCGGTGAAGGCGATGTTGGTGTCGTCCTCGATCGAGATCTGGTTGGAGTCGTAGATCGCGATGAGGTTGCCGAGCTGCTGGTGACCGGCGAGCGAGGAGGCCTCGCTCGTGACGCCTTCCTGCAGGTCGCCGTCGCCGGCGATGACGTAGACGAAGTGGTCGAACGGGCTCGTGCCGGCCTCGGCCTCGGGGTCGAACAGGCCACGCTCGAAGCGGGACGCGTACGCGAAGCCCACGGCGGAGGCGAGCCCCTGGCCGAGCGGACCGGTGGTGATCTCGACGCCGTCGGTGTGGCCGTACTCCGGGTGACCAGGCGTGAGCGAGCCCCAGGTGCGGAGCGCCTCGAGGTCGGAGAGTTCCAGACCGTAGCCGCCCAGGTAGAGCTGGACGTACTGGGTCAGCGAGCTGTGCCCGACCGACAGGACGAAGCGGTCGCGTCCGAGCCAGTCCTGGTCCTTCGGATCGCGTCGCATGACCTTCTGGAACAGCAGGTAGGCGGCGGGGGCGAGACTCATCGCCGTTCCCGGGTGGCCGTTGCCGACCTTCTCCACCGCGTCGGCGGCGAGGATGCGCGCCGTGTCGACTGCTTTGCTGTCAATGCTTTCCCACTGCAGATCTGCCACTGAATACTGACCCTTCTCATCGGAACAGGAGGCCGACGAGCGGTCGAGCCTTCTTCTGTGCGTTCGCGGCCCACGTCGTCTTCGGCGTCCGAGCACACGACACCGCTCTTCGAACTGGGTGAAGGGGGGCGCACGCGTGCACAGTGGCTGGCGAGCACTTCCCAGCATAGCGAACCCCTGCAGCGGAGGGTCGATGTTCGACGAGCGCGAACACGCGACGTCACGGATCGTTGCAGCGCTTGCACGTCGGGCGTCACCTGGTGAGGGACCGTGCGCCTGCGCACCGTGAGTAGGGAGCCGCCTGCGCGTGTCGTAGAATCGTCTGCGGACCGCGCACCGGGCGAGCAGTGCGTGGTGAACCGAACGTTAGAGGAGCAATGGACGTCGCTGTAGCAGAACGTGTGTCGAGCCCCAAGCTCGGTTTCCGACGCAAGGCGAAGGCGTACATCGCCCTGACCAAGCCGCGGGTCATGGAGCTGCTCCTCGTGACGACGATCCCCGTCATGATCCTCGCGAAGGGCGGTCTGCCCGACTGGTGGCTCGTCATCGCGACCGTCATCGGCGGGTCCTTGAGCGCCGGCTCCGCAGCGGCGTTCAACTGCTACATCGACCGCGACATCGACGCGGTCATGGACCGCACGAAGAAGCGCCCCCTGGTGACCGGCGAGCTCACGCCGCGCGAGGCGCTCGTGTTCGCATGGACACTCGGCGTCGTCTCGACGGTCTGGCTCCTCGCCACCACCAACTGGCTCGCGGCCGCGCTGTCCGTCGGCGCGATCCTCTTCTACGTCTTCGTGTACACGCTGTGGCTGAAGCGACGCACCCAGCAGAACATCATCTGGGGTGGGATCGCGGGCTGCTTCCCCGTCGTCATCGGCTGGGCCGCCGTCACCGGTTCGCTCTCGTGGGCACCGATCATCCTCTTCGCGGTCGTGTTCCTCTGGACGCCGCCGCACTACTGGCCGCTGTCCATGAAGTACCGCAGCGACTACCAGGCCGTCGGCGTGCCGATGCTCGCCGTCGTCCGCGGTCGCGCGCAGGTCGGCCTCCAGGTCATCCTGTACGCATGGGCGACGGTCGTCTGCTCGCTCCTGCTCATCCCTGTGGCCGACATGGGGCTGCTGTACAGCGCCGTCGCCCTCCTGTCCGGCGGCTGGTTCGTCTACGAGACCCACCGTCTCTACAACCTCGCGATCCGTCACGAGCACGTCTCGCCGATGCGCGTCTTCCACGGGTCGATCACCTACCTGACCCTCCTGTTCCTCGCCGTCGGCATCGACCCGCTGCTCCCGTTCTGACCCGGTGGCTGACGCAGCGAAACGCGGCCGGCTGATCGCTGCGACGGGGGAGAGCCCCGACATCGTCTTCGACCGGTTCGTCTCCTGGGCCGAGGCCGGCGGACTCAGCCTGTACCCGGCGCAGGAGGAGGCGCTCATCGGCATCGTCGACGGCGCCAACGTCATCCTCTCCACCCCGACGGGCACCGGCAAGAGCCTCGTCGCCGCCGGCGCACACTTCGCGGCCCTGAGCTCCGGTCGCCGCAGCTACTACACGGCCCCGATCAAGGCGCTCGTCAGCGAGAAGTTCTTCGCACTCGTCGAGATGTTCGGCGCTGAGAACGTCGGGATGGTCACCGGAGACTCCTCGGTGAACGCCGACGCGCCGATCGTCTGCTGCACCGCGGAGATCGTCGCCAACCTGGCGCTCCGGCACGGCGAGGACGCCGGCATCGACCAGGTCGTGATGGACGAGTTCCACTTCTACGCCGACCCCGACCGCGGGTGGGCGTGGCAGGTGCCCCTCCTCACCCTCCCGGACACGCAGTTCGTCCTCATGTCCGCGACCCTCGGCGACGTCGGCGATCTCGCGCGCGACCTCGAGCGCCGAACCGGCCGTGAGACCGCCATCGTGACCGGCGTCGAACGACCGGTGCCGCTCCATTTCTCCTACGCGACCACGCCGATCCACGAGACCGTGGAGGACCTCCTCCACACGGGACAGGCTCCGATCTACATCGTCCACTTCGCGCAGGCGGCGGCGCTCGAGCGGGCACAGGCCTTGACCAGCCTCAAGGTCGTCACCCGCGAGCAACGCGACGAGATCGCCGACGCCATCGGCGACTTCCGGTTCAGCACCGCGTTCGGCACGACGCTGTCCCGGCTCGTCCGCAGCGGGATCGGCGTGCACCACGCCGGCATGCTGCCGAAGTACCGACGCCTCGTGGAGCAGCTGGCCCAACGTGGTCTCCTCCGCGTCATCTGCGGGACGGACACCCTCGGCGTCGGGATCAACGTCCCGATCCGCACGGTCCTGTTCACGGCGCTCACGAAGTACGACGGCACGAAGATGCGCCAGGTGAACGCCCGGGAGTTCCACCAGATCGCCGGTCGTGCGGGTCGGGCCGGCTACGACACCGCGGGCACCGTCGTCGTCCAGGCTCCCGAGCACGAGACCGAGAACCTCAAGCTCATCGAGAAGGCCGGCGACGACCCGAAGAAGCGCCGCAAGATCATCCGGAAGAAGGCGCCGGAGGGGTTCGTGTCCTGGGGGGAGCCGAGCTTCCAGCGCCTCGTCGCGGCCGAGCCTGAAACGCTGACCAGCCACATGCAGCTCACCCACGCGATGATGCTCAGCGTCATCGCGCGCGGCGGCGACAGCTTCGGCACCATCCGCTCCCTCGTCTTCGACAACCACGAGCCTCGGGCGAGACGCTTCGCCCTGGCCAGGCGGGCGCTCGAGATCTACCGCACCCTCCGCACGGCAGGGGTGATCACCCAGACGATCGACCCCGAGACGGGTGAGGTCGTCATCGGCCTGACGGTCGAACTGCAGCCGAACTTCGCGCTCAACGCTCCGCTGTCACCGTTCGCCCTCGCCGCGTTCGAGCTGTTGGACCCCGCGGAGCCCGGCTTCGCCCTCGACGTCATCTCGGTGGTCGAATCGACGCTCGACGATCCGCGCCAGATCGTCATGGCCCAGCAGCACCTCGCCAGAGGCGAGGCCGTGCAGGCGATGAAGGCCGAGGGGATCGAGTACGACCAGCGCATGGAGCTCCTCGAGGCGGTCACCCATCCGAGACCGCTGGCCGAACTCCTCGAGGCGGCGTTCACGAGCTACACCGCCGCGCAGCCGTGGGCACTCGACCTCGAGCTCCGCCCGAAGGCGGTCGTGCGCGACTTCATCGAGCGTGCACTGAACTTCAGCGAGTTCGTCTCGTTCTACAGTCTCTCGAGGTCCGAGGGACTCGTTCTGCGGTACCTCTCCGACGCCTTCCGGGCGATCCGGCAGAGCGTGCCGGACGAGTTCAAGGACGAGGAGCTCCAGGACCTCATCGAGTGGCTCGGCGAACTCGTCCGACAGGTCGACTCGAGTCTGCTCGACGAGTGGGAGGAACTGTCCCACCCGGACCCCGAACGCCATGCGGAGGCGAGTCGGTCACTCCCGCCCACGCCACGGAGCGTCCTCGCCAACCGCCGGGCGTTCACCGTCCTCGTCCGGAACGAACTCTTCCGCCGGGTCCAGCTCGCGTCGCTGGAGCACTACGACGCGCTCGGCGAGCTCGACGCGACGGCCGGATTCGACGCCGACGCCTGGGCCGACGCCATGGATCCGTACTTCGAGGAGCACGGTGAACTCCCGACCGGTGCTGCAGCACGGAGCCCGGCGCTGCTGGTCGTCGACGACGAGGACGAGCGCCCCGTGGGCGACACGGGCGGTGTCTGGCGGGTGCGTCAGGTGTTCGCCGATCCGGCCGGCGACCACGACTGGGGGATCAGCGCCGTCATCGACCTCGACGCCTCCGACGAGTCCGGGACCGCGGTCGTCCGCGTGACCGCGGTCGGGATGCTCTGAGTCGTCAGCAGGTGCAGTGAGCCGTCAGCAGGCCCGCTGACCCGTCAGCAGGAGCGAAGCTGAGCCATCAGCGGGAGACGCTGAGGGATGCCGACTCCTCGACGCGTGACGCGGTCCGGACCGGGATCCGCTGCTGCAGCACGACCCAGGTCATCGCGGCGACGAGCAACCCGGCGAGCACCATGTGCAGCCCCACGAGCACCTCGGGGAGTCCGAGGCGGGCCTGGGTGAGCCCCACGATGATCTGCACCACTTCGACCGCCAGCAGGGTCGAGACCGCGGTGCGCACCCCGCGCGACCCGCGGCGGGCGCCGAGCGCGATCACGCCGACGAGCAGCACGATGGTGCCGGCGAGCGTCGCGTAGGCGGGCCAGCTGTGGAGGTGCTGGAGGAACTCGGGGTCGAACCCGTTGCGCGGCGCCGGCACTTCCTTTGAGTTGTCGCCGGCGTGCGGGCCCGAGCCCGTCGTCAGGATGCCGAACACGACGGTGACGGCGACGAAGAGGCTCGTCAGGTGGACGACGCCGAGGTACCAGCCGGGCATGACCATCACCGCGCCACGGGGACCGCGGTGGACCCGATGGACGAGCATCGTCGCGAGGGCGACCAGGACGATGGAGATGACGAAGTGCAGCCCGACCACGTACGGGTTCAGCCCGGTGAGGACCGTGATGCCGCCGAGGACCGCCTGCGCGGGGATCGACAATCCCTGGAGCAGGGTCAGCCGGAAGAGGTCGGGGCGCTGCCGACGCATACGGATCACCGCGAGGAACGCGGCGATCACGATGGCCGCGAGGACGAAGGTGAGGAGGCGGTTGCCGAACTCGATGAACCCGTGGATGCCCATCTCCGGCGTGTTGACGAAGGAGTCGTCCGTGCAGCGCGGCCACGTCGGGCATCCGAGCCCGGAGGCCGTCAGGCGGACGGCGCCCCCGGTCCCGATGAGGACGAGCTGGAAGGCGAAGGAGAGCCAGGCGACGACACGCACGCGCTTGTCGATCGTCGTCGGCAACCACTGCCAGAACCGGGTGGCACGCACCCGGTCGGGAAGGGACGGTTCCGGCGTCGGTCGACCGGTGGTCTTGGAGTGGTGTGACACGGGTCGATCCTTCGGTTCGCGGTGGCCACGGCTGCGGTATCCACCGTCCTCACCCACAACCCACAGGAAGCTGTAGGATTATGAGGTTCACGGTGCGCGCGAGAAGCGCCATGGTTCATGAACATTGTAGGTTCGCGAAGAAGCCGCCCGCACATCCCCTCCCCAATCCGCTCCGATCAGGCGCGTGCCATGGGAGGGAATGACGACCTCCAGCCGGTGGTTGTCTCCAGGGAGGAAAGAGGGACACATGTCAGACATCCTGATCGATCGCCCGGAGCTCGCCGGACTCGGCCAATACGAGTTCGGATGGCACGACGGCGACGTCGCCGGCGCTTCAGCGCGCCGCGGCATCTCCACCGAGGTCGTGGCCGACATCTCCGCGCTGAAGAGCGAACCGGAGTGGATGCTGCAGCGCCGCCTCAAGGCCCTGCAGCTGTTCGAGCGCAAGCCCATGCCGACGTGGGGCGCCGACCTCTCCGAGATCGACTTCGAGAACATCAAGTACTTCGTCCGGTCCACCGAGAAGCAGGCTCAGACCTGGGAGGACCTGCCGGACGACATCAAGAACACCTACGAGAAGCTCGGCATCCCCGAGGCGGAGCGCCAGCGCCTCGTCTCCGGCGTCGCCGCGCAGTACGAGTCCGAGGTGGTCTACCACCAGATCAACGAGGAACTCGAGGCGCAGGGTGTCATCTTCATGGACACCGACACCGCGTTGCGCGAGCACCCCGAGTTCTTCGAGGAGTACTTCGGCACGGTCATCCCGTCCGGCGACAACAAGTTCGCCGCGCTGAACACCGCCGTATGGTCGGGTGGCTCCTTCGTCTACGTGCCGCCCGGCGTGCACGTCGAGATCCCGCTGCAGGCCTACTTCCGGATCAACACCGAGAACATGGGTCAGTTCGAGCGCACGCTGATCATCGCCGACGAGGGCAGCTACGTGCACTACATCGAGGGCTGCACCGCGCCGATCTACAAGTCGGACTCGCTGCACTCCGCGGTCGTCGAGATCATCGTCAAGAAGAACGCCCGCGTCCGCTACACGACGATCCAGAACTGGTCGAACAACGTCTACAACCTGGTCACGAAGCGCGCCACGGCCGCCGAGGGAGCGACCATGGAGTGGATCGACGGCAACATCGGATCCAAGGTCACGATGAAGTACCCGTCCATCTACCTCATGGGCGAGCACGCCAAGGGCGAGACCCTATCCGTCGCCTTCGCCGGTCCCGGTCAGCATCAGGACGCCGGCGCGAAGATGATCCACATGGCTCCGTACACGCAGTCGTCCATCGTCTCCAAGTCGATCGCCCGAGGGGGCGGACGCGCGGGCTACCGCGGCGAGGTCCGGGTGGACGCCAACGCCCATCACTCGGCCAACACCGTGCGCTGCGACGCGCTCCTGGTCGACACCATCTCCCGCAGTGACACGTACCCGGCGATCGACATCCGCGTGGACGACGTCCAGCTCGGACACGAGGCGACGGTGTCCAAGGTCAGCGAGGAGCAGCTCTTCTACCTCATGAGCCGCGGCATGCCGGAGGACGAGGCCATGGCGATGATCGTCCGCGGCTTCATCGAGCCGATCGCCCGCGAACTGCCCATGGAGTACGCACTCGAACTCAACAAGCTCATCGAGATGGGCATGGAAGGATCCGTCGGTTAATGACGACTGCAGCACCGACTCAGACCGAAGGACAGCACGGCATCACGGCACACAGCGACGGCGCAGGACGCGTCATCCCGGTGCAGACCCGATCGGAGCGCTTCAGCTCCTATGATGTCGCCGACTTCCCAGCGGTGACGGGACGCGAGGCGGTCTGGAAGCTCAGCCCGGTCGCGCAGTTCACCGACCTCACCGCGGGGGAGCTCGACGGCTCGCCCACCCCGATCACGCACGACGACGTCGACGGATTCAGCGTCGAGTGGATCAGTCGCGACGACGCCCGCGTCGGCTCCGCCGGCGTGCCGGAGGAGCGCGCCTCCGCGAACGCCTGGTCGAGCTTCGACCAGGCACTGGCGATCTCGGTCACGGGCGAGGAGTCCAAGACCCTGCGCCTCGAGCGGAGCGGGCTCGGCGACGGCGCCCGCGCTGCGCACACCGTCATCACCGCCGCGCCGTTCAGCCGCGGCCTCATCATCATCGAGAACGCGGGCGACGCCCGCCTCACCGAGAACGTCGAGATCGTCGTCGGCGAGCAGGCCGACGTGACCGTCGTGACCGTGCAGTGGTGGGACGACGACGCCGTGCACCTCGCCAGCCACTTCGCGTCCATCGGTCGCGACGCCCACCTCAAGCACGTCGTGGTGTCGCTCGGCGGCAAGGTCGTCCGGGTGAACCCGACCCTGCACCTCGCCGGTCAGGGCTCGGACCTCGACTCGCTCGGCGTGTACTTCTCCGACGCGGGTCAGCACCTCGAGCAGCAGGTCTACATGCACCACGACGCACCGAACACCCGCGGTCGCGTGACCTACAAGGGCGCACTGCAGGGCGAGGGTGCGCGGTCCGTGTGGATCGGCGACGTCCTCATCAGCAACCGTGCCGTCGGCACCGACAGCTACGAGCAGAACCGCAACCTGGTCCTCTCCGACGGCACCCGTGCCGACTCCGTGCCGAACCTCGAGATCGAGACCGGCGACATCGCCGGTGCCGGTCACGCGAGCGCGACCGGACGCTTCGACGACGAGCAGCTCTTCTACCTGCAGGCTCGAGGCATCCCTGAGGACGAGGCACGACGACTCGTCGTCCGCGGCTTCCTCGTGGAGATCATCCAGCAGATCGGTGACACCGAGCTGCAGGAGCGCCTCTCGGCGGCCATCGAGGCCGAACTGCTCGGCGCCGACGGACAGGGCACCGGCGGAGCGCAGCACTGATGGCGACCAAGGTGTGCTCGTTCGATGAGCTCGCCGTCAACCAGGCCAAGCGGGTCGTGGTGGACGGCGTGCCGATCGCCCTCGTGCGCGACGCGTCGGACGAACTGTTCGCGATCGGCGACGTCTGCACCCACGGCGACATCTCGCTGTCCGAAGGCTTCGTCGAGGACGGCAACCTCGAATGCTGGGCACACGGCTCACAGTTCTCGCTCACGACGGGCAAGCCGCTCACCCTTCCGGCCTACGAGCCGGTCCCCGTCTACACCGTCGAGCTCATCGACGGCGACATCTACATCGACCCGACCGCAACGAAAGAGATCTAGCACCATGTCAGTCCTCGAAATCCGCGACCTGCACGTCAGCGTCGAAACCGAGCAGGGCACCAAGCCGATCCTGCGTGGCGTCGACCTCACCATCCGGACGGGCGAAACGCACGCGATCATGGGTCCGAACGGTTCGGGCAAGTCCACGCTCGCGTACACGATCGCCGGCCACCCGAAGTACACCGTCGACAGCGGATCCATCACGCTGGACGGCGAGGACGTCCTCGCGATGAGCGTCGACGAGCGCGCCCGTGCCGGACTCTTCCTCGCGATGCAGTACCCCGTCGAGATCCCCGGAGTCACGGTCACGAACTTCCTCCGCACGGCGAAGACCGCCGTCGACGGCGAGGCGCCCGCGATCCGCGGCTGGATCAAGGACGTCCGCGAGTCGATGAAGAACCTGCGCATGGAGCCTGCCTTCGCGGAACGCAACGTCAACGAGGGCTTCTCCGGTGGCGAGAAGAAGCGTCACGAGATCCTCCAGCTCGAGCTGCTGAAGCCGCAGTTCGCAGTCCTCGACGAGACCGACTCAGGCCTCGACGTCGACGCCCTCAAGATCGTGTCCGAGGGCGTCAACCGCGCGAAGGAGAACACGGGTCTCGGCGTCCTGCTCATCACGCACTACACGCGTATCCTCCGCTACATCAAGCCGGACTTCGTGCACGTCTTCGTCGCCGGCAAGATCGCTGAGCAGGGCGGTCCCGAGCTCGCCGACCGCCTCGAGAACGAAGGCTACGACCGTTTCCTCGTGGACGCCGTCGTCGCCCCGGAAGGTGCCTGAAGCCGCGCCAGCGGTCTAAGATAACGACATGGTAACAACGCTCAGTCCGCAACGATTCGACGAGGTCGAAGAGGCGCTCAAGGACGTCATGGACCCCGAGCTCGGGGTGAACGTGGTCGACCTCGGTCTCATCTACGACCTGGGTTGGGATGACGAGAACGACGCGCTCATCATCCACATGACCCTGACCTCCGCCGGATGTCCGCTCACGGACGTCCTCGAGGAGCAGACGGGTCAAGCGCTCGACGGCATCGTCGACGCCTTCCGCATCAACTGGGTGTGGATGCCGCCGTGGGGCCCGGAGCGCGTCACGGACGACGGGCGCGACATGATGCGTGCCCTCGGCTTCTCGATCTGATCGATCCTCCACGACGACGGACGGCTGCAGTGCAGCCGTCCGTCGTCCTGTTCCCGGCAGCGTCGCCCGGCTGATCCCGGATAGGGTCGACGCATGACCGAGATCGTGTCCGCCGACCCCCTCGACGTCCTGCGCAGCCGGACGAGCGAGAAGTGGTCCGAGTACTCCGACGACGTCCTGCCCATGTTCGTGGCCGAGATGGACGTCCCGCTGGCACCCGTGGTCCGCGAGGTCCTGCACGCGGCCATCGACCGCGGCGACGCCGGGTACGTCGCGAGCCGCACACGGCTCCCACAGACGTTCGCCGACTTCGCAGCGCGACGCTGGGGTTGGGAGGTGGATCCCGGCTCCGTGTTCACCACCGCCGACGTCAGCATGGGCATCGTCGAGATCCTGCGTCGCGTCATCTCACCCGGCGAGGGCGTGGTGATCACCTCGCCGGTCTACCCGCCGTTCTTCGACCTCGTCACCGAGGCCGGGGGAGTCGTGGTGGACGTCCCCTTGCTCGGGTCCAGCCGCGCCGACGATCCCGCCGGAGGCTGGCGGCTCGACCTGGACGGTGTCGAAGCCGCGTTCCGCGACGGCGCGAAGGCCTTCCTGCTCTGCAACCCGCACAACCCGATCGGTCGGCCGCACACGATCGACGAACTGCGCTCGGTCGCCGCACTGGCAGCGCGCTACGGGGTCACGGTCGTGAGTGATGAGATCCACGCTCCGCTCACCCAACCGGGCGAGCGGTTCGTCCCCTATCTCAGCGTGTCCGACGAGGCCGCCGAACACGGGTACGCCGTCCTGTCGGCGAGCAAGGCCTGGAACCTCGCCGGCCTGAAGTGCGCGGTGATGGTCACCGCCGCACCCGGACCGCGGAGCGTGGTCGCGGGGATGCCGGTCGAGGTGTTCTGGCGGACGGGCCAGTTCGGTGTGCTGGCTTCGGTCGCCGCCTTCGAGGCGGGAGAGCCCTGGTTGGACGGGCTCCTCGCGTTGATCGACGGCAACCGGCGGCTGCTCGGTGAGCTGCTGGGTGCCGAGCTGCCCGAGGTCGGCTACCGACCGCCCGCCGCCGGGTACCTCGCTTGGCTGGACTGCACCGGGCTCGGTTGGACGGAGCCCCCGGCGCGGCGCATCCTGCGCGAAGCACGCGTGGCCCTGCAGGAGGGAGCCCCGTTCGGGCCCGGAGGCGTCGGCCACGCACGGCTCAACCTGGCCTGCTCGCCCGAGCTCCTCACCGAGGCGGTCGGACGGATCTCCGCCCTGCGTTGACGGACATCCGGCCGCGCCGGGACCCTGCCGGAACGGCCGCGGTGCTGAGCATCGGATTCACGATTTATACTGGGAGGCTGACCCCCACCCTCCGCGTTGTCGAAACGCACCCGAAGAAATGGACTATGCCTGTGCTGAGTGTGCACGACCTCGAGATCCGCGTGGGGGCACGCGTGCTCATGGAGCACGTGAACTTCCGCGTGTCCGCCGGCGACAAGATCGGCCTCGTCGGCCGTAACGGTGCCGGGAAGACGACCCTGACCAAGACGCTGGCGGGGGAGACCCTCCCGACGAACGGCAAGATCGATCGCGGTGGCGAGATCGGGTACCTGCCGCAGGACCCACGCTCCGGCAACCCGGAGGACCTCGCCCGCACCCGCATCCTCGATGCGCGTGGTCTCGGCCAGCTCGCACTCGGCATGCACGAGTCGAGCATGGCCATGGCGAGCGACGACCCGAAGGTGGCGGAAGCCGCCATGAAGAAGTACGGCAACCTCACCGACCGGTTCAACGCGCTCGGCGGGTACGCCGCGGAGGCCGAGGCGGCCTCGATCGCGTCGAACCTGAACCTGCCCGATCGCATCCTCGATCAGCAGCTGAAGACGCTGTCGGGCGGACAGCGCCGCCGCATCGAACTCGCGCGCATCCTCTTCTCCGACGCCGAGACGCTCATCCTCGACGAGCCGACCAACCACCTCGACGCCGACTCCGTCGTCTGGCTGCGTGAGTTCCTCAAGCAGTACAAGGGCGGGTTCATCGTGATCTCGCACGACATCGAGCTCGTCGGCGAGACCGTCAACCGGGTCTTCTACCTCGATGCGAACCGCACCGTCATCGACATCTACAACATGAACTGGAAGAACTACCAGCGTCAGCGCGAGGCCGACGAGGAGCGCCGGAAGAAGGAGCGCACCAACGTCGAGAAGAAGGCGACCGCGCTCCAGCTCCAGGCGGCCAAGTTCGGTGCGAAGGCCAGCAAGGCTGCTGCGGCCCACCAGATGGTGGCTCGCGCTGAACGGATGCTCTCCGGGCTCGAGGAGGTCCGCGCGCAAGACCGCGTGGCCAAGCTGCGGTTCCCGACCCCGGCGCCCTGTGGCCGGACGCCGCTCATGGCGAGCAACCTGTCGAAGAGCTACGGCTCGCTCGAGATCTTCACGGCCGTCGACCTCGCGATCGACCGTGGCTCGAAGGTCGTCATCCTCGGATTCAACGGTGCGGGCAAGACGACCCTGCTGCGGATCCTCGCCGGAGTGGACCAGCCCGACACCGGGCAGCTCGAGCCCGGGCACGGCCTGCGGATCGGCTACTACGCGCAGGAGCACGAGACGATCGACGTGAAGCGCAGCGTGCTCGAGAACATGGTCTCCTCGTCGCCGAACATCACCGAGATGGAAGCGCGCAAGGTCCTTGGCTCGTTCCTGTTCACCGGCGACGACTCCAACAAGCTCGCGGGCGTGCTGTCCGGTGGCGAGAAGACGAGACTCGCTCTCGCGATGATCGTCGTCTCGGGCGCGAACATGCTCCTCCTGGACGAACCGACCAACAACCTCGACCCGGCCAGCCGTCTGGAGATCCTCGACGCGCTCGCCCATTACGAGGGTGCCGTCGTGCTCGTGAGTCACGATGAGGGCGCCGTGGAGGCGCTCAACCCCGAGCGGGTGCTCATCCTGCCCGACGGCGTCGAGGACCACTGGAACAAGGACTACCAGGACCTCGTCAGCCTGGCCTAGCGCCAGCGGGCCAGCGCTCCCGGTCCGTGAGCATCACCGGCCGGGTACGCCCCGTCCGTCGACGGCTCGTCGCACTCGCGTCAGCGACTCGCTTCGAGGATCTCATCCTCGATGTCGGCGTCGGACCGTGCCTTCGCGGCGAGCCGTTCGGCGCGTGCAGCCGCACGCCGCTGTTCCTTCGGGTCGTCGGAGTTCAGGATGCGGTACTCCTGACGGATGGCATAGGCGAGGAAGATGAAGCCCATCAGCGCGAAGACCACCCATTGCAGCGCGTACGAGAGGTGCATCCCCTCGTTCGGCTCGGGCTTGATCGGACCGAGCGGCGCCGATTCGGCCGGCGCCGGGCTCTCCGAGAGGAGCATGCCGTACGCACCGGAGTAGAGGGTCTCGCCGCGGAGTTCGGCGATCTGCGGGAGGTTGATCGTGGCCACCTGCCCGTCGGCGGCCCCGCGGCCCGGGAGCGTCGGTTCGCCGGGTCGGATACGGACGACGACCGAGACCTCTCCGCTCGGAGGCGCCGGGACCGACTCGGGTGCTTCGAGTGAATCGTTCGCGGCGACCCAGCCACGGTCGACGATGAACACGTCTCCGTCGGCGAGTCGGAGCGGCGTGAGGACGTTGAAGCCGGCCTGGTTGTTCCTGGGACGGTTCCGCACCAGCAGCTGCTCGTCAGGCAGGTAGGTGCCACTCATCGACACCGGGTGCCATTCGTCGGCCACGCTGAACGAGTCGAGCGACGGCAGCGCTTCGTCGAGCGGGATCGGAGTCGCGTCCCAGTTGGTCTCGATGCGCTGGACCTCCTCCTCCTTCTCGCTCGCCCGAGCGAGCTGCCAGTTGGAGAGCAGGACGCACACGATCGCGAACACGATCGCGACGCCGAGGTAGCCGAGCCAACGGCGGCTGAAGGCGAACCGCCAACCCGCGCTCATGAGCCGACCGCCGATGTCAACGGACGCCGCTCAAGGGGGAAGGAGCGGGCTTCGAGGAAGGCCTCCAGGAAGTCGACGTGTTCGTCGCAGGCGGTCCAGACCTTCACGCGGTCCTCCGCGTGGATCTTCGGATTGCGCCACTCGATCCGCCAGCTCGCCGCCGCGCGGCAGCCGGCCCGGGAGCAGATCACGCCGTCGGGCTCGGCACCGAACCCGATCATGCCTGGTCGGTGGGACGAGGCGGAACCGAGTCGTCGACGATGATCGGCCGCTGGGACACGACGACACCGGTGGGGCGCTCGATGGCCCCCTGCGACGGCAGCGATCCGGCGTTCGCGATGATGACGGCGACGTACGGCAGGAAGATGGCACCGGCCGCGACCGCGAACATCCAACCGCCCTGGACGAACGGGAGCGCAGCGAGGCAAAGCAACCGGACACCCATGGTGATCGAGTACTTGATGAACCGCTGCCGGCGCTCCTGTTCGGGAGCCGGTGGGAGGGAGGTGATGCTCTGCTGCTTCATGCCACGACCAGCCTACGCGCTCGGCGGGTGGGCGAAGCCCCCAAATCACCGGGAGAACCGGAGGACCCCCATATGCTGGTACGGGTCCGCGGCCGGAACGCCGTGCGCCCCGACGGCCGCCGCACGAGTCGGCCGGTATCGCCGCAGGAGAGGAATCGACCATGACCGCACCACGCACCGTACTCGTCACCGGAGGCAACCGGGGGATCGGCTTCGCCATCGCCGAGGAGTTCGTCGCGCAGGGTCACCGCGTCGCCGTCACCGCTCGATCCGGCGAGGGCCCAGCGGGCACGTTGACGGTCCGCGCGGACGTCACCGATGCAGCCTCCGTCGACGCGGCGTTCAGCGAGATCGAGTCGGAGCTCGGGCCGGTCGAGGTGCTCGTCGCGAATGCGGGCATCACGAAGGACACCCTGCTCATGCGGATGAGCGAGGACGACTTCGACCAGGTGGTCGACACGAACCTCGGCGGCTCCTTCCGCGTCGTCAAGCGCGCGTCCAAGGGCATGCTCAAGGCACGCTTCGGACGCATCGTGCTCATCTCCAGCGTCGTGGGCCTCTACGGGTCGGCCGGTCAGGTCAACTACGCGGCCTCGAAGAGCGGCCTCATCGGCATGGCGCGGTCCATCACCCGCGAGCTCGGTGCACGTGGGATCACGGCGAACGTGATCGCCCCGGGGTTCATCGAGACCGACATGACCGCCGAACTGCCCGCCGAGACCCAGGCCGAGTACAAGAAGAGCATCCCGGCAGCGCGTTTCGCGAGTGCGAACGAGGTCGCGAAGGTCGTCACGTGGATCGCCGGTGACGACGCGGGGTACATCTCCGGCGCCGTGATCCCGGTCGACGGCGGCCTCGGCATGGGTCACTGACCCGGGCAGCACCGCACCGAGCAGAACCCGAACTCGGGCGCTGACCCCCGACGCGCGGATCAGAGCCCGAGGAGCGGGAGGACGCCGGCGAGGTCGACCCGCCCGGCGACGACGTCGGCATGGCGGCGGACGATCGGCTTCGCGTTGAACGCGACCGAGAGCCCGGCGACGGCCATCATCTCGAGGTCGTTGGCTCCGTCGCCGATCGCGATCGTCCGTGCCAACGGCACGCCGTCCTCGTCGGCCCACTCCTGCAGTGCGGCCGCCTTCGCCGCCGCGTCGATGATGGGACCGCTGAGACCTCCCGTCAACCGACCGTCGGCCGTCTCGAGGCGGTTCGCCCGCACATGGTCGAGGCCGAGTGCCTCGGCGAGCGGGTCGAGCAGTTCATGGAACCCGCCGGACACGACACCGATCCGTGACCCGTGCGCATGCAGCCGGCCGATCAGCGTCTCCAGGCCTGTCGTCGTCCGGATCCGTTCGGCGATCACCGGGATCCGGTCGACGGGCAGGCCCGCGAGCGTCGCGACCCGGGCCCGGAGGCTGTCGGCGAAGTCGAGGTCACCGCGCATGGCACGCTCGGTGATGGCGGCGACCTCGGGGAGGCTGCCGACCTCCTCGGCGAGGAGCTCGATCACCTCGTTCTCGATGAGCGTCGAGTCGGCGTCGAGGACCGCGAGGAACCGGACGCCTCGTCCGGCCTGTGGGGGGAGTGCTGCTTCTGGATCCGCCACTGCCGAACGCTCGGTACTCATGGAACGACGCGTACTCCCTTGCCAACCACGGTGAGACCGGATTCGGTGACGGTGAAGCCGCGAGCGCGGTCACGGTCGTGGTCGACACCGACGCTCGCGCCGGAGGTGACCACCACATCCTTGTCCAGGATAGCCCGCTTGACGACGGCGTCCGGTTCGATGTGGACCTTGTCGAACACGACCGAGTCGGAGACGTGGGCGCCGGATTCCACGAGCGCCCATGGCCCGAGGACACTGCGCTCGATGTGGGCACCGGACAGCAGCGAACCGAGGGAGACGATCGAGTCGATGGTCTGGCCGAGGTTGCCCTTCGCGTCCCGCACGAACTTCGCCGGCGGCGAGTTCAGCTGAGAACTGAAGATCGGCCAGTCCCGGTTGTACAGGTTGAAGATCGGGAGGGTCGAGATGAGGTCCTGGTGGGCTTCGTAGAACGACTCGATCGTCCCCACGTCGCGCCAGTAGTAGCGATCGCGATCCGTCGATCCGGGTACATCGTTCCGCTGGAGGTCGTAGACGCCCGCCTCGCCGCGATCGACGAAGTACGGGACGATGTCGCCACCCATGTCGTGGTTCGAGCTCGTCACCTCGCCGTCGTCGATGACCGCCTGCATGAGGGCGTCGGCGTCGAAGACGTAGTTGCCCATCGAGGCGAGCACTTCACCGGGGGAGTCGGGCAGGCCCGGCGCGTCGAGCGGCTTCTCGAGGAAGCGGGCGATGGTCGTCGGGTCGTCCGCGTCGACGTCGATGACGCCGAACTGGTCGGCGAGGGAGATGGGCTGACGGATCGCGGCGACCGTCGCCTTCTTGCCCGAGGCGATGTGCGCCTCGATCATCTGCGCGAAGTCCATGCGGTAGACGTGGTCGGCGCCGACGACCACGACGATGTCGGGCTTCTCGTCGCGGATCAGGTTGAGGCTCTGCAGGATCGCGTCGGCGGATCCGCTGAACCAGCGCTTCCCGAGACGCTGCTGCGCCGGCACGGACGCGACATAGGAGTCGAGCAGGCCGGACAACCGCCAGGTCTGCGAGACGTGGCGGTCGAGGCTGTGGGACTTGTACTGGGTGAGGACGACGATCTGGGTGAGTCCGGAGTTGATGAGGTTCGACAGCGCGAAATCGATCAGACGGTACTGCCCGCCGAACGGTACGGCCGGTTTCGCGCGGTCTGCGGTCAGCGGCATCAACCGCTTCCCTTCCCCACCAGCGAGGACGATTCCGAAGATCTTCTTTGAGGCGGCCATGGCTTCACAATAGATGCCGGACGAGACCTGTACTAGCGTCTAGACATGCGAGTTGATCTTGTGACAAAGGAGTACCCGCCGGAGATCTACGGCGGCGCAGGCGTCCACGTGTCGGAGCTGGTGAAATCCCTCCGTAGCGACATCGACGTGACCGTGCGCTGCTTCGGCGCTCCACGCGACGAGGCCGAAACCGTCGCCTACGGTGTCCCGGCCGAGCTCCAGGGGGCGAACGGCGCCCTCACGACACTCGGGACGGACCTCCTGATCGCCCAGGACGTCGCCGGAGCCGACCTCGTGCACTCGCACACCTGGTACGCGAACGGCGCCGGTCACCTCGCGTCGCTGCTGCACGGCATCCCGCACGTCGTGACCGCGCACAGTCTGGAGCCGCTCCGGCCGTGGAAGGCCGAGCAGCTCGGCGGCGGGTACCGCGTGTCCAGTTGGATCGAGCAGTCCGCCTACGAAGGCGCCGCGGCCGTCGTGGCGGTCAGCGACGGCATGCGCCGCGACATCCTGCGGTCGTACCCGAGCCTCGACCCGGCCAAGGTGCAGGTCATCTACAACGGCATCGACCTGACCGACTGGCAGCCACGCGTGGACGACGAGCTGCTGCGGTCGCTCGGCATCGACCCGTCCCGTCCCTCCGTCGTCTTCGTCGGTCGGATCACCCGTCAGAAGGGGCTGCCGTACCTGCTCCGCGCGGCCCGCCTGCTGCCGCCCGACGTGCAGCTCATCCTGTGCGCCGGCGCTCCCGACACCCCCGAGATCCTCACCGAGGTCAAGGGGCTCGTCGAGGAGCTGCAGCGCGAGCGCACCGGGGTCGTGTGGATCGAACGGCTGCTCCCGCGTCACGAGCTGTGCACCGTCCTCACCGCCGCCACGACCTTCGTGTGCCCGTCGATCTACGAGCCGCTCGGCATCGTCAACCTCGAGGCGATGGCCTGCGGTGCCGCCGTGGTCGGGACGGGGACCGGCGGCATCCCTGAGGTCGTGCAGGACGGTGTGACCGGGAGGATCGTCCCCCTCGCGCAGGCGTCCGACGGCACCGGCACCCCGCTCGACCCGGAGCGTTTCGTCGCCGACCTCGCCGCCACCCTCACCGAGGTCGTCCAGGATCCCGCCCAGGCGAGGGCCTACGGGGCCGCTGGTCGCCGACGCGCGGAGTCCGACTTCAGCTGGTCGCGCATCGCCACCCAGACGGCGGAGCTGTACCGCAGCCTGGTCTGAACCACCTGCGGACACCTCGGAGGACGGCGACGCGCGACGAGTCTTGGCGGATAGGCTAGGACCATGCCGAGCGTGTTGCAGTTCTCCGATGTGTCCGTCGTCCGCAATCTCAACCCCATCCTCGATGGCGTCGACTGGACGGTGACGGGCGACCAGCGATGGATCGTCCTCGGCCCGAACGGCGCAGGCAAGACGACGCTCCTGCAGCTCGCGGCGACGCTCATCCACCCCTCGAAGGGCACGGTCTCCGTGCTCGACGAGACGCTCGGCCGGGTCGACGTCTTCGAGCTGCGACCGCGCATCGGCTTCGCGTCCTCCGCCCTCGCGAAGCGGGTGCCGCCGGAGGAGACCGTCCTGGACGTCGTGCTCACGGCGGCCTACTCGGTCACCGGCCGCTGGGTCGAGCAGTACGAGGACATCGATGTGAAGCGGGCCTCGCGGGTCCTCGCCGAATGGAAGCTCGACCACCTCGCCGACCGCCGTTTCGGCACGCTCAGCGACGGCGAGCAGAAGCGCGTGCAGATCGCGCGGGCCATCATGACCGACCCCGAACTCCTCCTGCTCGACGAGCCGGCCGCGAGCCTCGACCTCGGCACGCGCGAGGAGCTCGTCGAGCTGCTCGGCGGCTACGCGAGCGCCGACGACTCACCGGCGATCATCATGGTGACCCACCACGTCGAGGAGATCCCCGTCGGCTTCACGCACGTCCTGCTCGTTCGCGACGGCGGCGTCGTCGCCGCCGGACCGATCGCCGAGACCCTCACGGCCGAGCACCTCAGTGAGACCTTCGACCTCCCGATCGAGCTGACCGAGGAGGACGGACGCTTCCACGCCCGCTCCGCCCGCGCCGGACGCTCGGCCGTCACACCTTCCTGACGGCCGCGCCTCGGCGGGTCGACCTCGGCAGGCGAGCAGACGCGCGCTGAGTCTGGTAAAGTCGACCTTTGGCTCGCGGAGCCAAGAGCTTTCTGCCTCGTGCCTGGAGTTCCGAGCGCGGGTACTACCCACACCATCCACTCAACAAGGACTGCTGATGAAATCTGACATCCACCCCACGTACGAAGCCGTCGTCTTCCGCGACCTCGCCTCCGGCGCGACGTTCCTTACGCGCTCGACGGTCTCGTCGGGCAAGACGATCGACCTCGACGGCGTCACCTACCCGGTGATCGACGTGGAGATCTCGTCCGAGTCGCACCCGTTCTACACGGGCAAGCAGCGCATCATGGACTCCGCCGGTCGCGTCGAGAAGTTCAACCAGCGCTTCAAGGGCTTCGGCAAGTAGTCCTTCCGCTGTCATACACGAACGCCCCGATCCTCGGATCGGGGCGTTCGTCGTCGTGGGGAGTCCGTGCGACTCAGATACCGATGGGCAGCTGGTCTGCTGGGACGATGACCGGCGTCTCGGGTCGAGCGGCAGGGCGTCCGGTGCGGATGGGCCAAGCGCCGTCGGCGACGAACTCGGGGTCGCGCACGCGGCGCATGTAGGACTGGAAGCTCTCCGCCTGCTCGACCGACCAGGTCCGCTGAGCCTCGTGCAGCTCGTCCACGCTCGTCGGCAACGCGTCGGCGTAGCGTCGGCCGATGGCCTGAGCGACGCGTCCGGCGGCGACGGCGTCCACGCCCGCGTCGTGCGCACCCTCCAGTGGAACGCCGTGCAGGGCGGCGACGACCTCGAGCGTCCGCTTGCCGCGGCGGAACGTGTCGAGCCGTCGGTCGAGGATCAGCGGGTCGACGACGGGGGACGGGGCGGTGATCGAGGTCACCCCGTGTCGCTCCGCCTCGAAGTGCAGGAGGGAGAAGTCGTAGGGCGCGTTGTAGGCGACCACCGGGGTCCGTGCGGCGAACAGTTCGGTGAGGACGGACACGATCTCTCCGACGACGGCCGGTGCCGGACGCCCCTCCGCCCGGGCACGCTCCGTCGTGACGCCGTGGATCTCGGCGGCGCGAGCGGGGATCTCGACCCCGGGGTCGGCCATCCACGACCACGAGCGTTCGACCGAACCGTCCGCGGCGATGACACCGACGAAGGCGGTCACGATGCGACTCGTCTCCACCTCGATGCCGGTCGTCTCGAGATCGAAGACCGCCAGGCGGTCCGTCCAGTGGGGGTTCGCGTCGACCGTGTTCACGCCTTCACCCTATGACGCACCTCCGACAGAGGCCTGTGCCACGCCGGGACGGCACGCTCCGCGTCGTCGGGTGAACGCGGAGCCGGACTCCCTAGACTGAGTGGATGCCCGTCGAATCACCGTACGCCGACCAGCTCGACCGCATCCCCGTCCGGGAGCGCTCGCTCATCGTGGACGGAGCCGAGACCCGGTTCTGGGACTACGGCGACCACGAGGCGTCGACGACGATCGTCATGGTGCACGGGTTCCGCGGCGACCACCACGGCCTCGAACCGGTCGTCGCGCAGCTCTCCGGATTCCGGATCATCGCTCCGGACCTCCCCGGCTTCGGCAGCTCCGCACCCTTCCCCGACGCCACCCACTCCGTCGAGGGGTACGCAGCCTGGCTGGGACGGTTCATCGAGGAGCTGCACCTGACCGGCCGGGTCGTCCTGCTCGGGCACTCGTTCGGCTCGATCGTGTCGAGCGCCGCCGTCGCCGGGGGACTCCGACCGGACGATCTCGTCCTCGTGAACCCGATCGCCGCCCCGGCGCTCCAGGGCCCTCGAGGTGTCCTGACGAGGCTCGCGGTCTTCTACTACTGGTCGTCCGCGAAGCTCCCGAAACGCCTGGGCTTCGCGTTCCTCCGCAACAAGGGTGTCGTCCGCATCATGAGCGTCGCGATGGCGAAGACGAAGGACCCGACGCTCCGTCGGTGGATCCACGCGCAGCACGACCAGTACTTCAGCGCCTTCGCCGACCGGGAGGTCGTCCTCGAGTCGTTCACCGCCTCGGTCAGCCACGACGTCAGCGAGTACGCCGACCGCATCCCCAGCCGCACGCTGCTCATCGCCGCCGAGCGCGACGACATCACGCCCGTGGCCGCGCAGTACGCGCTCGCGAAGCGGTTCGCCGACGCGCAGCTGCACGTCATCCCGGGCGTCGGACACCTCATCCACTACGAGGAGCCGCACGACGCGGCGCAACGCCTCACCGCGTTCCTCGCGGACGACCACACCGACGCCTGAGGCGTCAGGCGTCGGTCGCCTCCTGCGAGACGACGCTCGTGAACGCGGACGGGACCAGGCGAGCGGCGATCCCGGTGAGCGTCTCACTGGCACCCGCGTCGAGCTTCACGTCCGCACGGCCGTCCGCCTTCGTGACGCCACGGTTGATGACGACGATCGGCAACCGCTTCCGGCGGGCGAGTTCGAGGAGCCGGATGCCCGAGTTGACCACGAGCGACGACCCGGCGATCACGAGTGCGTCGGCGCCGCGCACGAGTGCCGCCGCCTCGGCGTACTTCTCCGTGGGGATGAACTCGCCGAAGAAGACCACGTCCGGCTTCAACATGCCACCGCAGACCGTGCACACGGGGACGACGATCTCGTCCACGCGCCCGACCTCGGCATCGCCGTCCGGGTTGATCGTCACGTCCGTCTCGGTGTCGAGCCAGGGGTTCAGCGACGTCATGCGCTCCGCGATGCTCGACCTGGCGTAGCTCTGCCCACAGGAGAGACAGCTGACGCGGTCCATCGACCCGTGCAGGTCGACGACGCGGCGCGAGCCGGCCCTGACGTGGAGGCCGTCGACGTTCTGCGTGATGACGCCGTCGGCGATGCCGGCCTCCTCGAGGAGCGCGATCGCCCGGTGGCCGGCGTTCGGTCGAGCGCCGTCGAACCGCTTCCACCCGAGGTGGCTGCCGGCCCAGTAGCGTTTGCGCGCGGCGTCGTCGTTGGACAGGAACTGGTCGACCGTCATGGGGGTCCGCACCGGAGCGCCCTGGCCCCGATAGTCGGGGATGCCGGAGTCCGTGCTGACGCCGGCCCCGGTGAGGAAGGCGACGCGTCGGTCCGCGAGCAGCTCGATCGCCCGTTCGAGCCCGGCCTCGGCCGTCTCGTCAGCGGGATCCCCTGCTGCGATCAGCGTGCTCATGCCTGCTCCGTCCATCCGTCGGCGATGATCGGAGTGCTCCGGGCCATCGCTTCCCCTGAGTCTAAACGGCCTCGTTTTCGATCGTGTTCCCACTCTGGCAAGGTGGAGGTCGAACATCGCGTCGAGAGGACGTCTCCCATGCAGGTCATCCGGATCACCGATCTCGACGACGGACGACTCGACGACTACGCGCGGCTGACGGACGTCGCCCTCCGCCGGGTGTCCGAACCCGCGGGTGGCCTGTACATCGCCGAGTCCACGAAGGTCATGGAACGTGCGCTGCGCGCCGGGCACCGACCGCGATCGGTCCTGCTGCAGGAGAAGTGGCTCGACGACGTCTCGCCACTCCTCGAGGACCACGACGTCCCGGTCTTCGTCGGCGAGCCCGCACTCCTGGAGCAGCTGACGGGCTTCCACCTGCACCGGGGAGCGCTCGCGGCGATGCACCGCCCACCGCTCGCCGACCCCGCCGAACTCCTCGCCGACGCCCGCCGGGTGGTCATCCTCGAAGACATCGTCGACCACACCAACGTCGGCGCCATCTTCCGCTCCGTCGCCGGCCTCGGTGCCGACGCGGTCCTGATCACCCCGCGCTGCGCCGACCCGCTGTACCGTCGAAGCGTCCGCGTCAGCATGGGCACGGTCCTGCAGGTGCCGTGGACCCGCCTGCCGGAATGGGATGTCGCATCCGACGTCCTGCGGGATGCCGGCTTCGAGACGGCCGCCCTCGCTCTGGCCGACGACGCCGTGGACCTCGACACCTATGCTCGGACCGCCCCGGAACGGCTCGCCATCGTGCTCGGCGCTGAAGGTGACGGTCTGAGCGCCTCGGCCCTCGCCGCCGCCGACACGATCGTGACCATCCCGATGCTCCACGGCGTCGACTCGCTGAACGTCGCGTCGGCCAGTGCCGTCGCCCTCTGGGAGCTCCGGGTCCGCTGACCACGGTCCAACGCTGCTCGAAGACCACCGGCACGGCGGCAGGTCGCGACAGGGGACGCGCAGGAGCGCCGGGTAGCATGACCGGGTGCCACTCACGAGACGACAGATCTATCGCCGCCGCCGTCTCGCCGTCTTCGGCGTCCTCGCCCTCCTGATCGGCCTGTTCGGGTACAGCGCAGGCGCGCTGCTCCGACCGGTCCCGGCCGCGGCTGCGACGCTCGAAGCCGGCGACGCCCTCACGACCTCGCTCGTCCAGCAGACCACACCGGTCGCCTGGCCCGGATTCGGGCGGGGCGCCCTCGGTGCCGTCGGGTTCGACGGCGTCCTGAGTTCGAGTGGCGAACAGACGCCGTTCCCCATCGCGAGCATCACGAAGACGATCACCTCCCTCGTCGTGCTGGAGGCCAAGCCGCTCGCCGCGGGCGACCAGGGGCCGTCCATCACGCTGACCGACGCCGACGTCGGGTTCTACTACGACACCATCGCGGAGAACGGTTCAGCGGCACCCGTCGTCGCCGGGTCGGTGTTCACCCAGCGGCAGATGCTCGAAGCGCTCCTCCTCCCGTCGGCGAACAACTACAGCATCTCGCTCGCCGTCTGGGCCTTCGGTTCGGTCGACGCGTACCTCGACGCGGCGCGCGCCTGGCTCGACGCACACGGGCTGACCGGCACGACCGTCACGAACACGAGCGGCCTGGGCGAGACGAATGTCAGCACCCCGAGCGACCTCGTGACCATCGGTAAGCTCGTGCTCGCCGACCCGGTACTCTCGTCGATCGTCAAGGAGCCCACGGCGGTACTGCCCGCCATCGGCGAGGTCGAGAACACGAACGCCCTCCTCGGTCAGTACGGGGTGACCGGCATGAAGACGGGGACCGACGACGCCTCGGGCGCCTGCCTGCTGTTCTCCGCGGACCTCCAGGTGGCGGGGCGGACGGTGACCGTCGTCGGCGTCATCCTCGGTGCCGACGACCACACCGTGCTCAACGAGGCCGTGGTCTCCCTGTTGCAGAGCGTGCCGGCCGGATTCCACCAGGTCCAGCTCGCCACCGCCGGGCAATCGGTCGGCTCCTACTCGACCGCGTGGGACGAGGCGGCGAAGGTCGTCGTGGCGTCCGACGCCTCCGTGCTGGTCTGGCAGGACACCCCGATCACCGTCGAGAGCCGCGCCAGAGCCATCGAGGCGGGTGCCGCCGGTTCGACGGTCGGGAAGCTCAGCTACACCGTGGGTGCCGGCGCGGAGGGCGGTGCGGCGACGATCGACGTCCCGCTGGCTCTCGACGCGGACATCGCCCCGGTCACGCCCTGGTGGCGCCTGACCAACCCGTGACCGCGCCAGACGCCGGAGCCCGGGTGGTCGGCCGGATGGTCAGACGTCGAGTTCCTGGTCCTGGGCTGCAACCGTCAGGAACGGACCGGCGATCGGTCGCTTGGCGGTGATGTGGTCGCCGGACGACTGGTGCCGCACCCGGCGGAGCACCCAGGGCACGAGGTACTCCCGCGCCCAGGCGAGGTCCTCGGTCCGGGCCTGACGCCAACGCCGCACGGGGAGCGGCTCCGGCTGCAGCGGCTTGAGGTCGTTCTCCACGTTCAGCGCGTGGAGGACGAGACGGGCGACCTCGTGATGGCCGAGCGCGTTCAGATGCAGCCGGTCCGGGGCCCACATCCGCGGATCCTGGATCGCCTGGAGCGACCACTGATCGGCGATGATGCAGTCGTGTCGGGCAGCGATGGCCCGCAGGTTCTCGTTGTAGATCGCGACCTTGCCGCGGATGCTCCGGAACACGGGGGAGAAGCCGACGTCCACGCCGGTGAACAGCACGACCGTCGCTCCGTCGCTCCGGAGCCGGATGATCGCCTGCTCGAGTCGTCTGGCGATGTCATCGGGGTCGGTGCCGGGCCGGATCACGTCGTTGCCGCCCGCGGAGATCGTGATGAGGTCCGGGTGCAGCTCCAGGGCCGGCTCCACCTGGTCGTCGAGGATCTGCTGTGCGAGCTTGCCGCGCACCGCGAGGTTGGCGTAGGCGAAGTCCGAGTTCTGCGCGGCCAACACCTCGGCGACCCGATCGGCCCACCCGCGGTGCCCGCCCGGCGCACCCGGCTCGGGATCGCCGATCCCCTCGGTGAACGAGTCGCCGATCGCGACGTACCGCGACCAGGGATGGTGCTGTTCGGTCATGGGTGGTTCCTCCTGCTGTGCATCCGGAACCTCCAGCGTACGCCCGCCCCTCGGCTGGCGGATCAGTCGCGAGTCGGACATCCGGACGGCTGTCGAGGCCGCACGCGATGGTCGGCGGTGTCGGTTCGGCCGGGTACAGTGGTCTCCAGTGAACGCGGAAATCTCTTCGACCCAGCACCTGGGCGGGTCCGCAGCCGAACACCTCTCACCGGCCTTCCCGGAACGCGCAGCGTGGGGCACGGCGAGCAAGCTTCGAGCCTGGCAGGCCGAGGCGCTCGAGCAGTACTTCACCACCGAACCCCGTGACTTCCTCGCGGCGGCGACACCGGGCGCAGGCAAGACGACGTTCGCGCTGCGGCTCGCCTCCGAACTCCTCCATCGCGGCACGATCGACCGCATCACGGTCGTCGCCCCGACCGACCACCTGAAGCGTCAGTGGGCCGAGGCCGCGAGCCGGGTCGGCATCCGCCTCGACCCGAACTTCGCGAACCGCGACCAGGTCTTCGGCCGCCACTACCACGGCGTCGCCGTCACCTATGCCCAGGTGGCGGCGAACCCGCCCGTCCATCAGCGCACGACCGATTCGGGTCGCACCCTCGTCATCCTCGACGAGGTCCACCACGGCGGCGACGCCTTGAGCTGGGGCGACGGCATCCACGAGGCGTTCTCGCGGGCGACCCGCCGGCTGTCCCTGACCGGGACCCCGTTCCGGTCAGACACGGCGCCGATCCCGTTCGTGGTCTACCAGCCTGATCACCAGGGCATCCGGACCTCCGTCACCGACTACAACTACGGATACGGTCGCGCGCTCCAGGACGGGGTCGTCCGTCCGGTGCTCTTCATGGTCTACGCCGGCCACATGCGCTGGCGGACCAAGGCCGGCGACGAGATGGAGGCCCGCCTCGGCGAGGGCAACACGAAGGACATCACCTCCGCCGCCTGGCGCACCGCACTCGACCCGCAGGGCGACTGGATCCCGGCGGTCCTGAAGTCCGCCGACCTCCGGCTGTCCGAGGTCCGTCAGGCGGTCCCGGACGCCGGGGGACTCGTGATCGCCACCGACCAGACGACCGCCCGAGCCTACGCGGCCATCCTGCACGAGCTGACGGGGGAGCAGCCCACCGTCGTCCTCTCCGACGAGAAGGAGGCCAGCGACCGGATCGCCGACTTCTCGGGCAACACCAAGCGCTGGATGGTCGCGGTCCGCATGGTGTCGGAAGGCGTGGACGTCCCACGACTCGCCGTCGGCGTCTACGCGACGTCGTCCGCCACGCCACTGTTCTTCGCGCAGGCGATCGGGCGATTCGTCCGGGCCAGACGACGCGGCGAGATCGCGAGCATCTTCCTCCCGAACGTGCCGAACCTGATGGCCCTCGCGGAGAAACTCGAGCTCGAACGCGACCACGCACTCGACCGCCCGAGCGATCCGGACGCGGAGGGCGACCTCTTCAATCCGGAGGACGCGATGATGGCGGCCGCGGAGCGCGAGGACAAGGCTTCCGATTCACTCCTCGAGGAGTTCACCTGGCAGGCCGTCTCCTCGGACGCGCACTTCGACCGGGTCGTGTTCGACGGCGACGAGTTCGGCGAGCTCGCCCAGCCCGGCACCGAGGAGGAGTTCGACTTCATCGGGTTCCCCGGGCTCCTCGAACCTGAACAGGTGCACGAGTTGCTCGTGCAACGCCAGAGCCGGCAGGCCAAGCGCGGGGCGTTCGTCGACAAGAACGCAGCCTCGCCGAGTCCGCAGGCGGACATCCCCGCTCCGCTCTACCGCACACTCAAGGAACAGCGCCAGGTGCTCAACACCCTGGTCGGTCTCTACGCGAAGCACACGAAGGAGCCGCACGGACTCGTGCACGCCGAACTGCGACGCGTCTGCGGCGGACCCGCGGTGGCACAGGCGAGCGTGACCCAGCTACAGGCCCGCATCGATCTGCTCCGTCGGCGCCTGGGTCACGGGCACTGAGGCAGCGCCTCTCGGCGCGCGTTCTCCTGCTTCGCGGTCGGAAGACCGGAGCCACCCTTCGACAGGCTCAGGGACCGGCGGAGCAAGCCTCAGGGACCGGCGGAGCAATGCTCAGGGACCGGCGGAGCTGCGCCAGATTCCGCTCGAGCCGAAGATGATCTCGGGTGTCGGCGTGTCGTGGAGTGCGGCGGGAAAACAAGAACGGCCGGAGCTTTCGCTCCGGCCGTTCGCCGTCTCAACACGGTGTGCGCGAAGGGGGACTTGAACCCCCACGCCCGTAAGGGCACTAGCACCTCAAGCTAGCGCGTCTGCCATTTCCGCCACCCGCGCGTGTTGTGATCGTGTCCGGCTTTCGCTGGGCACGAGAAGAAACTCTAGCACGGATTTCGACAGCCGTTCACCACCTCGTACCGCCGGAGGATCTGCTCGACGCCCTCCGGCCGTGCGTCGGCCGTGCGATCGGGGGAGAGGTGCAGCGGTCAGGGCCGACGGGTACCGTGGAGCCATGACCTCCGGCTCAGACGCATCCGACCTGACACTCGACGAGACCACGCGGATCGCGCGGGACCTCATCCGCATGGACACGACGAACTACGGCGAGGGCCGCTCCAACGGCGAGACGGAGGCCGCCGAGTACGTCGAGGCGTACCTCCGCGACCTCGGTCTGGAGCCGGAGCTGATCGACGCCGCTCCGGGCCGGACCAGCGTGGTCGCACGGGTCGCCGGTGCGAACCCCGAGAAGCCGGCGCTCGTCGTGCACGGGCACCTCGACGTGGTGCCCGCCGATCCTGCGAACTGGTCGGTGGACCCCTTCGGCGGCGAGATCAAGGACGGCCTGCTGTGGGGACGCGGGGCCGTCGACATGAAGAACATGGACGCGATGATCCTCGCGTCGCTCCGCGAGATCCTCGGCAGCGGCCGTCGGCCGGAACGCGACCTCGTGGTCGCGATGTTCTCGGACGAGGAGAACGGCGGCGTGTTCGGCTCCCACCACCTCGTGACCGAACGACCGGAGCTCTTCGCCGGCGCGACCGAGGCGATCAGCGAGGTCGGCGGGTACTCGATCACCTTCGGCGGACGCCGCTCCTACCTCCTCCAGACCTCGGAGAAGGCCCTCGTCTGGATCAAACTGGTCGCGACCGGACGGGCGGCCCACGGATCCCGCTACGTGCAGGACAACGCCGTCACCCGCCTCGCGGAAGCGGTGGCGGCCATCGGACGCACCGAGTGGCCCGTCCGACTCACCGACACCACCGAGCAGCTGCTCCGTGAGATCGCCTCCATCCTCGGCACCACGCCCGAACGGCTCGGCCCGGACGAGCTCGCCCTCGCGACGGGTACGGCCTCCGGCTTCATCCAGGCCTCGCTCCGCACGACGAGCAACCCGACCCTGCTGCAGGCCGGATACAAGCACAACGTGATCCCCGATCGCGCCGAGGCGCTCGTCGACATCCGCACCCTGCCCGGCGAGGAGGACGCCGTGCTCGCGCGCGTCGCGGAGATCGTCGGCGAGGACATCGAGATCGTCGTCATGCACCGCGACATCGGCCTCGAGACCCCGTTCTCGGGTCCGCTCGTCGACGCGGTCGTCGAGACCCTCGGGCGCCATGACCCCGGCGCCCCGGTGCTCCCGTACATGCTCTCCGGCGGTACCGACAACAAGGCGCTGTCACTCCTCGGGATCACCGGGTACGGCTTCGCTCCGCTGCGGCTGCCGGAACACCTGGACTTCCCCGCGATGTTCCACGGAGTCGACGAGCGTGTGCCGCTCGACGCGCTAGGGTTTGGCAAGCAGGTCCTCACGGACCTCCTCCTCGACTACTGACTTCCCACGATCCGTCTCCGCACCCTCCGAGCCGCGAGACGCTCCAGGAGCCGCCCCGCCGACGACTGCCGGATCCGGCCGAACACCAGCCATCCGGCTGCAGAAAGGTGCCCTGTGGACCTCATCAACGCCATCATCCTCGGACTCGTCCAGGGACTCACCGAGTTCCTCCCGATCTCGTCGAGCGCACACCTGCGCATCCTCGGCGAGTTCCTCCCCGGAGCGAAGGACCCTGGCGCGGCGTTCACGGCGATCACCCAGATCGGTACCGAGGCCGCCGTCGTGGTGTTCTTCTGGCGCGACATCGTCCGCATCATCTCGTCCTGGTGCAAAGCCCTCGTCGGCAAGATCCCGAGGGATGACGCCGACGCCCGCATGGGGTGGCTGATCATCATCGGCAGCCTCCCCATCGTCGTGCTCGGCCTGTTGTTCCAGGACGAGATCGAGACGACCTTCCGGTCGCTGTGGATCGTCGCGATCATGCTCATCGTGTTCGGCATCCTGCTCGGTGTCGCCGACGCGGTCGGTGCGAAGAAGCGACGTCTGAAGAGCCTGACCTACCGCGACGGCGCGATCTTCGGAGGCGCCCAGGCCCTCGCTCTCATCCCCGGCGTCTCCCGCTCCGGCGGCACGATCACCGCCGGACTGTTCATGGGCTACGAGCGCCGTGCTGCGGCGCGGTACGCCTTCCTGCTCGCGATCCCCGCGGTGTTCGGCAGCGGCTTCTACCAGGTCGTCAAGAGCATCGGCGAGCCGAGCCCGTACGGACCGGTCGAGACGCTCGTCGCCACCGTCATCGCGTTCGTCGTCGGCCTCGCGGTCATCGCGTTCTTCATGAGTTACATCTCGAAGCGCAGCTTCCTGCCCTTCGTCGTCTACCGCATCGTGCTCGGCGTCGTCCTGCTGGTGCTGCTCGGCACGGGCGTGATCAACGCGTGAGGGCCTGGTCCGCCCCGGTCGTCCCGAAGCTGCCCGGCTCCGGCGCGGCCCCGTGTCTCTGGGACACCCCGAGCGCCGGGCTCATCGAAGCCTCCGCCGAACGCACGGCGCGGTTGTACGTCTGCGGCATCACGCCATACGACGCGACCCACCTCGGCCACGCGTCGAGCTACCTCGCCTACGACACCCTGCAGCGCGTCTGGCTGGACGCCGGCTACGAGGTGCACTACGCCCAGAACGTCACCGATGTGGACGACCCGCTGCTCGAGCGGGCCACCGCGACCGGCGTCGACTGGGTCGAACTCGCAGCGAGCCAGGTCGAACTCTTCCGGAGCGACATGGAACGCCTCAGCATCCTCCCACCCGAAGACTACGTCGCGGTCACCGAGGTCATCGGACCGATCGCCGACGCCGTCGCGCTCCTGATCGAACGCGGTGTCGCCTACACGGTCGACACCCCGGACAGTGCCGCCGGAGACGACGTCTACTTCGACGTGCGCGCCGCGGCCGACGACGTCTGGCACCTCGGTGCGGAGAGTGGGCTCGACGAGGCCACGATGGCCGCGTTCTTCGCCGAGCGCGGGGGAGACCCCGACCGCGCCGGGAAACGCGACGCCTTCGATCCGCTGCTCTGGCGGGCGGCGCGCGACGGCGAGCCGAGCTGGGAGTCACCCGTCGGCCGAGGGCGTCCCGGTTGGCACATCGAGTGCTCGGTCATCGCCCTCCAGCATCTCGGATCGGACTTCACGGTCCAAGGCGGCGGCTCCGACCTCGTCTTCCCACACCACGACCTGAGCGCCGGGCACGCCGCGGCGCTGTCCGGTCGTCCACTCGCCAAGGTCTTCAGCCACGCCGGCATGGTCGCCTACGAGGGCACGAAGATGTCGAAGTCCCTCGGCAACCTCGTCCTCGTCTCGCGCCTGGCCGCCGACGGAGCAGACCCCTCGGCCATCCGACTCGCGATCCTCGCGAACCACTACCGCAGCGACTGGGAGTGGCACGACGAGCACCTCGTCCTGGCCGATCGTCGGCTCAAGACCTGGCGTTCGGCCTTCGCGACGGACGCCGCGAGTGGAGCGTCCGCCGTCGAGCTGCTGCAGGCGATGCGGGTCCGACTGGCGGACGACCTCGACACCCCGGGTGCCATCGCACTCGTCGACGCCGCAGCGACGACCGGCGTCGACGACGCCGACCTCGCGCGGTCGGCCGTCGACGCGCTCCTCGGCGTGCGCTGAGCAGGACGGCGGCTCACCGGAGTCACCCCACCGCGATGGGACCGGGCTACTCGCGGTCCTTCCGCCAGGGCTCGTCGCCCTTGCCCTCGTCCCGACGGAGGTACCGCTCGAACTCCTTGGCGATGGCCTCGCCGCTCGCCTCGGGCGACTCGACGGTGTCGCGCGCCTGCTCCAGCTGCTGGATGTAGGCGGCCATGTCCTCGTCTTCGGCGGCGAGCGTGTCGATCCCGCTCTGCCACTCACCGGACTCCTCGACGAGGGCTCCGCGGGGGATGACGACGTCGATGAGTTCCTCGAGCTTGTCGATCAGCGCCAACACGGCTTTGGGGGAGGGCGCGCTGTGCACGTAGTGGGGGACCGAGGCCCAGACCGACAGACTCTGGACGCCCTGCCGCTCGGCGGCGTCGGCCAGCACGCTGAGGATGCCGACCGGTCCTTCGTAGGTGCTGCGTTCGAGCTGCAGCGCCTGCCGCAGCTCAGCGTTCTCGCTCGAGGCGAAGACCGAGATCGGTCGCGTGTGCGGGACGTCGGCGAGCATCGCACCGAGCATCACCATGCCGGTGATGCGCTGCTCGGTGATCACGGCGAGGATCTCGTCGACGAACGCCTTCCATCCGCGCGACGGCTCGGCACCGAGCAGCACGTAGACGTTGTCGCCGCCGCCCTCGCTGACGCGGAGCGCGGCGTCCTCCGCCAAGGGGGTCGCGGGCTTCGCCGCCTCGGGGTCGGGCCCCGAGATCGTGGTACCGGGCCAGGTCAGGGACCGTTTGCCGTCCTCGTCGACGCCGACCGTCGGCCGGTTGAACTGGTAGTCGTAGTAGGGCTCCGGGTCGATCTCGAGCAGCGGGCGGAGGGCGAGCGAGTCGCGAAGCACGCGCACCGCGCCGCTCGCCGCCTCGCCGGCGTCGTTCCAACCCTCGAACGCCACGACGAGCAGGCGACCGCCCAGCGGCTCCTTGGTGTCTTCCGTCACGTCTCACTCCTCGGTGCACGGGGACCTTCCGCGACCATCCATCCAGGATAGGCGCTTCAGCACCCGGTAGCATGGCACCCCGTGACCACTCTCCTCCCTGCCGCAGTCCTCTGGGACATGGACGGCACCGTCGTCGACACCGAGCCCTACTGGATGGAGGCCGAGACCGAGCTGGTCGCGGCCCACGGCGGCACCTGGACCCATGAGGACGGCCTCCTGCTCGTCGGGAACGGCCTCTGGGACTCCGCCGCCGTCCTCCAGGGCCGCGGCGTCGCGCTGGACGCGGACACGATCGTCACCCACCTCACGGACCACGTCCGGCGCCTCATCCAGGAACGCGGCGTCCCGTTCCGTCCCGGTGCCCAGGAGCTGCTCCGCGAGCTCCGGGAGGCCGGCGTGCCGACGGCGCTCGTCACCATGTCGATCCGGTCCATGGCCGAGGACATCGCAGGCGGCATCCCGTTCGACGCGTTCGACCTCATCGTCGCCGGCGACGAGGTCGAGCAGCCCAAGCCCCATCCTGACCCCTACCTCAGGGCCGCAGCGGCACTCGGGGTCGACCCGCGCGAGTGCATCGCGATCGAGGACTCCGCCACCGGTCTCGCGTCCGCGCTCGCGGCGGGGACCATCGCCGTGTCCGTGCCGCACATCGTGCCGATCCCCGAGGGACCGCACCACACCACCTGGGACACCCTCGCCGGGCGCTCCGTCGCCGACCTCGCCGAGCTTCGCTCGGCCGCGAGCGGCACCACCCACCACCCCGAGACAGAGGCAGCACAGCGATGAGCGCGAACCACCAGCCGGCGAACAGCGGCCCCTTCCGCGAGGGCGACCGCGTGCAGCTGACCGGACCGAAGGGGCGGAAGAACACCGTCACGCTGGAGGCCGGCAAGGTCTTCCACACGCACCGCGGGATGATCGAGCACACCTCGATCATCGGCCTGCCGGACGGCAGCGTCGTCGCCAACACCGAGGGCATCGAGCACCTCGCGCTCCGGCCGCTGCTGGTCGACTTCGTGATGTCGATGCCTCGTGGTGCCGCCATCATCTACCCGAAGGACGCGGCCGAGATCATCGGACAGGCGGACATCTTCCCCGGCGCGACGGTCGTCGAGGCCGGTGTCGGTTCCGGCGCGCTCTCCCTCTGGCTCCTCCGGGCCATCGGGCCGTCGGGCAGACTGGCCTCCTTCGAGCGTCGGGACGAGTTCGCCGACGTCGCGCGAGGCAACGTCGCGACCTTCTTCGGCTACGACCCGCAGAACTGGTCGGTCACGGTCGGCGACCTCCAGGAGACCCTGCCCGACACGATGCCCGCGGAGTCCGTCGACCGCGTGGTGCTCGACATGCTCGCACCATGGGAGTGCCTCGACGTCGCCTGGGAGGCGCTGAAGCCCGGCGGAGTGATCCTCTGCTACGTCGCCACCGTCACCCAGCTGTCCCGGGTCGCCGAGGCGATCCGGGGGACGGGCGGCTTCACGAACCCGCAGTCGAACGAGACGATGATGCGCGGGTGGCACGTCGAGGGGCTCGCCGTGCGACCGGACCACCGGATGATCGGGCACACGGGCTTCCTCATCACCGCACGGAAGCTCGCGCCAGGCACGGTCCTGCCCGAGCTCAAGCGGCGCGCCTCGAAGAGCGACTTCAGCGCCGAGGACGTCGAGCTGTGGACGCCGGGCGCCCTCGGGGAACGCTCCGCGAGCGCGAAGATCCTGCGGAAGCGCGCGAGGAGCGCCGGGGCGAGTGCCGAGCTGTCCCGTGCGCGGGGCCTCGACGGCGACAGCGCTGGGGCCGACGGGTCGATCGAACCGTCCGCCGATGAGTCACCTCTCGGCGACGATCGTTGACCCGGGTTCACGTCGACTAAACTGTGCGACGGCGACCTGCCGTCCCACCCGTACCACCGAAACGAGGATCCGTGCGCACTGCACCAGCTCTCATCGCCGCAGCAGGCCTCCTGCTCGTCTCCCTCACCGGGTGCACCGCGCCGGGCTCGGCCTCCTGCGACACCGCGGCGTCCGCCGGCGACGCGACGAAGCTCATCAGCGTGTCGGGTGACTTCGGCGCCACCCCGAAGGTGGAGCTCCCGACGCCGCTGTACACGAAGACGACGGAGCGCCAGGTCGTCATCCAGGGCGACGGTCAGCAGGTCTCGGCCGACGGCACCGTCAACCTCAACCTGATGCTCCTCAACGGACGCACTGGCGACGTCCTGCAGCAGACGGACTTCAACGGGCCCGCGAGCACCCTCATCGCCCTGTCCGGAAGCCTCCCCGGCTTCGCGAAGGCGTTCGCCTGCACGACGGTCGGATCCCGTGTCGTCGCGGCGATCTCACCCGAGGACGCCTTCGGCCCGAGCGGTGGCAGCGAGGCGAACGGCATCAAGAAGGACGACGCGATCATCCTCGTCGCCGACATCCAGGGTGCGGCGCTGCCCAAGGCCGACGGCGCCGAGCGCCCGATCCCGTCGGGGTTCCCGTCCGTCGTGACCGCTCCGAGCGGCCAGCCCGGTATCACCATCCCGGCGGCCCCCGCCCCGACCGAGACGAAGCACACCCTGTCCCGCGTCGGCGACGGTGCCACGGTCAAGGCCGGCGACCAGGTCATCGTCAACTACACCGGTGTGCTGTGGGATCAGAAGAGCGTCTTCGACAGCAGCTGGGAGAAGGGTCAGCCCCTCGTCTTCCAGGCCGACGGCGGTCAGATGATCAAGGCCTTCAACGACGCGGTCGTCGGCCAGCAGGTCGGCTCGCAGATCCTCCTCGTGGTGGCGCCGAAGGACGGCTACGGCGAGCAGGGGTCGGGCAGCGTCCCGGCCGGCGCGACGCTCGTGTTCGTCATCGACGTGCTCGGCACCCAGCGCGCGGCACAGTAACCGACACGCCTCGGAGACGGCCCGTCCAACGCCCGCGTCGCGGGTGGGGGACGGGCCGTCCGTCGGTAGACTGGACCGGTGTCCTCAGCCAGCGAGTCCCCGAAGCCGGTCCCGGTGGAGGAGCGACTCTTCAGCCTCGTGCTCGCGCTCCTCGCCACGCAGACCGGCCTGACGAAGAACGAGATCCTGTCGACCGTCCAGGGGTACCGCCAGCAGTATTCGAGTGGCGGCGGCAACGCCAGCCTCGAGCGACAGTTCGAGCGCGACAAGGACAACATCCGCGAACTCGGCGTCCCGCTCGAGACGATCGAACAGCCGGGTGAACCCGGCAACAACCAGTCGATGCGCTATCGGATCCCGAAGGGCGCCTACGAGCTTCCCCCCGACGTCCGGTTCACCCCGGCGGAGCTGTCACTGCTGTCGCTCGCCGCCACGGTGTGGCGTGAGGGGTCGCTCTCCGGCCAGTCGCAGCGCGCGATGACGAAGTTGCGGTCGCTCGGCATCGAGCCCGACGAACCGATCATCGGATACGCGCCGAGACTCCGCACCCGGGAGGCCTCGTTCGAACCGCTCGACGCGGCGCTCGAACGTCGGTCCGTGGTCGCCTTCCCCTACCTGAAGCCCGGCGAGGCGCGGCCACGCGTCCGCACCGTCGCACCGTTGGCGCTCGTCCAGCACGAGGGTCGTTGGCACCTCTACGCCACCGACCGGACGGTGGATGAGCCCCGGACGTTCCTCCTGTCGCGGATCGTCGGTCCGGTCAAGCCGACGGGGGAGTCGTTCCCCGCCGAGGACCGCGACCACGCCGCCGACGCGATCGACGGCCTGCGCCGCGTGTCCTCGTCGCAGCGTGCCCTCGTCCGTGTCCGGCCCGGGACCGACGCCGCGGCCCGCCTCGGCAACCGCTACGGCGTCAGCGACACGGAGCGCACGGAACTCACCATCCCGTACCTCGACCACCACATCCTCGCCGACGAGCTCGCCGGGTTCGGCCCGGAGGTCGTCGTCCTCGATCCTCCGGCACTCGTCGAGGCCGTGGCGTCCAGACTCGAGCTGGTCGTCGCCCGCCACCGCGCGACCGACGACGCACCCCACCCCGAGGAGGCCGCCCGTGGCTAAGCGACCGGCGGCGCCCCGCGCCCAGGACAAGCTGATCTTCCTCCTCTCGCTCGTGCCGTACCTCATCGACCGCGAGCGGGTAACGGTCGACGAGGCCGCGCGGCATTTCGGCCTGTCCCCGCGCCAGATCCGCGAAGCGGTCGAGCTCCTGACGGTGTCCGGCGTGCCGGGCGACACCCGGCAGTACCTCGCCGGCGACCTCTTCGACATCGACTGGGGCAGCTTCGAGGAGGACGACGAGATCGTCCTCACCCACCGGGTCGCGCTCGACGACAGTCCTCGCTTCTCAGCCCGCGAGGCCTCGGCCCTCATCGCCGGTCTGCAGTCGCTCCAGCGCCTCCCCGAGTTCGTCGACAGCGACGTCATCGGGGGCGTGATGGCGAAACTCGCCCGCGGGGCGTCGTCGGCTCCGGGCCAGCTCGCGGTCACCGAGTCCTACTCCGCGCACGCGGTGGGCATCATCCGGTCGGCCCTGGCCGCCGGCCACAGCGTCGCGTTCGACTACGTCGATGCGAGCGGGGCGACCGAGGCGAGACTGGTGGACCCACTGCGTCTCGAATCCCAGGACCAGGACTGGTACCTCTACGGGTGGTGCCACCTGCGCGAGGCGACGCGTCGCTTCCGTCTCGATCGGATGACCGAGCTGCGCGAGACCGATGCCGAGGTCGTGTTCCGCGAAGCGGACGTCGTCGTCCCGACCGCGTTGTTCGAGCCGAGCGACTCCGATCGCAACGTCACCGTGCTCGTCCGACGCTCGGTCCTCCCGCTCATCGACGACTACGTGGTCGCCGTCGACAGCGCGCCAGGTGGCCCCGCAGCCCGCGAGGACGCCGATGTCGAGGTGACCGCGACCCTGCGCCTCGCTCACCATCACGGCCTCAAACGACTGGTCGCCGCGCACCCCGGGCTCATCACGGTGCTCGGGCCGGCGGACGCGCGCGAGGCGGTCGCCGATTGGGCGGCCGCCGGTCTCGCGCAGTACCGCACGACATCCGGGAGCTGACTCCCGAGACTCCCGGCGGTCGAACGGGAGATGCAGGGTAGAGTGAGTGGACCTCGACCTCGAAGATCAGGAACGAAGACTATGTTCGGCAATGCATTCACCGGGTGGCACCTCGTCATCATCCTCCTCATCGTCCTGCTGCTGTTCGGAGCACCGAAGCTCCCGGGTCTCGCCCGCAGCGTCGGTCAGTCGATGCGGATCTTCAAGAGCGAGGTCAAGAGCATGCGCGACGACGAGCCCGCCTCGCCCGACGCGACGGGCACGGTTCCGCCCGCGAGTGCGGCACCCGCCGACCAGACCCCGGCCGCGACGGCCCCGCAGAAGCCGACCGACCCGCCGGTCAAGCCGTAACCCTGAGGACCACCCGAGCCCGATGACGCCAGCACCTGGCCCCCGACGAGTGCGCCTCGAACACGCTGCTCAGGAACGGACGATGTCGCCGTGGCCCTGACCGAGAAGCGTCCCAAGAAACAGAACCGCGAAGGGCGGATGTCACTCGGCGAGCACCTCGTCGAGTTGCGGAAGCGTCTGTTCTACTCCGCCATCGGCATCATCGTCGGCATGGTCGCGGGCTTCATCGCCTCCGAGTGGATTATCGAGGCGATGAGCGCCCCCATCCTCGTCATCGCCGACGATCGCGGCCAGGCGTTCCTGAACTTCACCAACGTCACGAGCGCGTTCGACCTGCGGATGAAGATCGCCCTCACCGCCGGCGTCGTCCTGTCCAGCCCGGTATGGCTCTACCAGATCTGGGCCTTCCTCGTTCCCGGCCTGACGCGCAAGGAGCTGAAATACGCGATCGGGTTCTTCGCGACCGCGGTGCCCTTGTTCCTGGCGGGCTGCTACGCGGGCTGGTTCGTGTTGCCGCACATCGTCGAGCTCATGCTCGGCTTCACCCCGACGGCGGCGGCCAACTTCCTCGACGCCACCACCTATTACGACTTCGTCCTGAAGCTGGTGCTCGCGGTCGGTGTCGCCTTCGTGCTGCCGGTGTTCCTCGTCCTGTTGAACTTCGTCGGTGTGCTCTCCGCAGCGGCGATCATCAAGGCGTGGCGGGTCGCGATCCTCGTCATCGTGCTCTTCACGGCCATCGCCACGCCCGCCGCCGACATCGTGTCGATGTTCGTCCTCGCGATCCCGATGGTCCTGTTGTACTTCGCGGCGTACGGCGTCGCCGTCCTCCACGACCGCAGTGCGGCCAAGCGGCAGCGACGCATCGACGCCGAACTCGGTAGCACGGGGCTCGCATGAGCGACACCGCTTCGCCTGCCGAGCGGTATCGGGCAGCGGCGGTCCGGAACGCGACACCGAGGCTCCAGGAGTTCCGCGCGAGGCAGCGTTTCGACCTCGACGCGTTCCAACTCGAAGCGTGCGAGCGGATCGAGAACGGCAGCAGCGTCCTCGTCGCCGCACCGACGGGGGCCGGAAAGACCATCGTCGCCGAGTTCGCGATCGCCCTCGCCATGCACGGCGACCGCGGCAAGGTCTTCTACACCACGCCGATGAAGGCGCTCAGCAACCAGAAGTTCCAAGAACTCACCGCCGAGTACGGGTCCGAGCACGTCGGCCTGCTCACGGGCGACACGAACGTGAACGGCAACGCCCGCATCGTCGTCATGACGACCGAGGTCCTCCGCAACATGCTGTACGCGGACTCCGACGCGCTGACCGATCTCGCCTTCGTCATCATGGACGAGGTGCACTACCTGGCGGACCGGTTCCGCGGAGCGGTGTGGGAGGAGGTCATCATCCACCTCCCGCAGGCCGTCAGGATGGTGTCGCTGAGCGCGACCGTGTCGAACGCCGAGGAGTTCGGTGACTGGCTGCAGGCCGTCCGCGGCGACACCGCCGTGATCGTGTCCGAGGATCGCCCGGTGCCGCTCACCCAGCACGTGCTCATGCGGAACAAGCTCATCGACCTGTTCGCCGCGCCGAGCCTCGCCGACACCCACCAGGTCAACCCGGAGCTCGTCCGTATGGCGCAGTTCGGTGGCCGTGCACCGAACAGTCGTCAGTACAAGGACATCAGCCGCTACAACCAGCGCCGAGCCCCGCATCGGGCCGAGAAGCTCGACCGCGGGCATTTCGTCCAGATGCTCGACGACCACCTCCTGCTCCCGGCGATCTTCTTCGTCTTCAGCCGCGTCGGGTGCGACCAGGCGGTGAAGCAGGTCCTCCGTTCCGGCATCAGGCTGACCGAGGCGCACGAACGCGACGAGATCCGTCAGATCGTCGACGAGCACTGTCGCACCCTGCTCGACGAGGACCTCGCCGTCCTCGGCTACTGGGAGTGGCTCGACGGTCTGGAGCGGGGCCTCGCCGCCCACCACGCCGGTCTCCTGCCGGCGTTCAAGGAGGTCGTCGAGGAGCTCTTCCGGCGGAAGCTCGTGAAGGTCGTCTTCGCGACCGAGACCCTCGCGCTCGGCATCAACATGCCGGCCAGGACGGTCGTCCTCGAGAAGCTCGAGAAGTTCAACGGTGAGGCACGCGTCCCGATCACCCCGGGGGAGTACACCCAGATCACCGGGCGCGCCGGACGCCGTGGCATCGACGTCGAGGGCCACGCCGTGATCCAGTGGACCGAGGGGCTGCACCCGCAGTCCGTCGCCTCGCTGGCCTCCCGACGCACCTACCCGCTCAACTCCAGCTTCCGCCCGACCTACAACATGGCGGTCAACCTGATCGACCAGTTCGGCCGTCAACGCACCCGTCAGATCCTCGAGTCGTCCTTCGCACAGTTCCAGGCGGACCGGGCCGTCGTCGGGATCGCCCGGAAGGTGCGCGAGCAGGAGTCCTCGCTCGCCGGCTACGAGAAGTCCATGTCGTGCCACCTCGGGAACTTCGTCGAGTACGCGGGAATCCGGCGCGAGCTCACGGACCTCGAACGCAAGGGCGAGCCGAACGGCTCGCGCGCGTCGAAGGACCGTCGCCAACGCAAGCTCGCCGAACTCCGCAAGCGCATGCGGGCTCACGCCTGCCACGTCTGCCCGCACCGCGAGGACCACGCTCGCTGGGCGGAACGATGGTTCAAGCTCAAGAAGCAGACCGACCAGCTGCGACAGCAGATCCAGACGCGGACGGGCGCGGTCGCGCGCGTGTTCGACCGGGTCGTCGACGTGCTGCTCGAGTACGAGTACCTGGCACGCGACGAGCACGGCGCGGTCGTCGTCGCGGCTCCCGGACGCACCTTGAAGCGCATCTACGGAGAACGGGACCTCCTCGTGGCGGAATGCCTGCGCACCGGTGCGTGGAACGACCTCGACGCCGCATCCCTCGCCGCGATGGCCGCCGCGATCGTGTACGAACCACGGCGCGAGGAGCAGAACACCCCGGAACGCTTCCTGCCCCGCGGCCCGTTCCGGTCCGCACTCGAACGGACGCAGGACCTCTGGAGTCGCCTCGACGACAGCGAACGGGAGCACCGCCTCCCGGGGAGCAACCCGATCTCGACCGGACTCTCGCTCGCCATGCACCAGTGGGCCAAGGGCGCGAACCTCGACACGGTGCTCATCGAGGCGGAACTCGCCGCCGGGGACTTCGTGCGGTGGTGCAAGCAGACCATCGACCTGCTCGATCAGCTCCGCGTCGTCGATGGACCGGTGGGCCGTCATTCGCGCGAGGCGCTCGACTCGATCCGACGCGGCATCGTCGCGTACAGCTCGCTGTGAGGTCCCCGCACGGTCGGAGCCGCCGGCTCCGACCGATCGACGCGCTGGTCGATCGTCGTCCACCGCTCCCGCTCTGGCTCGCGGCCGTCGTGGCCATCGCCGCCGGGCCGGTCCTCGACGCCGGCTTCCCGGACCGCGGGGTCTGGCCCCTGACGTTCGTCGGCATCGCCCTCGTCCTCCTCACCCTCATGGGACGCAGCGTCGGCGGTGCGCTCCTGATCGGCTTCCTGGCGGGGGAGTCGTTCTACCTGATCCACATCGAGTGGGCGACCGCCTACCTGGGTCCCGTCCCCTGGGCGGCGCTGTCGACACTCGAGGCCATCTTCTTCGCGCTCGGAGCCGTGCTCATCACCCTGGCGTACCGCTGGGTACCGCGCGCCTTCCCAGGGGTCGGGGGACGGGTCTGGTTGACCGCCGCGGTGGTCGCCGCCCTATGGACCGCGCGCGAGACGCTCGTGAGCACCTGGCCCTACGGCGGATTCCCGTGGGCGAGGATGGCGCTCAGCCAGTCCGAGAGCCCGTTCGCCCCGCTCGTCGCCTGGGTCGGGTTCTCGGGGCTGTCGTTCCTCATGGTGCTGCTCGTGGCACTCGCCCTGCAGCTCGCCGCGACCGCGGAGCTCCCGACGGTCAGCCGGGTCGGGACCGCGGTCCTCGCGGTCATCGCGGTACTCGTGGTGCCGGCATGGCCGACGGCGACGACCGGGAGCATGCGGGTGGCTGCCATCCAGGGCAACGGCCCCGCCGGCTACTTCGACGCCGCAGCACCCGGCACCGTCATGCAGACCCAGATCGACGAGACGCTGCAGGTGCTCGATGCGGACGTCGACGTCGTGGTCTGGCCGGAGGGCAGCGCAGACCTCGACCCGCAGCGGGTTCCCCAATCGGCTGCAGCCCTCGACGCGTTGAGCCGCCGCATGGACGCACCGTTCGTCGTCGGTGCGATCTCTCAGCGCGGCGATCGCTACTACAACTCGTCGCTCCTCTGGGACGCCTCGGACGGCGTCCGCGACGTCTACGACAAGAAGCACCCGGTCCCGTTCGGCGAATACGTCCCGGACCGGACGTTCTGGGAGCCGTTCGCACCCGACCTCATCGGCCTCATCCAGCGCGAGTACACCCCGGGTACGAAGGACAACGTCTTCGACATCGACGGGGTGCTCGCAGGGATCAGCATCTGCTTCGACATCGCCGACGACCGGCTCACCCGAGACGCGGTGGCGGGTGGCGCGCGCATCGTGTTCGCCCAGACCAACAACGCGGACTTCGGGCAGACGGACGAGAATCAACAGCAGCTGGCCATCGCTCGACTCCGGGCGATCGAGTCGGCACGATCGGTCGTGAACATCTCGACCGTGGGGACCAGTCAGATCATCGGCCCAGACGGATCGACGATCGACAGCATCCCGGCCTTCCGCCCCGGATCGATGGTCTCCGAGGTGCCGCTCGCGGACACGGTCACGCCGTCGATGGCCTTCGGTCACCAGCTCGAGATGTTCATCGGTGGCATGGGACTCGCCTCGCTGGTCCTCGCCGGGTTCGCCGCCAGGCCTCGGCGCATCTCGAACCGTCCCCGGACATGACGATCGGCTGATCCGATATCGGATCAGCCGATCGAGGGGAGGCCTGTCAGGGGCTCGGTGTCACGCGCTCTTCTGCTGGCCGCGCCGGGCCCGGAGATATGAGAGGCGCTCTTCGAGCAGCTCCTCGAGCTCATCGCGCGAGCGGCGCTCGAGCAGCATGTCCCAGTGGCTGCGGGGCGTCTTCACGTCACCGCGGTCGACGACGACGGGCTTCGAGTCGACGAGGAGGACGGCCTCCGCACCGCAGTGCCGGCACTCCCACAGTTCGGGGACTTCCGCGTCGGCGGCGAAGGTCATCGTGGTCTCGCGCTCGCAACTCTGACACCGGTAGATGTGGTTGCTCCGCGCCGAGAATATGACGCCCTCTTCCGTTTGTAGACTCTGGGCGCCCAGGCGCATTCCGCGCAAACTGCGATCTGCCATTGTGTGGTCTCCTCTCGCTCGGCATCCACAGTTATAAACCCACAAGCTGGGTAAACTGTTCCGTTCACCCATCTAGCTATCAGCTCATGCCCAGCTGGAGCCACGCCGGATGCGGAGAACTGAGCCGTCAGCGTGATCGGACCACGTCGAGCGCGAGATCACAGCGGTCGGTGACGAGGCCGTCGACGCCGAGATCCAGTAGGCGTCGCATGTCGGCGGGGTCGTTGACCGTCCACACGTGCACCTCGACGCCGAGGGCGTGCATCTGTGCAAGGAGGCGCTTCGTCACGACGGGCACGCCGCGGAACCGTTCGGGCACCTGGAGCGCCTGGACACCGGCGAGCGACCGGCGGAGCGCTCCGCGGAGCCCGAGGGCGGCTGCGGGGAGGACGCGGAGCAGGATCCGGGCCGACGCGGATGATGCCACGGAGTCGGCACCGGCCTCCAGCCCCACGGCCCGCACGATCGCGGAACGTCTGCCTTCATCGAAGGAGGTGACAAGCACCCGATCGGCGGCGTCGGCACCGATGATGGCGGCAGCCGCCGGTGCAGCCGCGGCCGCGGCCTTGATGTCGAGGTTGAAGCGTGCTCCGGGGAACTCGGCCAGCGCCTCCGACAACGTCGGGATGCGATCGCCGCCGAGGTCGATCCGCTGGAGATCCGCGAGTTCGAGGTCGGCGATCGGTCTCGGATCGCCCGTGATGCGGCGCAGGGACGGGTCGTGGAAGAGGACGGCGTGTCCGTCGCGCGTGCAGTGCGCATCGGTCTCGACGTACTCGGCGCCGGCGGCCAGGGCACGACGGAAGGACGACAGCGTGTTCTCGGGAACCCCCGGCCCGGCCAGCCCTCGATGGGCGAGGACCCGAGGGCGGGCCGGACGGAAGTAGGGGAGGACCGCTGTCGTCACCGCGTGCTCAGCCCTCGGACTGGACGGGGGTCGTCGGTGCTGGAGGCGTCTGGGGTGACGCGGCCGGCGCTGCGGCGAAGGAGGGCGCCTGCGCAGCTGCGGCCGCCGCCCGTGCCGTGGCCGCAGGGTCGCGGGTGTTGCCCGGCCCGAAGGCGGAGCCGATGCCCTTGAGCGCCTCGGTCAGTTCGCTCGGGATGACCCAGAGCTTGTTCGCCTGGCCTTCCGCGAGCTTCGGGAGCATCTGCAGGTACTGGTAGCCCAGGAGCTTCTCGTCGGGGTCGCCGTCGTGGATGGCCTTGAACACCGTCTGGATGGCGGACGCCTCACCCTGTGCACGGAGCACAGCCGCCTGGGCATCACCCTCGGCGCGGAGGATCTCCGCCTGCCGCGCACCCTCCGCCGTCAGGATGGCCGACTGCTTGGTTCCCTCGGCGGTGAGGATGAGGGCTCGACGGTCGCGCTCTGCCCGCATCTGCTTCTCCATGGAGTCCTGGATGGAGAGCGGCGGGTCGATCGCCTTGAGCTCGACGCGTCCGACGCGGATGCCCCACTTGCCGGTCGCCTCGTCGAGCACGATGCGGAGCTTGCTGTTGATCTCGTCGCGGCTCGTCAGCGCCTCCTCGAGGTTCAGCCCACCGACGACGTTTCGAAGGGTCGTCGTGGTCAGCTGCTCGACGGCACCCAGGTAGTTCGCGATCTCGTACGTCGCGGCTCGGGCGTCGGTCACCTGGAAGTAGACGACCGTGTCGATCGAGACGACGAGGTTGTCCTCGGTGATCACCGGCTGCGGCGGGAAGGAGACGACGGTCTCGCGCAGATCGATGAGCGGCCGCAACCGGTCGATGAAGGGGATGAGCAGGTTCAGCCCCGGCAAAAGGGTCTTGTGGTACTTGCCGAGCCGCTCGACCACACCGGCGCTCGCCTGCGGGATGATGCGGATGGATCGGAACAGCACCACCAGTACGAAGACGACGACGATGGCCGCGATCACCCAACCGATGATCGCTCCTGATGAGATGTCGTTCACGACTACTCCTTCTGCTCGCCCAGCGGTGCCGGGTGGGTCGGGACGGGGACGACGACGGCGGTGGCGCCGTCGACGACGGACAGGACGATGCGCGTGCCGGGCTCGAGAGACGACGCGGGGGAGTCGTGCGGGGTCCTGGCGGTCCAGACCTCGCCGTTGCCGAGCTTCACCTGGCCACCGTGCGGGGTGACCGTCGAGAGCACGAGCCCCGGCATGCCGAGGAGCGCATCGACGTTGCTCTTCGCCGGGTCAGCACCGCGTTGCAGCGCTCGGAGCAGCGGCGGCCTGACGGCCAACAGGAGCAGGAGGGCGGCAGCGGCTGCGATGAGCAGCTGGAGCCACCACGGAGCGCCGAGGAGGCCGGAGAGCAGCCCGACGGTGCCGCCGAGCGCGAGCATGAGGAAGGTGAACTCGAGCGACAGGATCTCGATGATGACGAACACGAGGATCAGGACCAACCAGGCGATCCAGGCGTACTCGGTGATGACGTCCATGGTGCGGATTCCTCCCGGATCGGCTCTCTCGTCTGCCGCCTCGCAGTCCGGGGGAGCGCGAGACGGTGCGCCGGTCGGGTTCAACGCTATCAGCTGGGCGGACCATCGAACCGGATCCGTCTGCCGGTTGTTGGTAAGGTCGTTGGCTGGAACCAGCCGCCGATGAGCGGCCCCAGATCTGAAGGAGCCCTCACGTGACGAACCCCCTGGCCGCCGGATCCCTCTCCGGGAAGAACGTCCTCGTGACGGGCTCGTCCCGCGGCATCGGTGCCGACACCATCCGGTACTTCGCCTGTGCCGGCGCCAACGTCGTGATCAACTACCGGAACAAGGAGGCTCGCGCCGTCAAGCTCGCCGACGAGGTGCGAGCCCTCGGTGTGCAGGCCCTGGTGGTCGGGGCCGACCTCACCGACCCCGCCTCGGTCGCCGCGATGTTCGCGACGACGAAGGCCGAACTCGGCGACCTCGACGTCCTGGTGCTGAACGCCTCCGGAGGGATGGAGAGCGGCATGGCCGAGGGCTACGCGATGCAGCTCAACCGGGACGCACAGGTGAGCGTCGTCGAACACGCGCTCCCGCTGCTCCGCCCCGGCTCGCGGATCGTGTTCGTCACGAGCCACCAGGCGCACTTCATCCGGACCACGCCGACGATGCCCGAGTACGTGCCGGTCGCGACCTCCAAGCGCGCGGGCGAGGACGCGCTCCGCGCCAAGCAGGACCAGTTCGACGCCGCCGGCGTCGAGTTCGTGGTCGTCTCGGGCGACATGATCGAGGGGACCATCACCGCGACCCTCCTCGAACGCGCCAACCCCGGTGCGATCAGCTCCCGCAAGGAGTCGGCCGGTCGCCTCTACAACGTGGGCGAGTTCGCGGCCGAGGTCGCCTCGGCCGCCGTGGACCCGATCCCCGAGGACCACACCCGCTACGTGGGGGACACGAGCGACTTCACCGCCGAGTAGGCGACGATCCCGACGCGACGAACGCCCGGTCCCTCGAGGGCCGGGCGTTCGTCGTCCTGCCACCCGGGGTCAGCCGGTGAGACCGGCCCGCTTCACCTGCTTGCCGAAGGTGATCGCCTGGATGATCTCGACGACGCCGGCCGCGATGAGGAAGAACGCGGTGACGAGCAGGAGGGTCACGGCGGCGAGCAGCGGGTTCGCGAGGACGAACACGCCGGCGACGACGCTGATGACGCCGTAGAGGACGGTGATCCACCGCGACACGTCCGGTGCCGAGTCGAACAGCGAGGCCACGCCCTCGACGATCCAGGAGACACCGATCACGAAGACGAGTGCGCCGATGCCGAGCAGCGGATCGATGAAGATGTAGACACCGGCCGCCAGCAACAGCACTCCGAACACGATCGTGAGGACCCGCCAGAGTCCGCCGTGCTCCCGGGCCACGACCCCACGCGCGATGCGGGCGATCCCGGCGATCAGGAAGTAGACGGCGAAGATCCACGCGACGGCGACCAGCGAGGCCTTCGGCGCGACCAGCAAGAAGACACCCAAGAGGATCGTGAGGATCCCGCCGACGGCGAAGGCCCATCGGACACCGGAGATCTGGCTCGCGGTCAGCTTGGCGGAGTTCAGCGTGTAGGTGGTGGTGGCTGGTTCGGACATGGTCGGCTCCTGACGGTGGACAGTGCGGCGCTCCCGAGCGGACCGGGTGCGTTCCACCAGTGTGACGCATTCACACAGGTGTTTCACAGCATGACCTTCCATGTCGAGCGGATCCAGTGTCGATCGAGGCGAGACGCCGGCCGATGACGACGGATACGCTGATCGCCATGACCGAGACGCCGATGCACACCAGGGCCGCCGACAGCCACGAGGTCATCAGGGTCAGGGGTGCCCGCGAGCACAATCTGCGCGACGTCGACGTCGACCTCCCCAAGCGCCGCCTCACCGTGTTCACGGGCGTGTCCGGCTCGGGGAAGAGCTCCCTCGTCTTCGGGACGATCGCCGCCGAGTCACAGCGGATGATCAACGAGACCTACAGCGCGTTCGTCCAGGGCTTCATGCCATCGCAGGCGCGGCCCGACGTCGACGTGCTCGAGGGACTCACCACGGCGATCATCGTCGACCAGGAGCGGATGGGCGCGAACTCGCGTTCGACGGTGGGCACGGCGACCGACGCGAACACCATGCTGCGCATCCTCTTCAGTCGGATCGGAGACCCGTCCATCGGCTCTCCGCAGGCCTTCTCCTTCAACGTCGCCTCGATCAGTGGCGCCGGAGCGGTGACCATCGAGCGCGGGGGCCAGAGCACGAAGGAACGGCGGAGCTTCTCGATCACCGGTGGCATGTGCCCGCGGTGCGAGGGGATGGGGACGGTGAACGACATCGACCGCTCCCAGCTCTACGACGCCTCGAAGTCGCTCAACCAGGGCGCGCTCACGATCCCCGGGTACACAGCAGACGGCTGGGGCGTACGGATCTTCACGGGATCCGGATTCCTCGACGCGGACAAGCCCATCCAGGACTACACGGAGCGGGAGCTCCACGACTTCCTCCACAAGGAGCCGGTGAAGGTCAAGGTCGGCGACATCAACATGACCTACGAGGGCCTGATCCCGAAGGTGCAGAAGTCGTTCCTCTCGAAGGACCGTGAGGCGATGCAGCCGCACATCCGCGCATTCGTCGACCGCGCCGTCACCTTCACCACGTGCCCGGCGTGCGACGGGACCCGACTGAGCGAGGGCGCACGGAGTTCGCGCATCGCCGGTCGGAACATCGCCGAACTGTGCGCGATGCAGATCAGCGACCTCGCGGCGTGGACCCGGGCGCTCGACGAACCGTCGGTGCGCCCACTCCTGACGGTCCTCCAGGAGACGCTCGACTCCTTCGTCGCCATCGGGCTGGGGTACCTGTCACTCGACCGCACGACGGGCACCCTCTCTGGTGGGGAGGCGCAGCGCACGAAGATGATCCGCCACCTGGGGTCGTCGCTCACCGACGTGACCTACGTGTTCGACGAGCCGACCGTCGGACTGCACCCGCATGACATCCAGCGGATGAACGAACTGCTCCTGCGGCTCCGCGACAAGGGGAACACCGTCCTCGTCGTGGAACACAAGCCGGAGACGATCACGATCGCCGACCACGTCGTCGACCTCGGTCCCGGAGCCGGGACCGGCGGGGGACAGGTGACGTTCCAGGGGAGTGTGGACGGCCTCCGAGCGAGCGACACGCTCACCGGACGCCACTTCGACGACCGCGCCACGCTCAAGCCGGTGTTGCGTCGACCGACCGGTGTCATCGAGATCCGCGGCGCCGACCGGCACAACCTGCAGGGCGTCGACGTCGACGTGCCGCTCGGCGTCCTCGTGGTCGTCACGGGTGTCGCCGGCTCGGGCAAGAGTTCGCTCATCCACGGCTCGGTCGCCGGGCGTCCCGGTGTGGTGACGGTCGATCAGAGCCCGATCCGCGGCTCGCGTCGCAGTAACCCGGCGACGTACACGGGTCTGCTCGAGCCCATCCGCAAGGCGTTCGCGAAGGCCAACGGGGTCAAGCCGGCGCTGTTCAGCTCGAACTCGGCGGGAGCCTGCCCGAACTGCAACGGCGCAGGTGTCGTCTTCACCGATCTCGGCGTCATGGCGAGCGTCTCGACCGTCTGCGAGGTGTGCGAGGGTCGCCGGTTCGATGCTTCCGTTCTGGAATATCAGTTGGGGGAGCGGGACATCAGCGAGGTGCTCGCGATGTCGGTGACGGAGGCCGAGGCCTTCTTCGCCGACGGGCCGGCCCGGACGCCCGCCGCGCACCTCATCCTGGCGAGACTCGTGGACGTCGGGCTCGGTTACGTCAGCCTCGGACAGCCGTTGACGACCCTGTCAGGAGGCGAACGACAGCGACTCAAACTGGCGACGCAGATGGCCGACTCGGGCGAGGTCTACATCCTGGACGAGCCGACGACGGGCCTGCACCTCGCTGACGTGGAGAACCTGCTCGGACTCCTGGACCGACTGGTGGACTCCGGCAAGTCGGTCATCGTCATCGAGCATCATCAGGCGGTCATGGCGCATGCGGACTGGATCGTCGACCTCGGACCCGGCGCAGGTCACGACGGCGGACGTCTGGTGTTCACCGGGACGCCCGCAGCGCTCGTCGCCGATCGCTCGACGCTGACCGGAGAACATCTCGCTCGGTACATCGGCTCCTGACGCGCCCCGGTCATCGTCGCGATCCTCAGGTCGGTGATGCATGCCGACGTGACCCGATCCGGCCCCGCTCGCGGCGGGCTGGAAAGAGCCGATAATGCAAATTATGTCAACTCGGCTTCATCCGGCATGCCAAGCCGCCCGTTCCGGAGGTCCTGCCCCAGGGTCGTCACCGCGTGGATCCGATCGTGCAGGTGCGACTCGGCGAAGATGCTGTCGACGTGCATATCCACCGCGGGGGCGATAGTTGGAAGCGCCGGACATCACGCGATCCGACAGCCCGACGACGATGCACCCGTACACCTCGAGCTCACGCGGGCAGGGCGGGTCCGGCAGGTGGACTGTCCCGCCTGCTCCCCCATGATCGCCCGGCCGTCCACAGGACGGCGGAGTGCTCGATGAGAACCATCGTCGCTCCACACTCCGAGCTGCGCGCAACAATCGATCGGAACAGAAATCGCCTCTGATCTGGTCCGAATTCATAGAGCGCGTGCGCTAGAGTAGGCGCTCTAGGAATATGGGAGCAGTCATGCCGAGGATCGTCGACCCACAGCGGTTCACCGCGCGCCAGACCGCGATCCTCGCTGCGGCCTACCGCTGTTTCGCCGCCGAAGGGTATGAGACCACCTCGACGGCGGACATCTGCCGGGCGGCGGACATCTCCTCCGGGACCCTGTTCCACTACTTCCCCACCAAGCTCCACATCCTGGTCACGCTGCTGCGGGTGAGCGCCGCCTGGACCGAGGAGCAACTGCACCTCGCCACGCGCGCCGGGCTTGGGCGACCCGCCTTGGCCACCTACCTCGGCACACTCGACCGCCAGCGGGCTGCCGACCAGACGGCCGGTTTCGCTCGCGCGGTCCAGGGCATGGCGCACGTCCACGACGTGGCGGCCGTCCTCGACGTCGAGCGGGACATGGTCGACCGCTTCCTGCTCGACCACATCACCGAGGCGGTTCGCACCACCGCAGCCCGCTCCGACGCCACACCGGAGCAACTCGTCCGATGGGTGCGCTGGCTCATCGACGGCAGTGCTCTCCACGAGACGTCGGCGTCGCGCGAAACCGGTGTCAGTGTCGCCGTCCGGTCGTTGCTCCTCCTCGGATGACGGCTCAGGCCAGCGGGGTCGTCAGGCCGACGGAGCAGGTCGATCGGGGTCCTGGTCCCAGAGCGGCATCCCGAACTCGTTGACCGGGACGGCGGACTGCGCCGGGTCCGGAAGCCGCTCCCCCGTCGGGCAGGTCATGAAGTGATCGTGCCCGGAGGAACGGTCGAAGGTGTGCTCGGCGAGCGGATGGCCACAGACCGTGCACTGGCGGTCTTCGGTGTCCGACGTCTTCGTCTGCTCGTTCATGCGGGTCATGCTACGCCGACCGTCGGCGTCGACCACCCCGTTGCGCACGGGGCGCCGACCTGCTTCCGCCCCGAGCGCGACCCGTCAGACCTCTCCGAAGCCGGATTCGATGAGCGACGCCAGTGCCCCGATGGCATCCTCCGCATCCGGACCGTCCGCCTGCAGCTCCACGACCGCCCCTTTGACAAGGCCCAGTGACATGATCCCGAGCAGGCTCTTGGCGTCCTTCCCGTTCACGACCACCTTGGCCGCGAACGTGCTCGCCAGCTTCACGAACTCCGCAGCGGGTCGAGCGTGGAGCCCGTCCTTGTTCCGCAGGGTCACGGAGGCTGCGGCGTGGGGCGCCGTCGGGTCGTCGGACCCACCCGCCCGAGTCGCCTCGTCGGCGCCGTGCCGGGCAGGGTCACCGCCGGCTGCCGACCGCGCGGCGTCCACGACCTCGTCGAGCGTCGCGCCGGTCTGCGCGGCCACGGCTGCGGCGACCCCGCCTTCGACGAGCGGGGCGTCGACGATGCGTACCCGGCCTCGGACGTCGTCGTCGAGGAAGTCGAGTGCCGTCTCAGCGGTCAGGATCGCCGACCCCAGATCGCACAGCACCACCACCCCGTCCCCGGAGTCCACCGCGCCGATCCCGGCGGAAACGAGCTCGAAGCTCGTGCCGATCCCTCCGTCATCGGTACCACCGGCCGCGGCGAGGGCCGCGTCGGGCGCCATCTGCCGGGCCAGGGCGATGAGCCCCTCCGCGATCAGCGCGCTGTGCGAGACGAAGACGAGGCCGACGGCTCCCCCGCTCATGCAGCGCCCTCCTCAGCGGCCGCCGCCGCAGCTTGCAGGAGATAGGAGGTGGACTGCGCCCCAGGGTCGCGATGCCCGACGGCCCGTTCACCGAGGTAGCTGGCGCGACCCTTGCGGGCGACGAGCGGCTCGGTCGCCGCGGCGCCACCCCACGCGGCGTCTGCAGCGGCAGCCAGCACCCGTGCCGGCGACTCCCCCGCTGCCGCCGCAGCGGATGCAGCGTCGACGGCGGGCGTCCACGCGTCGACCATGGTCTTGTCGCCGACCTCGGCCTTGCCACGGAGCACGATCCCGTCGCGCGCCGCCGTCAGCAGGGCGACGACGGCATCGGCGTCGAGATCCTCCTGACCGGCCACGGCGATCGACGCCTTGAGCAGCGCGGTGCCGTACAGCGGGCCGCTCGCTCCTCCGACGGTCGAGATGAGCGTCGTCGCGGCGAGCTTGAGGATGTCGGCGGGTGTCGCATCGTCAGGCTGCTCGTCGAGCTTCGGCAGGATCGCGGAGAACCCGCGGTCCAGGTTCTCGCCGTGGTCGCCGTCCCCGATGTCACGGTCGAGCGTGATCAGCTCCACGCGATGCTCCGCGACGACCGCCGCACTCCCCCGCATCCAGGCGATCGCCCAGGCTCCGTCCAATCCCATCCGTCTACCGCCCCCACCGGAGCGCCGCGGTCTGCACCGGGGCGTCCCACAATTCGATCAGTTCATCGTCGAGTTTCAGGAGGGTGATCGACACACCCTGCATCTCGAGGCTGGTCGTGTAGTTCCCCACGAGCGACCGTGCCACCTCGATCCCGCGCTCCGTGAGCGCCTCGGCCACACGGCGGAAGACGATGAGCAGCTCGACCTGCGGCGTCCCGCCCATCCCGTTCACCAGGACGAGGGCACGCTCGTCGGGTGCGTACGGAAGGTCCTCGAGGATGGCGGCGAGCAGCCGGTCGACGATCCGGTCGGCGGGCTCCAGGGGGATGCGTTCACGGCCGGGCTCACCGTGGATACCGATCCCGATCTCGATCTCGTCGTCGGCCAGGGTGAAACTCGGCTCGCCCGCGTGCGGGACGACGCACGGGGTGAGTGCAACGCCCATCGTGCGGGTGCGCTCGTTGACCTTGGTCGCGAGGTCGGCGACCTCGTCGAGGCCTCCCCCGGCCTCGGCACGAGCCCCGGCGAGCTTCTCCACGAGGACGGTGCCGGCGACACCCCGACGTCCCGCCGTGTAGAGCGAATCCTTCACCGCGACGTCGTCGTCGACGATGACCGAGCGCACCTCGATGCCCTCGGCCAGCGCGAGATCGGCCGCGGTCTCGAAGTTGAGCACGTCACCCGTGTAGTTCTTGACGATGTGCAGGACGCCGGCACCACCGTCCACCGCCTTCGTGGCGGCGAGGATGGGGTCCGGAGTGGGCGAGGTGAACACCGGGCCGGGCACGGCGGCGTCGAGCATCCCGAATCCGACGAACCCGCCGTGGAGGGGCTCGTGCCCGCTGCCGCCGCCGCTCACGATCCCCACCTTCCCGGCGACCGGGGCATCGGCTCGGGCGATGAACACCGGGTCGAGCGACACGGTGACGAGGTCGGGGTGCGCGGCGCCGAATCCGGCCACCGCCTCGACGACGACGTCTTTGGGATCATTGATGAGCTTCTTCATTGAATCCTCCTGCAAGATCGGTTCGGGTCCGCCGACCGGGTATGCCGGCATCGGGTCTCAACCTACGCGCTGCGGCCCACCGCCGGTAGGGCCGGAGGACCCGGCCACGGCGCGGATCAGCGCGAGCCGAGCGTACGGGTGGCGTCCACCCAGGCGTCGAGTGTCGTGGTCGCCGCACCCGAGTCGATGACGGCCGCGGCGGACACGAGCCCTGCGGCGAACCGCTCGAGGATCGGCCGCTGCGCCTGCATCGGATCCTCCGACAGCTCGAACGCCACGATCCCCGCCGCGGCGTTCAGCAGGACGATGTCGCGGACGGGACCCTCCTCGCCGGCGAGCGTGGCGCGCACGACACCGGCGTTGTGCTGGGCGTCACCGCCGATGAGATCGTCGATCGACGCACGGCGGATGCCGAGTTCCCGGGGATCCAGGTCGTGCTCGGTGACGGCTCCGCGGGTGATCTCCCAGAGGTGGCTGTGTCCAGTCGTCGTCAGCTCGTCGAGTCCGTCGTCGCCCCGGAAGACGAGGGCGGTCGCCCCACGCGTCTGGAACACGCCCACGAACAGCGGGATGCGGTCGGCGTGCGCGACGCCGACCGCCGACGCCTCCGGGCGGGCCGGGTTGACGAGCGGACCGAGGAAGTTGAAGACCGTCGGCACGCCGAGCTCCGCACGGACCGCCCCTGCGTGGCCGAAACCGGGGTGGAACGCCGCCGCGTACGCGAAGGTGATGCCCGTCGACGCCAGCACCTCCCCCACCAGGTCCGTCGGCAGGGCGAGGTCGACGCCGAGCGCCGAGAGCACGTCGCTCGATCCCGAGGCGGAGCTCGCCGCGCGGTTGCCGTGCTTGATCACGGGGATGCCCGTCGCGGCCGCGACGATGGACGCGGTCGTCGAGATGTTGACCGTGCCGAAGCGGTCGCCGCCGGTGCCGACGATGTCGAGGGCCCGGGACGGGGCGACGAGGGGCTTCGCGTGGTCGAGGATCGCATCGCGGAACCCGACGATCTCGTCGACCGTCTCCCCCTTGCGGCGCAACGCGATCAGGAAGCCGGCCAGTTGAGCGTCCGTCACCTGGCCGGTCATGATCCGTTCCATCGCCCACGTCGACTCCGACACACTGAGATCGGTTCCGGCGAGCAGGTCGCCGATGAGCGTCGGCCAGGTCGTGAGAGGCATGTCGACGATCTTACAAGCGCGACTCGCCGACGCCTCGAGCGGCCAGTGGAGGCGAAGATCACATGAATCCCGCAGCAGAACCGAAGATCCCGGTCAGGAAATAAGGCTACCCTTACTGATCCGACCGTGCTCGCCGCCGCCGAAATGCGAAAAACCGCTCCGGCTTTCGGCCATAATGGAGGGGTGACGAGCACCTCAATCAACCTTGCGCCGAGCGCGCCCCGGATCAACCGACCGAACACGGTCGCGGTTGGAACGATCGTCTGGCTGGGCAGCGAGGTCATGTTCTTCGCCGGCCTCTTCGCGATCTACTTCACGCTGCGATCGATGGCTCCCGAACTGTGGGCGGCCGAGGCCGGTCGCCTGAACGTCCCGTACTCGACGATCAACACGATCATCCTCGTGTCCTCGTCGTTCACGTGCCAGTTCGGCGTCTTCGCAGCGGAGCGCATGCAGCCCCGCATGACCGGCTGGAGCCCGCGCAAGTGGGGCATGGTCGAGTGGTTCTTCCTCACCTACGCCCTGGGTGCCGTGTTCGTCGCCGGCCAGATCCTCGAGTACGCGACGCTCGTCAGCGAGGGCATCTCCCTCAGCTCGAACGCGTACGGCTCGGCGTTCTACCTCACGACCGGCTTCCACGGCCTGCACGTGACCGGCGGCCTCATCGCCTTCCTCCTCGTGATCGGCCGTGCCTACGCCGTCAAACGATTCGGCCACAAGGAGGCGACGAGTGCCATCGTCGTCTCGTACTACTGGCACTTCGTCGACGTCGTGTGGATCGGCCTCTACTTCGTCATCTACATCCTGCGCTGACCCGGAATGACTGCCTCCATGAAGACTGACCCCACCCAGACGACGACCACCAAGGCGTCCAAGAAGGCCGCCCGTGCCACGCGCAAGAGTGGCCGCCGCAGCCCGTTCGCCTCGGCGGCGCTGCTCGCGATCGGCCTCCTCGTCACCGGAGGCGCCTACGCAGCCGTCAGCGTCAGCACGGCCAGCGCCGAGCCCGTCGCCGCCGCCAAGTCGCAGGCCTCCGTCGACGAGGGCGAGAAGCTCTTCTCCGCGAACTGCGCCACCTGCCACGGCCTCGACATGCAGGGCACGACCGCCGGACCGAGCCTCCTCGGCGTCGGTGCCGCCGCCGTCGACTTCCAGGTCGGCACCGGCCGGATGCCGCTGCAGAACCAGGGCCCGCAGGCCCCGGAGAAGCCCGTGCAGTTCACCGAGGAGCAGATCTCCTCCCTCGCGGCCTACGTCGCCTCGGTCGCACCCGGCCCGGAGATCCCCGAGGAGCAGTACCTCGACGGCGAGGGCGACGCCTCCAACGGCGCCCAGCTGTTCCGCATCAACTGCGCGATGTGCCACAACGTCGCAGCCGCCGGTGGCGCCCTGACCGAGGGCAAGTACGCTCCCTCGCTCGTCGGCGTCAGCGCCGCCCACATCTACGAGGCCATGATCACCGGCCCGCAGAACATGCCCGTCTTCAACGACATGAACCTCTCCCCCGAGGACAAGCGCGACATCATCACCGCGCTCAAGTTCATGGAGAAGAACCCGTCACCGGGCGGCAACGACCTCGGCTCGCTCGGCCCCGTCTCCGAGGGCCTGTTCCTCTGGATCTTCGGCCTCGGCTCGATCGTGGCCCTCACCGTCTGGATCACCGCGAAGTCGAACTGACCGACGCGGATCGACAACACGTAAGAAGGAGCACCATGGCTCACGACAACTCGAGCGGCTCGGGTCACCCAGCCGCCGACTCGTCTGCCGATCCGTCCGCCCACGGGCAGGAGCTGCAGGTCGCGACCGGTACCGGGGTCATCTCCCGCGATGCCGTCGTCGACCCCGGCCTGCCTCCCCACCGGAAGCGCGTCACGGACCTCGACCCCAAGAAGGACAAGCGGGCCGAGCGCGCCGTCTACACCCTCTTCTACCTGTCGATCGCCGGCAGCGTCTGGGCGGTCGCCGCCTACATGGCGTTCCCGATCGAGCCCGAGGACATCGCCTCGGTCCGTCTGAACAACCTGTTCATCGGTCTCGGCATGGCGTTGGCCCTGCTCGCGATCGGTATCGGTGCCGTGCACTGGGGCAAGGCCCTCATGCACGACGAGGAAGGCATCGACTACCGTCACAAGGTCGGCGGCAACCAGGTCAGCCGCGATCGCGCGGTGGAGATCATGCACCAGGCGAACGTCGAGTCCGGCATCGGTCGACGCGCGCTCATCCGCAACAGCCTCATCGGTTCCCTCATCGTCTTCCCGCTCCCGGGCATCGCGCTGTTCCGTGGCCTCGCGCCGTACGACGAAGACCCCGTCGAGCTCATGCAGCACACGATGTGGAAGGAAGGCACGCGCCTCGCCCGTGACCCTTCCGGAACGCCCATCAAGGCGTCCGACGTGACGCTCGGCAGCGCGTTCCACGTGATCCCCGAGAACCTCCACGAGGCCGACCACGTCCTCAACGAGAAGGCGAAGGCGATCGTGCTGCTCATGCGGCTGAAGCCCGAAGACCTCGTCGAGGAGGAGTCCAAGAAGGACTGGTCCTACGACGGCATCGTCGCCTACTCCAAGGTGTGCACGCACGTCGGTTGCCCTGTCGCGCTCTACGAGCAGCAGACGCACCACCTCCTCTGCCCCTGCCACCAGTCGCAGTTCGACGTCACGAACCACTGCGCGGTCATCTTCGGACCGGCCGCCCGGCCGCTTCCGCAGCTGCCGATCACCGTCGACGACGAGGGTTACCTCGTCGCGCGGAGCGACTTCCACGAACCTGTCGGCCCGAGCTTCTGGGAGCGTCATTGAGCACCTCGACCGCAACACGCGCCCCTGAGCAGGCCAAGGCCGCTCCGGCGAAGAGCTCCGGTGGATTCACCGGCGCTGCAGCGAACTACCTCGAAGAGCGGACGTCCATCTCGGTCGCCGTCAAGGAGTTCGGCCGCAAGATCTTCCCCGACCACTGGTCGTTCCTCCTCGGCGAGGTCGCGCTCTACAGCTTCGTCATCATCCTGCTGTCGGGCTCCTTCCTCACCTTCTTCTTCCAGGCATCGATGGCGGAGGTCCACTACGACGGGTCCTTCGTCCCGCTGAAGAACATCGAGATGTCCGTCGCCATGGCGTCGACGCTCGACATCTCCTTCGACATCCGCGGCGGCCTCCTGATGCGTCAGGTGCACCACTGGGCTGCCCTGCTGTTCGTGGCATCCATCGGCCTGCACATGCTGCGCATCTTCTTCACCGGTGCGTTCCGCAAGCCGCGTGAGCTGAACTGGGTGATCGGTTTCGTCCTGTTCATCCTCGCCATGGCCGAGGGCTTCACCGGATACTCGCTGCCCGACGACCTGCTCTCCGGTAACGGTCTGCGGATCATCGACGGCATGGTGAAGGGTCTGCCCATCATCGGTACGTGGACGACCTTCCTGCTGTTCGGTGGAGAGTTCCCGGGCACCGACATCGTCGGCCGCCTCTACACGCTCCACATCCTGCTCCTGCCGGCGCTGGTGCTGCTCTTCATCGCCCTGCACCTGGTGTTCGTCGTCGTGCACAAGCACACGCAGTTCCCGGGCGCCGGTCGCACCGAGCAGAACGTGGTCGGATTCCCCGTCCTCCCCGTCTACGCGGCGAAGGCCGGTGGCTTCTTCTTCATCGTCTTCGGTGTCGTGATGCTCATCGCCTCGCTGTTCACGATCAACCCGATCTGGAACTACGGGCCATACGACCCCTCCCCGGTCTCGGCAGGTACGCAGCCTGACTGGTACATCGGGTTCGCCGACGGCGCGCTCCGGCTGGTTCCGCCACACCTCGAGTTCGTCCTCTGGGATCACACGTTCTCGTTCAACATCATCCTTCCCGTCCTCGTCCTGGGTCTGTTCATCGTCACGGTGTTCATCTACCCGTTCGTCGAGGCGTGGATCACGGGTGACAAGCGCGAGCACCACATCCTCGACCGTCCGCGCAACGCGCCGACCCGCACCGCGATCGGTGCTGCCGGTGTCACCTTCTACGCCGCCCTCTGGGCTGCTGCGAGCTCGGACATCATCGCCACCCACTTCAAGGTGACGATGGAGGGCGTGATCCACACGCTGCAGGCGATCCTCATCCTCGGACCGTTCATCGCCTACTTCATCGCGAAGCGCACCTGCCTGGCGCTGCAGAAGAAGGATCGCGAGATCCTCCTCCACGGCTACGAGACCGGGCGCATCGTCCGCCTCCCCGGTGGCGAGTTCATCGAGGTCCACGAGCCCGTCGACGAGTACGAGCGCTGGCGCCTCGCGAGCTACGACGACCACAAGCCGTTGATGATCCGTCCGAACGCCAAGGGCAAGATCACCGGTGTCCAGAAGGCTCGCGCCGCGATGTCCCGCTGGTTCTTCGAGGATCGGATCGCTCCCGTCACGAACACGGAGATCGAACGTTCCCACGGCGACCACCACTAGGCGGATCCCACTGGAAAGCCCCGCAGTCCTCACGGACTGCGGGGCTTTCGTCGTTCTGCGGCGGGGATTCGTGGAACCGTGCTGCGACACGACGCGGCGACAATGGAGGTCCGTGCGATCCCGCTCCCCCGCTCTCCGGGCGCGGAAGGCCGCTGCGGCGGTATGAGCACGTCGACAAGCTTCGGAGACCTGTGATCGCTCACCGCGGTACACCGCCCTTCCTGCGCGACCGCAGACGATGTGAGCCTGTCGACCGGCTTCGGATCCGACGTTCCCGTCACAGGCTGATCGGGACCGTACAGAGGAGCCACCGGACGACGCCTGCCCGTCGACGGGCTCAGGGACCGGGGAACGGCCTACGCCAGGTCTGTTCGCACGCACGCTGAGTCCGCTGAGGGCGGCGTGTGCCTCTCGACAGCCTCAGGGACCGACGGGCGCTCCTCCGGTCTACAAGGCGTGAGGGGGGGTGTCACCTGAATACGGCTGCCACCGTGAACTCTCGACGAACCGAAGGGTGACGCTCACGACCTTCAGGGGCGGTCCCCACACCTTGCCAGCTGCTTGTTCTCCACGTCTAGGCGCGCACCAGAACACGAAAAAGCCCCCGAGCGGTGGCTCGGGGGCTCTTCGATGACAGCTTGGGGATCAGCCCAGCGGGAGGATCTTCTTGTAGAACTCCGCAGTCACGTTGTAGCCGAGACGACGGTAGAAGTCGCCGGCTCGAGAGGTGGACATCGTCAGCTGGCGCGCACCGCGCTCGACGGCATAGTGCTCGTTCGCCTCGACGAGGGCCGATCCGATGCCGGCACCGCGGGCGGTCTCGTCGACGACGAGCTCCTGCAGGTGGGCGGTCAGGCCGGCCGCATGCAGCAGCCGCGACACCGTCATCAGGGTGTATCCGACAACGCGGTTCGCCTCGTCGACCGCGACGTACAGCACGTTGGTCTCGTCTTCACGAGGGCGCATGACGTTGTTGTACGCGGCCATGAAGTCGTCCGCCGCAGGAGGGATGGACCCGGTGATCAGCTGGCCGGCCAGCGCGAAGACGGCTGAACGGTCGTCGGGCTGACCGCGACGGATGCTGAACGAGGCGACCATCAGCGTGCGAAGTATCCGCGGTAGTACTCGTAGTTCCAACCGACGACCGCGATGACGACCAGCGGGATGCCGATGATCGCGATCCAGAACCCGACCGCCAGACCGAGTACGAGCAGACCACACGCACCGGCGAGGATGATGGGCCACCAGCTCCACGGGCTGAAGTGCCCGATCTCCGGGTCGCCGTCGTCGATGTTCGCCGTCAGCGTGTCCTCGGGGAGCTCGGCGCCCTGGCTCTTGTGCACCCGGCTGAGGTAGAAGCCGAGGAAGGCGCTCAGGATCGCGGCGAGAGCCAGGGTGACCGTGCCGACCCATTCGACCCGGCCGTGCAGCGGGTCGACGAGCGACCACACCGTGTAGACCGCACAGAGGAGGGCGCAGAACACCGTCAGGATCGTGAAGAGGATGATATTGGCGCGCATGGCGGCTACTTCACCTTTCCGGCGTCGATGTCGAGCGTGGGTGCGTCAGGTGCGTCCTTCGCGGGACCGACGCCGACCGGGATACCGACCTCGGGGTGGTGGAGGTCGAAGGCCGGGCGCTCCGAGCGGATGCGCGGTATGGAGACGAAGTTGTGACGCGGCGGAGGCGAGCTGGTCGCCCACTCGAGCGATCCACCGTACCCCCACGGGTCGTCCTCGGTGACTCGAGGAGCCTTCCGGATCGTGATGTACACGTTCAGGAAGAAGGGCAGCAGCGAGATGGCGAGGATGAACGAGCCCACGGTCGACAGCTGGTTCATCCAGGTGAAGCCGTCCTCAGGCGAGTACGTCGCGTAGCGGCGCGGGAACCCGATGACGCCCAACCAGTGCTGGATGAGGAACGTCGTGTGGAAGCCGATGAAGAGCAGCCAGAAGTGCCAGTAGCCGAGCTTCTCGTTGAGCATCTTGCCCGTCCACTTCGGCCACCAGAAGTAGAAGCCGGCGAACATGGCGAACACGACCGTGCCGAACACGACGTAGTGGAAGTGCGCCACGACGAAGTAGGAGTCGGAGACGTGGAAGTCGAGCGGCGGCGAAGCGAGGATGACACCGGTGAGTCCACCGAAGACGAAGGTGATCAGGAAGCCGATCGACCAGAGCATCGGGGTCTCGAAGGTCACCGAACCGCGCCACATCGTGCCCAGCCAGTTGAAGATCTTCACGCCGGTCGGAACCGCGATGAGCATCGTCATGAGGGCGAAGAACGGCAGGAGCACCGATCCGGTGACGTACATGTGGTGTGCCCACACCGTCACGGAGAGGGCCGCGATCGCGATCGTCGCGTAGATCAGGGTCTTGTAGCCGAAGATCGGCTTGCGGCTGAACACCGGGAAGATCTCGGACACGATGCCGAAGAACGGCAGCGCGATGATGTAGACCTCGGGGTGCCCGAAGAACCAGAACAGGTGCTGCCACAGGATGACGCCGCCGTTGGCCGCGTCGTAGATGTGGGCGTCGAACACGCGGTCCGCGGCAAGGCCGAAGAGGGCCGCCGCGAGCACCGGGAACGCCATCAGGACGAGGATGGACGTCACGAGGACGTTCCACGTGAAGATCGGCATGCGGAACATCGTCATGCCGGGGGCGCGCATCGTGATGATCGTGGTGATGAAGTTGACGCCACCGAGGATGGTGCCGAAGCCGCTGAGCGCCAGTCCGAGGACCCAGAGATTGCCTCCGAGCCCTGGCGAGAACGTCGTACTCGACAGTGGCGCATAGGCGAACCAGCCGAAGGCGGCGGCACCCTGCGGGGTGAGGAAGCCACCGACGGCGATGAGGCTACCGAAGGCGTAGAGCCAGAACGCGAAGGCGTTCAGTCGCGGGAAGGCGACGTCCGGTGCGCCGATCTGCAGCGGCATGAGCGCGTTCGCGAACCCTGCGAAGAGCGGCGTCGCGAACATGAGGAGCATGATCGTGCCGTGCATCGTGAAGAGCTGGTTGTACTGCTCCTTGGTCTCCACGATCGTGCCGCCGGGCTCGAAGAGCTGGGCGCGGATGATGAGCGCCATCACGCCGCCGAGGCAGAAGAAGATGAACGAGGCGATCAGGTACATGTACCCGATGGTCTTGTGGTCGGTGGAGGTGATCCACTTGACCAGGATGTTGCCCTTGCGCTCGACCGACGTGCGTCCGACGACGCTCGCCTGGCCTGCGGGAAGCGTGGTGGAGGTCATTCCCCGTCTCCGTGCTCTTCGAGACCTGCCGGCGCCTTGGTGCCGGGGAGGTTGCTGTTGCGGTCGTATGCCGTGCCGTAGTCGCCGATGTTGCCCGACTCGGCCAGGTCTTCGAGGTGCTTGTCGTACTCGGCCTGCGAGACGACCTTCACGTTGAAGAGCATGAGCGAGTGGTACTCGCCGCAGAGCTCGGCGCACTTGCCGGCGTACGTGCCCTCGCGCTCAGGGGTGAAGGACATGTAGTTCGTCTTGCCCGGGATCATGTCCTTCTTGTAGAGGAAGTCGATGACCCAGAAGGAGTGGATGACGTCGCGCGACTGCAGCGCGATCTTCACCGTCTTGCCGACGGGCAGGTAGAGCGTGGGGAGTGCGTCCTGGTCGATGACGCCACCGGGCTTCTCATCGGCCTGCACGCCTGCGGTCCAGACGTCCTGGCCGTCGACGGCCTCGTCGTACACGAAGTCCCACGCCCACTGCTTGGCGAAGACCTCGATGGCCACGTCGGGATCCTCGTACTGGGTCTCGATCGCGTTCTGGTCGCGCGCCGTGAAGGCGAAGAAGCCGAGCACCAGGATGAGCGGGACGATCGTGTAGAAGATCTCGATCGGCATGTTGTACCGCAGCTGGACCGGGAGACCGGTCTGCCCCTTGCGGCGTCGGTACACGATGACGGCCCAGATGATGAGCCCCCACGTGATGACGCCGACTGCGAGCAGCACCAGCCATGCCGTCACCCACAGGCCCGCGATGCGGTCCGTATGGTTCGTGACGGGAGATTCGCCCTCGACGAATCCCGGCAGGTAACCATGCAGTTCCGCCTGCGTACAACCCGCCAGGACTATGGCGAGTGTGGCTGCGACCGGAATGGCAGCCCATCTGAGACGACGAGTCGAGCGCACCTCTGAAACCTTTCGAATACACACCTGTGGATCGCCCCCCAGTCTAGTGGGGATGGGCGGTGAACGCCGGACCATTCGCGTCCGCGGTGCGGGATCGTGACCGGAATGACGAAGGGGAAACCACCCGGGACCGGGCAATTTCCCCTTCAGGAAGAATCTGGCTCAGTGGAAGCTGTCGCCGCAGGCGCAGCTGCCCTCGGCGTTGGGGTTGTCGATGGTGAACCCCTGCTTCTGGATGGTGTCCTCGAAGTCGATCTTGGCGCCGTCGAGGTAGGGGACGCTCATCTTGTCGACGATGACCTCGACGCCGTCGAAGTCGACCGTGGCGTCGCCGTCGAGCATGCGCTCGTCGAAGTACAGCTGGTAGATGAGGCCCGAGCATCCACCCGGCTGCACGGCCACGCGGAGACGGAGGTCGTCGCGACCCTCCTGCTCGAGGAGGCTCTTGACCTTCTGCGCCGCCGTGTCGGACAGGCCGACGCCGTGAGCCGCGTCGATCTTGGTCTCGGTCAGGATGGTGTCGCTCATGATGCTCCTCGCGAGGTCTGGCGGCGCCGGGTCGACGCCTGTGTGAGATTCTACCGCCTGCCGCGACGGACGCACCCCTGGAAGTGCGGCGGCGCGTCCGTCGCGTCTACGCGTCCGAGGACGGACGGGGTGCGGCCGCCAGGCGAGCGAGGAGCACCGCCTCTGTGAGGATCGCCTTCTGGAAGACGCCGAGGTGCAGCGACTCGTTCGGGCTGTGGGCGCGCGAGTGCGGGTCCTCGACACCGGTGACGAGGATCTGGGCGTCCGGGAAGACCCGGACGAGGTCGGCGATGAACGGGATCGATCCGCCGACACCCGTCTCCACGGGCTCGACCTCCCAGGCGTCGGCCATGGCGCGCTTCGCCTCGGCGACGGCCCAACCGCTCGTGTCCACGAGGAACGGGCTCCCCTGGTCGACCTCGTCGATCGTCAGCTGCGCGCCGAACGGGCTGTTGGCGAGGAGGTGGGCCTCGAGTGCACGGTAGGCCTCGGCCGGATCCTGCCCGGGGGCGATCCGCGCACTGATGCGAACCGACACCTCCGGGATGAGCGTGTTCGAGGCGTTGGCCACCGACGGTGCGTCGATGCCCGTGACGGTGATCGCGGGCTGCGACCAGATCCGGCTGAGGATCGAGCCGCGTCCGATCGGCGTGACCCCCTCGGACAGACCTGACTCGGCGCGGAGCTGCGCCTCGTCGAACTCCGGGGTGACGGCGTCGTGCGAGGTGAGTCCGGCGACCGCCACCGAACCGTCCGCGTCCCACAGTGTCGCGAGCAGGGTGACCGCGGCCAGCATCGCGTCCGGCACCGCTCCCCCGAGCATCCCGGAGTGGGAGGCGTGGTCGAGGGTCTTCACGCGCAGCCGGAACGTGACGTTGCCGCGCAGACCGATCGTCAGCGCCGGCGTCCGCTCGTCCCAGTTGTCGCTGTCGGCGACGACGATCACGTCCGCAGCGAGGGTGTCGCGGTGCTCCTCCAGGAAGGAACCGAAGGACCGCGAGCCGAACTCCTCCTCGCCCTCGATGAACAGCACGATACCGAGGTCGAGGTCGGAACCGAGGACCTCGGTGACGGCTCGGATCGCGGCGATGTGGGACATGACGCCGGCCTTGTCGTCAGCCGCGCCCCGTCCGTAGATGCGGCCGTCACGGACGGTCGGCTCGAACGGCGGCGAGTCCCACTTGTCGTCGCTTCCGGGGGGCTGGACGTCGTGGTGCGCGTAGAGCAGCACGGTCGGTCGGCCGTTCCGTGGTTCGCGGCGGGCCAGCACGGCGGGCTGCCCGAGCTCCGCTCCGCCGTCAATGGCGGACCGCCGCACCGAGACCTCGTCGAAGACACCGAGACCGCGTGCGAGCTCCGCGACCGCCTCGGCACTCCGCGTCACCTCGGCCGCGTCGAACGCCGACCACGACACCGAGGGGATACGGACGAGCGCCGACAGATCGGCTATCGACGACGGCAACGCACCGGCGACGGATTCGCGCAGCCGATCGAGGACTTCCTGGTCGTTGCGTGGGTCTTGGGTCGATTCCGTCGTGGTACCTGTCGTCATGCGAGTAATCTTAAGGGAATCCCCGAATCAAGGACGTTCCATCGTGGCCAAACAGCAGAGCACCCCGGCATCAGAGCCGATCGTCGAGACCGCAGCGCAGACGGCTGAGCGCCTCGCCCGCGGCGCCAAGGAGGCGAAGGGTCGACCGACCCCGTCCCGGGCGGAACGCGAGGCGCAGAACAAGCGTCCACTCGTCCCCTCCGACCGCAAGGAGGCCTCGAAGGCGGCGAAGGCGCAGCAGGCCGAGGCACGGCGGCGGGCGCAGGCCGGCATGGCCGCCGGCGACGACAAGTTCCTCCCGGCACGCGAGCGCGGCCCGCAGAAGAAGTTCGTCCGCGACTACGTCGACGCCCGGTTCAACATCGGTGAGTTCATGATCCCGGTGATGTTCCTCGTGATCATCCTGACGTTCATGCCGGTGCCCGAGATCCAGGTCTACGGCATGCTCACCCTCTGGGTGTTCTTCATCATCGCGATCGCCGACTGCTTCTTCCTCGGCTTCCGCGTCCGGAAGGCGCTGCGGGCGAAGTTCGGGCAGGACGAGCGAGGCGTGCGCTGGTACGCCGCCATGCGCGCGCTGCAGCTGCGCCCGCTCCGTCTGCCGAAGCCGCAGGTCAAGCGCGGTCAGTTCCCCAACAAGTAGTCCCGCGAAACCGAACGCCCGCCGGTCCAAGACCGGCGGGCGTTCGTCGTCGATTGCGGGTGGTGCCGCTCAGCGGGCGTTCCGAGCCAGTCGGTCGAGCCCGCGGTTGATGTGCCTCGCCCAGAGCGGCCCGCGGTAGAGGAACGCCGTGTAGCCCTGCACCAGGGTTGCTCCCGCGTCCAAGCGCTCCTGGACGTCTTCGGCGGTGTCGACGCCTCCGACCGAGATGACGCACAACTCCGGGGGCACGATGGCCCGGATGCGCCGCAGGACGACGAGCGAGCGGGCGGCCAGCGGTGCTCCGGACAGTCCACCGGCCCCGGCCGCCTCGACGATGGCGGGATCGGTGGTCAGTCCGTCGCGCGAGATGGTCGTGTTCGTCGCGATGACGCCGTCCAGGCCGAGTTCCACGACCAGCTCTGCGATGCGGTCGACCTCCGCATCGCTGAGGTCGGGTGCGATCTTGACGAGCAACGGCGTCGAACCGGCGGCGGCACGGACGGCCTCGAGCAGCGGCGCGAGCTGGTCGAGCTCCTGGAGGCCTCGGAGTCCCGGGGTGTTCGGCGAGCTGACGTTGACCACGAGGTAGTCGGCCACGGGCGCGAGGAGCGTCGCGCTCCGGACGTAGTCGGCCGTGGCGTCGGCGACGTCCACGACACGGCTCTTGCCGATGTTCACGCCGAGGACGGGTCGGCGGCTCACCCGTGCGGTCCGTTCGAGCCGACGCCTGGCCTGGTCGGCTCCGCCGTTGTTGAAGCCCATGCGGTTGACGACCGCCCGATCGGCGATGAGTCGGAACAGTCGGGGCTTGGGATTGCCCGGCTGCGGGATCGCCGTGATCGTGCCCACCTCGACATGGCCGAACCCGAGGAGTCCGAGACCGAGGACGCCCTTGCCGTCCTTGTCGAAACCGGCGGCGACACCGAACGGGGTCTCGAACCGCAGCCCCAGCGTCTCCACCGACTGGTCGAGTCGCGGCAGCGTCCAGCGCCTGATGGCGGGGCCGAGGCCGGTCGCGGGAAGCGCGCGGATGACGTCGAAGGCCAGGTGGTGTGCGCGTTCGGGATCGAGCTTGGACAGCACCTGGGCGAAGAGGAAGCGGTACACGGCTCAGAGCTCCTCGGACGGCACGGGGGCGGCACCGGAAGCGTGCTCGACGCGGAGCAGCGCGATCGCGGACTCGAAGTCGTCGAGCGATTCGAAGGCCTGGTAGACACTGGCGAAGCGGAGGTACGCGACCTCGTCCAGCTCCCGCAACGGCGCGAGGATCGCCAGACCGATGTCGTTCGCGTCGATCTGCGACGCGCCGGTGGCGCGGATGGACTCCTCCACCCGCTGAGCCAGGACGGCGAGGTCCGAGTCCGTCACCGGGCGACCCTGGCAAGCCTTGCGGACACCGCTCACGACCTTCTCCCGGCTGAAGGGCTCAACCACGCCGGAACGCTTGATCACACCCAGACTCGAGGTCTCCATGGTGCTGAAGCGCCTCCCGCACTCAGGGCACTGCCGACGTCGGCGGATGGCGAGTCCGTCGTCGCTGGTGCGGGAGTCGATCACCCGGGAGTCAGGGTGGCGGCAGAACGGGCAGTACATCAGCGGGCTCCCTCGGGGGCGGTGGGGGCGGTGGTGTCGTCGGCCGCACGGATCTCGGCATCGACGAGCCCGAAGCGGGCCGTCACCGCCTCGCCGTGCGCCGGCAGGTCCTCCGAGCCCGAGAGGGCCACGATGTGGGCCGAGACCTCGCGGAGCGCCGGTTCGTCGTACCGGACGACCTGCTGCGGCCGGAGGAAGGTGAACGCTCCGAGGCCCGAGGAGAACCGCGCCTGGCCGCCCGTCGGGAGGACGTGGTTCGACCCGGCCAGGTAGTCTCCGAGGCTCACCGGGGTGTGATCGCCGAGGAAGATCGCGCCGGCGTTCGTGATGGAGCCGAGGAGCGACTCCGGGTCGCGCGTCTGCACCTCGAGGTGCTCCGGCCCGTACGCGTTGCTGAACGCCACGGCCGCCTCCAGGTCGTCGACGAGCACGATCGCCGACTGCGGTCCGCCCAGGGCCTCGACGACGCGCGATCCGTGACGCGTGCCTGCGGCGTACCGCTGCAGCCACTCCTCCACCGCGGTCGCGAGCGTCGCGCTGTCGGTGACGAGCAGCGATGCCGCCGCCTCGTCGTGTTCCGCCTGGCTCACGAGGTCGGCCGCGACGAGCCGGGCATCGGCGCCGGCGTCCGCGATGACCAGGATCTCGGTGGTCCCAGCCTCGGCATCGATCCCCACCTGCCCCTTCACGAGGCGCTTGGCGGCCGCCACGAAGATGTTGCCCGGGCCGGTCACGACGTCGACAGGATCGAGGGCGAGGTCGGGTACTCCGTAGGCGAACGCACCGATCGCTCCGGCACCACCCATGGCGTAGACCTCGGTCACCCCGAGCAGCCCGGCGGCGCCGAGGATCGTCGGGTGGACGCGCCCGCCGAACTCGCGCTGCGGGGGCGAAGCGAGCGCCACGGAACCGACGCCGGCCTCCTGGGCCGGCACGACGTTCATGACCACACTCGAGGGGTAGACGGCCTTCCCGCCCGGGACGTAGAGGCCGACGCGACCGACCGGGGCCCAGCGCTGCACGACGGTCGCGCCGTCGCCGAGTTCGGTCGTACGCTCCGGCGGGACCTGCGCTCTCGTGGCGGTCCGGACCCGGTCGATGGCCTCCACGAGCGCGGCGCGCACGGCCGGCTCGAGTGCCGTGACGGCGGCGTCGATCTCGGCCTGTGGGACGCGGATCCGCTCAGGGCGTCCCCCGTCGAACCGGTCCGCCTGCGCCGAGAGGGCCTCGGAACCGTCCGCTCGGACGTCGTCGATCAGCGTCTGAGCGGCATGCGCTGCCGCGGTGATGTCGACGACGGGACGGGGCAGCATGTCCAGGAGCTCGGTGCGGCTCGGCCGCACTCCCCTGAGGTCAATGGTGGTGATCATGGCCGTCACAGCCTATCGTCCGCAGCGGTCCGTCCCGGCTGCCGCCAGCGCCCCAGCGGGGTCAGCCGAGACAGTTCGGGCCGAGCAGGGACTTCAGCTCGCCGAAGAGTCCGGACGAGAGACTGACGCGATGGGGCAGCTCGAACACCCGCGCGATCTCGCCTCGGATGAGCTTCAACCGGACCTCGGTCGACCCGGCGTGCCGCGTCAGGACGTCGCTGAGCGTGGTCACCGTCTCGGTCGTCGCCCGGGCGTCCGCCATCGACAGCTGGAGCATGCGGTCGGCACCGGCCTCTGGCAGTTCGGGCGAGAAGATGCTGTACGCGTGGAGGTTCATCCCGTCGTCTCGGACACTGACCCGTCCGCGGACCACCACGATCGAGTCGCCGACGAGTTCGGAGGCGAACTCCTGATACGCCTTGCCCATGAACATGGCGGTCATCTCGCCGCCGAAGTCCTCGACCTGGATCATGCCGTACTGGTTGCCGGAGGCCTTGGCGATCCGATGCTGGACACTCGTGACGAGCCCCGAGATCACGACGGTCTCGCCGTCCATGCCCTCGGAGGTCATGAGGTCGGTGATGGTCGTCGTGGCGTGCTTCGCCAACTCGATCTCGAGTCCGGCCAGCGGGTGGTCCGAGACGTACAGCCCCAGCATCTCCCGCTCGAAGTTGAGCTTGTCGCGCTTGCTCCAGTCGGGACGCGCGGGGACGCTCGCGAGCGGCACCTCGCCGACCTCGGCGAACAGGCTGTCGAAGTCGAAGCCGATGCTCCCGGACGCCTCGGCACGCTTGTCCTTCACGACCGAGTCGACGGCGTCCTCGTGGATCTCGTAGAGCGCACGTCTGCTGTCGCCCATGGAGTCGAACGCGCCGGCCTTGATGAGCGACTCGATGGTCCGCTTGTTCGCCACCGGCAGCGGCACCTTGCGGAGGAAGTCGTGGAAGGAGGTGAACCGGCCCTCGCGCTCGCGTGCCTGCCGGATCAGCTCCACGACGTTCGAACCGACGTTGCGGACGGCACCCAGACCGAACCGGATGTCCTCCCCGACTGCGGCGAAGAACCCGATGGACTCGTTGACGTCGGGCGGCAGGACCTGGATCCCCATGCGGCGGCACTCGTTGAGGTAGAGCGCCATCTTGTCCTTGGAATCGCCGACACTCGTCAGCAGACCGGCCATGTACTCGGCCGGGTAGTGCGCCTTGAGGTACGCCGTCCAGTAGGAGATGACCCCGTAGGCGGCGGAGTGCGCTTTGTTGAAGGCGTAGTCCGAGAACGGGAGGAGGATCTCCCACAGCTTGTTGACGGCCTCCATCGAGAAGCCGTTCGCGACCATGCCGCCGGAGAAGCCCTCGAACTGCTTGTCCAGTTCGGACTTCTTCTTCTTGCCCATCGCACGACGGAGGATGTCGGCCTGTCCGAGGGAGAAGCCGGCGACCTTCTGCGCGATCGCCATCACCTGCTCCTGATAGATGATGAGGCCGTAGCTCGTCGACAGGATCTCGGAGAGCGGTTCCTCGAGCTGCGGATGGATCGGGGTGATCTCCTGCAGGCCGTTCTTCCGCAGCGCGTAGTTCGTGTGCGAGTTCGCGCCCATCGGCCCGGGCCGGTACAGGGCGATCAGCGCCGAGATGTCCTCGAAGTTGTCGGGCTTCATGAGGCGCAGCAGCGCGCGCATCGGTCCGCCGTCGAGTTGGAACACCCCGAGGGTGTCGCCTCGGGACAGGAGTTCGTAGGCGCCGCGGTCGTCGAGCTCGAGATCCTCGAGGACGAGGTCGAGATCGCGGTTGCTCTTGATGTTGTCGAGGGCGTCGTTGATGATCGTCAGGTTGCGCAACCCGAGGAAGTCCATCTTGATCAATCCGAGGGACTCGCACGCCGGGTAGTCGAACTGCGTGACGATCTGGCCGTCCTGCTCGCGCTTCATGATCGGGATGATGTCGATGAGCGGGTCGCTCGACATGATCACGCCGGCCGCGTGCACGCCCCACTGACGCTTCAGGTTCTCGATGCCGAGCGCGGTCTCGAAGACGGTCCGGGCCTCCGGGTCGGTGTCGAGGATGCCACGGAGGTCGACCGCCTCCTTGTACCGCGGGTGCTTGGTGTCGAGGATGCCCTCGAGCGGGATGTCCTTGCCCATGACCGCCGGCGGCATCGCCTTCGTCAGCTTGTCGCCCATGCCGAACGGGAAGCCGAGGACGCGCGACGAGTCCTTGAGCGCCTGCTTGGCCTTGATGGTGCCGTACGTGACGATCTGCGCGACGCGCTCGTCGCCGTACTTCTCGGTGACGTACTTGATGACCTCGCCGCGTCGGCGGTCGTCGAAGTCGACGTCGAAGTCGGGCATCGACACGCGGTCGGGGTTGAGGAACCGCTCGAAGATGAGCCCGTGGCGGAGTGGGTCGAGGTCGGTGATCTGCATCGCGTACGCCGCCATGGACCCCGCACCGGAACCACGACCGGGCCCGACGCGGATGCCGTTGCGCTTTGACCACTGGATGAAGTCGGCGACGACGAGGAAGTACCCGGGGAAACCCATCTGCACGATGACACGCGTCTCGTAGTTCGCCCGTTCCCGGACGTCGGCGGGGATCCCGTTCGGGTACCGCAGGTTCAGCCCGGTCTCGACCTCCTTGATGAACCAGCTCTCCTCGTTCTCGCCCTCCGGCACGGGGAACCGCGGCATGTAGTTGGCCGAGGTGTCGAAGGCGACGTCGCACCGCTCGGCGATCGCGAGGGTGTTGTCGCACGCCTCGGGGTACTCGCGGAACAGCCGGCGCATCTCATCCGCGGACTTCAGGTAGAACTCGTCGGCGTCGAACTTGAAGCGGTTCGGGTCGTTGAGCGTGGAACCGGACTGCACGCAGAGGAGGGCGGCGTGCGCTTTGGCGTCCGCGGCGTGCGTGTAGTGGAGGTCGTTCGTCGCGAGGAGCGGGAGACCGAGGTCTTTCGACAGCCTGATGAGATCGGCCATGATCCGGCGCTCGATCCCGAGCCCGTGGTCCATGATCTCGCAGAAGTAGTTCTCCGCGCCGAAGATGTCGCGGAAGTCCGCAGCGGCCTTGACCGCTTCGTCGTACTGGCCGAGACGGAGTCTCGTCTGCACCTCGCCGCTCGGGCAGCCGGTCGTCGCGATGAGACCGGCGCTGTACTGGCTCAGGATCTCCCGGTCCATGCGCGGCTTGAAGTAGTACCCCTCGATCGACGCCTTCGACGAGAGCCGGAAGAGGTTGTGCATCCCCTCGGTCGTCTCCGAGAGCAAGGTCATGTGCGTGTAGGCGCCGGCGCCGGAGACGTCGTCTCCCCCGCCGTCGCCCCACTTGATCCGCGTCCGGTCACCGCGCGCGGTCCCCGGGGTGATGTACGCCTCGGTCCCGATGATCGGCTTGATCCCGGCATCGGTCGCCGTGCGCCAGAAGTCGAAGGCGCCGAACATGTTGCCGTGGTCGGTCACGGCGACGGCGGGCATGCCCTGCTCGACCGCGGCCTGGATGAGCGGCTTCACGCGGGCTGCTCCGTCGAGCATCGAATACTCGCTGTGGACGTGCAGATGGACGAACGAATCGGTGGACGTGGGCACGGACGGCGCCTCCGGGGATCGTGCTGTGGGGTTCGGCGCGGACGCCGAGGTGGTCTGTGATCCAGCCTAACCGTCACCGCTGACGGTCGACTCCTGCGACGTCGTCACGCATGGCGACGGGAGGGCTGGGCGTCGGCTCAGTCGAGTTCGAGCACGGACAGGGCGTGCTGGAGGTCCGCCGGATAGGCAGCCTCGAACCGCACGAACTCCCCCGTGGCCGGGTGGGCGAACCCCAGCTTCGTGGCGTGGAGCCACTGGCGGGTGAGCCCCAGCCGCGCTGAGAGCGCAGCGTCGGCTCCGTACATCGTGTCGCCGACGCAGGGGTGCCGCTGGGCCGCCATGTGCACGCGGATCTGGTGGGTGCGGCCGGTCTCCAGGTGCACCTCGAGCAGCGAGGCGTACGGGAACGCCTCGAGCGTCTCGTAGTGGGTGATCGACGGCTTGCCGTCGGCGGTCACGGCGAACCGCCAGTCGTGACGCGGATGGCGGCCGATCGGTCCGTCGATGGTGCCCGCGAGTGGATCGGGGTGCCCCTGCACCACAGCGCGGTAGATCTTCTCGACCTCGCGGTCGTGGAAGGCCCGCTTGAGCCAGGTGTAGGCCCGCTCGGTCTTCGCGACGACCATGAGGCCGCTCGTCCCGGCGTCCAGCCGATGGACGATGCCCGCGCGCTCGGCGGCTCCGGAGGTCGAGATGCGGAAGCCCGCAGCCGCAAGGGCACCGAGCACCGTCGGTCCCTCCCAACCGACCGAGGGATGCGCCGCGACGCCCGCAGGCTTGTCGACGACGACGATCTCGTCGTCGTCGTGGACGATGCCGAGGTCGGGGACCGCGATCGGGACGATCACGGCCTCCCGTCGAGGCGTCCATTCGATCTCGAGCCAGGCGCCTCCGAGCAGGCGATCGGACTTGTCGACCGACTTCCCGTTCATGGCCACTCCGCCGGCCACGGCCACCTCGGCCGCATAGCTGCGCGAGAAGCCCAGGAGCTTGGCGAGTCCGGCGTCGACGCGCTCGCCGTCGAGTCCGTCGGGGACGTACAGACTGCGGGACTCGTTCACCGGCGACCTGCGTCCGGGCTCGCGTCGCCGGGCTCCGCGGGATCGAGGGGGTCCGTGTCTGCTGCAGCCTCACGGTCCTCCGCCTCCTGGGCTGCCCGCTCGCTCGCGCGCGTCGTGCGCGTGCCGTCTAGGTTGACGCCGAAGAGCGTCAGAAGGATGAACAGCGCCATGCTGACCACGATGCAGATGTCGGCGACGTTGTAGATCGCGGGGAGCATCCAGGGCGTCGAGATGAAGTCGACGACGTGGCCGAGGCCGAAGGACGGCTCGCGGAAGAGGCGGTCGGTCAGGTTGCCGAGCACGCCGCCGAGGAGCAGACCGAAGACGATCGCCCAGGCGCGCGAACGGATGCGGCGCGCGAACCAGACGATGACGACGACGACCACCGCGGCGAGGATCGAGAAGATCCAGGTGTAACCCGCCCCCAGCGAGAAGGCGGCACCCGAATTCTTGACGAAGTACAGGACCAGCGCCTGCCCGAAGACGGGGACGGACTCACCGACCGTCAGGTTGGTGGTGACGAGGAACTTCGTGAACTGATCGGCCGAATAGGCCACGACGGCAACCAGCGCCAGGACTGCGAGAGTCCTGGCGCTGGCCTTCGACGGTGATGCGGGAGACAACCGGGTGTCTGCGCTAGACCGCTGCGCTGTCGGCGGTGACGCCGGACTTCGCATCGGGAGCGGAGCTCGACGACGAGGCGTCGAGGTCCTTCAGCTGACCCTCGATGTAGCTGCGGAGCTGCGAGCGGTACTCACGCTCGAAGTTGCGCAGCTCGTCGATCTTGTGCTCCAGCACGGAGCGCTCCTGCTCGAGGATCTGCATCTGTGCGCGCTGCTTGGCCTCGGCCTCGGCGACGACACGTGCTGCGGTCGCGTGACCTTCGGCGATGAGTGCGTCGCGACGCTGAGCGCCCTCTGCGACGTGCTCGTCGTGCAGGCGGCGCGCCAGCTGCAGGAGGTTGTTGGAGCTCTCGGCCGTGTTGTCGGTCGACTCGGCGGCAGGAGCCGCCGCGGGTGCGACGACCGGAGCCGGTGCGGGAGCGGGCTCAGCCTTCGCGAGCGCGGCGGGAGCGGAGGAGCCGCCCTTCTGCAGCTCGGCGACCTTGGCCTCGGCCGCGGTCAGCTTCTGCTGGACCTCGTCCTTCTCCTGGATGAGGCGACGCAGTTCGACGACGACCTCGTCGAGGAAGTCGTCCACCTCGTCCTGGTCGTAGCCTTCGCGGAACTTGGTCTGCTGAAACCGCTTCTGGACCACGTCTTCGGGAGTGAGCGCCATAGCGAACCACCTTCACTGTCGAATCGAAAATCTGTGTACAACGCCCCCACGCTAGCAAAGTCTGACCCAGTGGGTGAGACATGTTGTCAGCGTCGGAGCTTCCCGTCAGGTGACGGGCGTTCTATCGTAGCCGCACAATCGTCGTGAACCCTGCGCGGGCATCGACGTCGGCGGCTACAGGAGCTGGACGAGCGTCATCGCGATGATGCAACACAGCATCGTCAGCGTCCAACCGAAGTCGAGCGCGACGGGACCGACCGCGACGCGCGGCAGGACGCGGCGGAAGAACCGGATCGGCGGGTCGGTTACCGTGAAACTCAGCTCGGCGAGGACCAGGCCGACGCCCGACGGTCGCCACTGCGGGCGGAGCACCCGAGCCAGGTCGAGGATGAACCGCGCCCAGAGGACGAAGAAGTACAGGAGCAGCGCGAGATAGAGGATCGTGCCGATCACGGAGATGAGAGAAGCCACCCCTCGATTATGACTGAGCGAAGAAGGTCGCCTCGGTCGCTTCCGGTGCACCCTGCCCGTTGTCGCCGGAAACGGCGACGTGTTCGGGCGAGAGCAGGAAGACCTTGCTCGTCACTCGCTCGATCTTCCCGTAGAGGCCCTGTGAGAGGCCACTGGCGAAGTCGATGAGGCGTCGGGCGTCGCCGTCGCTCATCTGGGAGAGGTTGATGATGACCGGCACACCGTCGCGGAAGCTCTCGGCGATGATCTGAGCGTCGCGGTACTGCTTGGGGTGCACCGTGAGGATCTCGTTGAGGTCGGAGCTCGGGGCGACCGGCTGACGGACCGGGACCGGCTTGCGCAGCGGGGTCACGGGAGCGGCCTTCTCGACGCGCTCGACCCGCTCTGCGCGCTCAGGACGTTCCGCCCGGCGAGGCTCGGCCTGCTGCGTGGGCTCGGCCTGGGCAGCGTGCTGCTGCTCGTACTCGAGATCATCGTCGGCGAGCCCGAGGTACACCATGGTCTTCTTCAGTGGGTTCGACATCGTTTCCTCCGTGATCTGCGGTCCTTGCACCTTCGAGATTAACGTCACACCGGACGATTCCCGGTGATTGCCGTGCCGATGCGTAGGTGTGTCGCGCCCGCTTCGATCGCCTCGACGTAGTCGTGGCTCATCCCGATCGACAGACCGTCGGCCTGCGGAGCGAGGGATCGCACCCGCGCGGACGCCGCGACGACGCGCGCGAACGCATCGGCCGGTGGCTCGTCGAGCGGGGCGACGGCCATCACACCTCGCAGGAGGACGCCTTGGGCTTCGAGCGTCTCCGTGGCGAGCGCTTCCAGCGCCGCATCGCCGACCACACCGCCGCGACCCGGGTCGTCGGTCAGGTTCACCTGGAGGAACACCTCGAGGAGGCGGTCCGGTGATGACAGCGCGCGCAGGAGTTCGGGGCGGTCCACCGAGTGCACAGCGTCGACGTATCGGCGCACCTGCTTGGCCTTGTTCGTCTGCAACTGGCCGATGAAGTGCCACCGCAACCCGAGTCCGGCGGCCGCCTCGGCCTTGTCTCGGGCCTCCGGGTGTCGGTTCTCCCCCACGTCGGTGATCCCCGCGGCCGCGAGCTGCTGCACGAGTGCGACCGGATGGAACTTCGTCACGACGATGAGCGTCGGCTCGTGGGAGCGGCCGGCCGCCCGGGCGGCGTCTGCGACGCGGCCGCGGATCGCCGCGAGGCGATCGACCAGAGCCGGATCGGGCTCCGAAGAGCCCGATCCGGCCGGGGTGATCGAGTCGCCGCCCACTACTTCAGGAAGTCGGGGATGTCCAGCTCGCCCTCGTCGTCGAACGAGGGGTCGACGACGGCGGTCTCGACGACCGCTTCAGGCTGGCGGTGCGTCGCGCCGGAGAAGGGCGAGGACGCGTTCTGCCTGGAGCCCCAGTCACCGCCGGAGGCGACCGGCGCCGCAGCAGGTGCCGAGCGGTGCTCGGACGACTCGGAGGCCGCGCTGGCCGAGGTGCTGATCGGAGCACTGGGTGCCTCGTCCGAGGTGCTCATGACGCCGCCCGAGATGACCGCGTCGGCAGGCGAGGCCGCCGTCCTGGTGAGGGGCTCGCCACCGTCGAATCCGGCGGCGATGACCGTGACGCGCACCTCGTCGCCGAGGGTGTCGTCGACGACCGCACCGAAGATGATGTTCGCCTCGGGGTGCACGGCCTCCTGGACGAGCTTGGCGGCGTCGTTGATCTCGAAGATACCGAGGTTCGAGCCACCCTGGATGGACAGCAGGACACCGTGGGCACCCTCGATGCTCGCTTCGAGCAGCGGGGAGGCGACGGCGAGTTCAGCCGCCTTGATGGCACGGTCCGCGCCGCGCGAGGAGCCGATACCCATGAGGGCGGAGCCGGCTCCCTGCATGACCGACTTGACGTCGGCGAAGTCGAGGTTGATGAGGCCGGGGGTGGTGATGAGGTCGGTGATGCCCTGGACACCGGCGAGGAGTACCTGGTCGGCGGTCGCGAACGCCTCGAGCATGCTGATGCCGCGGTCGCTGATCTCCAGCAGGCGGTCGTTCGGCACGACGATGAGCGTGTCGACCTCCTCCTTCAGGCGGGCGACGCCGAGCTCGGCCTGGGCCTGACGGCGACGACCCTCGAAGCCGAAGGGCTTCGTGACGACACCGATGGTCAGCGCACCGATCGACTTCGCGATCCGCGCCACGACGGGTGCGCCACCGGTTCCGGTGCCGCCACCCTCGCCGGCGGTGACGAACACCATGTCGGCTCCGGCGATCGCCTCTTCGATCTCCTCGGCGTGATCCTCCGCCGCGCGGCGTCCGACCTCGGGGTCGGCACCGGCGCCGAGGCCGCGGGTGATCTCGCGGCCGACGTCGAGCTTGACGTCGGCATCGCTCATCAGCAGCGCTTGCGCGTCCGTGTTGATGGCGATGAATTCCACGCCTCGGAGGCCGAGCTCGATCATGCGGTTGACCGCGTTGACACCGCCGCCGCCGATACCGACGACCTTGATGACGGCGAGGTAGTTCTGGTTTGTAGTCACTTCAGGCCTCCGTGAGAACTCTCAACCTCTAGTTAAGGTTTAAAGTTATGCTGCGTATGCATTTTCTGTCCTGAGCACGACGTTAGGGCCCAGCCCCGACCGTGTCGGGACGCTTCCGGGCGTGTCGGCACATCGACGGGAATATCCCGGTGCGCTTCCTCAGCGGACGATGGCGGCGGACGGCGACGACACGTCGTACTGGTTCACCTGGGACGGGTCGGTGGCCGCCATCGTGGTCGCGAGGATCCGCGCTTTGAGGACCGAGTCCTCCGCACTCCCCCACACGACTTCGGCGGGCGAGTCCACGAGCGTGAGGGTGACGTCGTCCGCGGTCGACGCCGAAACGGACGCCACTCGGGCGCGCAGATCCGTCGGCAACGCCCGGATCACTGCGGCCGCGGCGACGAAGCCTTTGGAGGTCGGGCCACCGGTGACCATGAGCGTGGGATACCCGGCGATCGGTTGGTCGCTGCGCTCGATGGTGACCCCGGCGGCGTCGACGAGGGTGTACACCGACCCTGATTGCAGGACGCCCACCGGCTCGCGTTCGACGATCCGCACGACGAGCGTGCTCGGGGGCTGGGATTCGAGGGAGTAGCTCGCGATGAGCGGGTACCCGACGAGTACCGCCTTGACGGCGCCAGCGTCGACCAGGGCGAGCGGGCGACCCAGCTGGTCGCTGAGCGCCTCGGTGATCTCGGCCTGGTTCACCCGGCTCGCACCGACGACCTCGATGGACCGGACGGCCAGCAGGGGCGAATAGGCGCCCGCGAGCGAGACGACGATCAGCACGCCGAGGATCGCGGCGGCGATCACCCAGGGACGGTGGCGGCCTCGCTTGCGGGCCGTGAACCGACGGATCTCCTGGCGTTCATGACGACGTCGCAGCTTGGCGGCCTCACGCGGGGTGAGGAACGCCTCGTCCTCCGGTTCGTCCGGGCGCTCCATGGTCGCCGTAGACGAGGCGGAGGACGTCGCCGCCGGCTTCGCTCCGACCGTCGAGGACGGCGCCGCCGTCGATGTGCCTGACGCCGACTTCGACTTCGCCTTCGCCGTGGAGCCCGACGGCTTGGACGGTGCGCCGGCGTCCGACCGCTTCGGCCGGAGCCGCGCGGCGTCCAGCTCGATGACGTCCGTCTCCTGCTCGCCGCCGGGCTCAGCGGGCACACCGCCACGGTCGACCGGGGCCGACACCGCCGGCCGTGTCTGACGCTCGGGGCGCGGACTGGCCGCGGGGTCGAAGCCGTCCGGGCGCTTCACCGGACGCCCATCAGACGGACTCGCGACCGGCGATGGCCTCGAGGAGCTGCGGAACGATCCGGTAGACGTCGCCGCATCCGAGCGTGATGACGAAGTCGCCTGGTCGCACGACCGTCGCCGTGTAGTCCGCGGCGCGCTGCCAGTCGTCGATGTACGCGACGCGGTCCGCGTCGGAGAACCGGGTCGACACGGTCGCACCGGTCACGCCGGGCTCGGGGTCCTCGCGCGCACCGTAGACCTCGAGCACGACCGTGTGGTCGGCGTACCGTTCGAGGGCGTCGGCGAACTCCTGGGCGAACAGTCGGGTCCGGCTGTACAGGTGCGGTTGGTGGACGGCGATGATGCGTCCGTCGCCGACCACGGTGCGCGCTGCGGCGAGGGCTGCGGCGACCTCGGTGGGGTGGTGCGCGTAGTCGTCGTAGACGCTCACACCGTCGACGACACCGTGCAGTTCGAATCGGCGCTGCGTCCCGCCGAAGGCGGTGATGCCTCGGAGCGCGTCCGCCGGGTCGAATCCGACACCGACGAGGACCGCGAAGGCGCCGGCCGCGTTGACGGCGTTGTGGCGCCCGGGCACGCGGAGGGTAGCCGCGTAGCTGGTGCCCTCGTAGCTGAGTTGGAAGGAGACCGGACCGGTGGAGCCGACGTCGTGCAGTCGGACGTCCGCGTCGGCGGCCTCTCCGAACGTCAGCACACGCTTGCCGTCCGCGGCCTCGCGGAGCGCCGGGGTGATCCGGACCGCACCGGCGTCGTCCGAGGAGATGACGACGAGTTCGCGTGCCTGCTGGGCGAAGGTCACGAACGCCTGCTCGAACGCTTCGAGCGAGCCGTAGTGGTCCAAGTGGTCCGGGTCGATGTTCGTGATGAGCGCGACCGCCGTGTCGTAGAGCAGGAACGAACCGTCCGACTCGTCCGCCTCGACGACGAACAGCTCTCCGGCGCCTCTGGCCGAGCTCAGCCCAAGGGACTCGATCACGCCACCGTTGACGAAGCTGGGGTCGGCACCGAGCTCCAGGAGCGCCGTGATGATCATGCCGGTCGACGTCGTCTTCCCGTGGGCCCCCGCGACGGAGATGAGTCGCGTCCCGGAGGTCAGCCATGCGAGCGCCTGTGATCGATGCAGGATCGTGAGACCCCGTTCCTTCGCGAGCAGGTACTCGGGATTGTCAGCCCAGAGCGCTCCGGTCACGACGAGGGTGTCAGCGTCGCCGACGTTCCGTGCATCGTGCCCGATGGCGACCGGGATGCCGAGCTCGCGCAGTGCGTCGATGTTCTTCGACTCGCGCACGTCCGAGCCGGTCACACGCGATCCGGCGCTCACGAACAACCGGGCGATGCCGCTCATCCCGCTGCCGCCGATGCCGACGAAGTGCACGACGCCGAGGTCGGCGGGGATCTCGACGGTGGGGTCTGGCTTGATCACGGTGTCACGCTTTCTGGGAAGACTGGATCACCGGCCGCGCACGCGCTGCACCGATGGTTGGAGCGCCTCATCGATGAGGGCGATGACGCGAGCCGTGCCGTCGGAGACGCCGACGCTCTTGGATTGGGCGGCCAGGTCGTCCACCCGGTGCCGATCGCTCAGCAACGGGACGAGGTGCTCACGCACCCAGACCGGCACGAACTGCGCGTCATCTACCATAACCGCTCCCCCGGCCCGCACGACGTCGGCGGCGTTGAAGCGCTGCTCACCGTTGCCGACCGGATAGGGGACGTAGACGGCCGGGAGCCCGACCGCGCACAGCTCGCTGACCGTGGCGCTGCCGGCACGCGACACCGCGAAGTCGGCGGCGGCGATGGCGAGTTCCATCCGGGAGCAGTACTCGAGGAGGTGGTAGTGGTCGACACCGGGATCCGAGATCTCGCTCTTCGCACCCGTGATGTGGAGCACCTGCCAACCTGCCGCGACGACGTCTTCGGCGCTCTGGCTCATCGTCGCGTTGATCCGTCTCGCACCGAGCGAACCGCCGGTGACGAGCAGCAGTGGTCGGTCCGGCACGAGGCCGAACTCCGCGAGGGCCGCCGGCCGGAGCGCCTCGCGGTCCAGCTCCTCGATCTCGCGACGCAGCGGCATGCCGACGAAGCGTGCGTTGCGGATGGGCGTGTGGTGGAAGGCGACACCGACGTAAGGCGTGTACCTCGCGCCGAGCCGGTTCGCGAGGCCCGGACGGGCGTTCGCCTCGTGGATGACCAGCGGAACACCGGCGCGCCTGGCCGCCGTGTACGCCGGTGCGGCCGCGTAGCCGCCGAAACCGATCACGACGTCCACCCGGTGCTCCCGGATCATCGCGACCACGGCTGCGACCGTCCGGCGGAGGCGACCGGGGAAGCGGAGCGCATCGATGTTCGGCCGGCGGGGGAAGGGCAGTTTGGGGATCGTGAGCAGTTCGTAGCCGCGTTCCGGGACGAGTCGCGCCTCGAGGCCCTCCGCCGTACCGACCACGAGGATGGTCGCCTCAGGGTCTCTGGCGCGGAGGCCGTCGGCCACCGCCAACAGCGGATTGACATGGCCGGCGGTGCCGCCGCCGGCCAGGAGGAAGGTCGTCATCGGGTGACTCCGGAGGATTGGGGACGTCGAGCGGGTGACCGACGGGACTGCTGGGACGCGGGGCGCCCCCGCTCCCGGGCGAACGACAGGACGATCCCGATCGCGACGAGGGTGGTGAGCAGCGCCGTGCCGCCCGAGGACAGGAGCGGTAACGGCACGCCGAGCACGGGGAGGACTCCGAGGACGACGCCGATGTTCACGAGTGCCTGGCCGATGATCCAGGCCATGATGGCGCCGGTGGTGATCCGGACGAAGGAGTCGTCGCTGGTACGGATCACCCGGATGAACATGACGGCGAGGAAGACGAACAGTCCGAGGACGAGGACGGCGCCGATGAGGCCCAGCTCCTCGCCGATCGCCGCGAAGATGAAGTCGTTCGAGATCGCCGGCAGCCATCCGTACTTCGCGCGCGAGTTGCCGAGACCGACGCCCCAGAGGCCGCCGTTCGCCAGGGCCCACGTGCCGTGGGTCGACTGCCAGTCGGCGTTCTCGTAGTCGCCCTTGCCGTCGCCGAAGAACGCCATGATGCGCTGCATGCGGTTGGCGCTCGTGACGGCCATGATGAGGAACAGCACGGCCCCGGCGACCACCGGGATCGCGATGTAGCGCAGTCGCACTCCGGCGAAGTACAGCGCCGAGAACACGATGAGGGCCATGATCACGACGGTACCGAGGTCGCCACCGAGCAGGACGAGGCCGATGGAGAGACCGGCGAAGGGGATGACCGGGATCAGGGCGTGCTTCCATTCGAGGAGACGCGGCTGCTTGATCGTCAGCACGAGCCCGAGCCACACGACCAGCGCGAGCTTGACCGCTTCCGAGGGCTGCGCGGTGAAGCCGCCGATCTCGATCCAGTTGCGGTTGCCGCCGATCTCGTAGCCGAGCGGTGTGAAGACGAGCAGTTGCAGGCCCATGGCGACGAGGAGGAACACCCACGCCCACTTCTTCCAGAACCGTGCCGGGAAGCGGCTCACGATCAGCATGAGCGGGACACCGATCATCGCGAAGGTCGCCTGGCGCCAGAACAGCCCGAAATACCCGTCGCCGGCCTCGTAGGACTCGACGGAGGACGAGGACAGCACCATGACGAGCCCGAGCCCGACGAGGAAGAGGGTGACACCCAGGAGGAGGAAATAGTTTTTCGACTCCGGACGCAGCACCTTGCCCAGCGAGATCCGTGCACTCGACATGCCCTTCGGCGACGTCGGCGCGTCGGGTGTCCCACTGCCTGAGGCGGTCGTCGTCATCCGGGACGACGAGGACCGCGCGCGGCGCGGGTCAGCGCGAGGCGGATCGATCATCCGCCTCACCTCCCAGCTCTGCTTCGACGGCGGCCTGGAACAGGCGACCACGGTGTCCGTAGTCCGTGAACTGGTCCATCGAGGCGGCTGCAGGAGCGAGGAGCACGGTGTCCCCTGCCTGCGCGACCTCGGCGGCCCGGCGAACGGCCTCCGGCATGACGTGTTCAGTCTCCGCTGCGTCGACCTCGATGACGGTCAGCGTCGGCGCGTGTCGCGCGAATGCCGCGAGGACCTCCGAGCGGTCGGCGCCGATCACGACGGCCGCGCGCAGGTGGTCGGCGTGCCGCTCCACCAGACGATCGATCGAGACGCCCTTCAACAGGCCTCCGACGATCCACACCACCGAGCGGTAGGCGGCGAGCGAGGCGTCGGCGGCGTGCGGGTTGGTGGCCTTCGAGTCGTCGATCCAGTCCACCTCGAGCCTTCGCGCGATGAGCTGGATCCGGTGCGCGTCCAGGCCGAACGACAGCAGGGTGTCGCGCACCGCCTCGACCGTGATGCCGGCGGCCCGGGCGAGTGCCGCGGCCGCCAGGATGTTGGCGACGATGTGCGGAGCGGCGAGTCCGCGCTGGGCGAGCGCTTCGACCGTCGTGATCTCGAGGGCGCTCGTCCGACGGTCGTCGAGGAACGCGCGGTCCACCAGGATGCCGTCCACGACGCCGAAGTCGCTCGGTCCGGGGACGTCGAGGCCGAACCCGACGGCGCGGGCGCCGTCGACGACCTCGGCCTCCTCGACCATCGACATGGTCGCCGCGTCAGCGCGGTTGTAGACGCACGCGACCTTCGTGTTCTCGTACACCACGGCCTTCGCCGCCCGGTACGCCTCGGCTGAGCCGTGCCAGTCGAGGTGGTCGTCGGCGAGGTTCAGGCAGACGCTGGCGAGCGGTGAGACGATGCTCCGACCGCCCTGCAGGCCGAGGGTGTGCAACTGGTAACTGGAGAGCTCGACGACGAAGAAGTCGAAGCCCTGCGGATCACGGACGGCGTCCAGGACCGGGACGCCGATGTTGCCGCAGGGCGCCGCGCGGAAGCCCGCCTCGACGAGCATCGACGCCGTCAGCTGAACGGTGGTGGTCTTGCCGTTCGTGCCGGTGACGCAGATCCACTCGGCCGGGGTGCCGACCTTGTCGCGGACCCGCCAGGCGAGCTCGATGTCACCCCAGACGGCGACCCCGGCCGCCTGCGCCCACGTGACGACGGCGTGGTCGGGGTGGAATCCGGGTGAGACGACGACGAGCTCCGGAGCGAACTCGACGAGCTCTGACGGCACGGTCGACAGGTCCCGCTGGATGAGCCGCGCACCGATGACGCCGACGAGTTCGGCGCGTTCGTCCGCGGCCTCGCCTGCCAGGACCAGTACCTCCGAGCCGAGCTCGGCGAGGGTGTCAGCGACGGAGAACCCGCTCATCCCGAGTCCCAGGACGGCGACCCGCAGACCACGCCAGTCGGCGTGCCAGCTGCGGAGCCCGTCGAGGCGCTCAGCGCTCATCGGCTCAGCCACTCGAGGTAGAAGGAACCCACACCCGCGGCGACGAGCAGACCGCCGATGATCCAGAAGCGGACGACGACGGTGACCTCGGCCCAACCCTTGAGCTCGAAGTGGTGGTGGATGGGGCTCATGAGGAAGATGCGCTTGCCGTGGGTCGCCTTGAAGTAGACCCGCTGAACGATCACGGAACCGGCCTCGATGACGAAGAGACCACCGACGAGCACCAGGAGGAGCTCGGTCTTGCTGAGGATGGCCAGAGCCGCGAGCGCTCCACCGAGCGCCAACGACCCGCTGTCACCCATGAAGATCTGCGCCGGCGAGGTGTTCCACCAGAGGAACCCGATGAGTGCTCCCACGATCGCCGCTGCGACCACGGCGAGGTCGAGTGGATCCCTGACGTCGTAACACTTGTAGGCGACGTCGGAGGCGAGCGAAGAGCTGAAGCACGACTGGTTGAACTGCCAGAAGCCGATGATGATGTACGAGCCGATCGCGAGGATCGAGGCGCCGGTGGCGAGCCCGTCGAGCCCGTCGGTGACGTTCACGCCGTTCGACGTCGCGGCCACGATCACCGAGGTCCAGAGGATGTACAGCAGGATGCCGATCACCGGGATGCCGATCGCCATGAAGTTGATCGGGATGTCGCGGATGATCGAGATGTTCGTCGACGCCGGGGTGAACCCCTCGGTGTTCGGGAAGTTGATCGCGAGGACGGCGAAGACCGTCGCGACGATGAGTTGCCCGGCGACCTTCGCCCACCCGCCGAGGCCGAGGCTCTGCTTCTTCCGGACCTTCAGGAAGTCGTCGATGAATCCGACGATGCCGAGGCCGACCATCATGAGCAGGACCAGGAGCGCCGAGACCCCGACCTGCTCCTGGAAGATCAGATAGCTCGCGAAGAAACCGACGAGGGTGCCGACGATGATGATGACGCCGCCCATCGTCGCGGTCCCGCGCTTCGTGTGGTGGCTCTGTGGTCCGTCGTCACGGATGAACTGGCCCCAGGCCAGCTTGCGGAACGCTCTGATGAACAACGGGGTCAAGAAGAGGGAGAACGCCAGCGAGATCGCTCCCGCGGCCAACAGGACTCTCATGCGTACAACTCCCCCAGTCGATCGCCCAGCAACCGGAGTCCGGCCGCGTTGGACGATTTGACGAGCACGGTGTCGCCCGGGGCGATCTCCGCGCTCAAGTACGCGAACGCCTCGTCCGCGGTCGCGAAGTACACCGACTCCCCGTCCCACGACCCCTCGTTGATCGCGGTGATGTGCATGCGGCGGGCCTCGGGGCCGACCACGACGAGGCGGCCGATGCCGAGCCGGACGACCTGAAGCCCGATCCGGTCGTGTTCCTCGCCCGCCCAGTCGCCCAGTTCGCTCATGGCACCGAGCACCGCGATGGTCCGGCCGCGTTCAGCACCGATCTGGGCGAGGGTCCGGATGGCGGCCGACATCGAGTCGGGGCTGGCGTTGTAGGCGTCGTTGATGATGGACACGTCGTGGCGTCCACCGAGGGGCTCCATCCGCCAGCGCTCCGCCCGACTCACGCTCTCGAGGGCGTCGACGATGAGGTCGATCTCCACACCGAGTTCGTGGGCGGCTGCGGCCGCGGCGAGGGCGTTCATGACGTGGTGCTCACCGAGCACCTTGAACCGGACGGGCGCTGAGGAACCGTCGGGCAGGTGCAGCGTGAACGCGGTTCCGGACGCCGTCGCGGCGATGTCGGTCGCGCGAACGGCGGCGCGATCGTCGAGGCCGAACCAGAGCACGCGTGCCTGGGTGGCATAGGCCATACCGGCCACCCGTGGATCGTCGAGGTTGAGGACGGCGACGTCCTCCGGGAGCAGCTCGGACACCATCTCGGTCTTCGCCGTGACGGTCGCTTCGATCCCGCCGAACTCCCCCGCGTGCGCGAGTCCGACCTTCAGGACCACGCCGATGTCGGGCTTCGCCATGCGGATGAGTCTGGCGATCTCGCCGATGCCGCTGGCACCCATCTCCGCGACGAGGAACCGCGTCTCGTTCGTCACGCGCAGCATGGTGATCGGCGCTCCGACCTCGTTGTTGAAGGAGGCCTTGGGGCTGACCGTCTCCCCGACGCGCTCGAGGACCGCGGCGAGGAGGTTCTTGGTCGTGGTCTTGCCGTTGGAGCCGGTGATACCGACGATCCGGAGTCGTCCGAGCGCGCGCACCCTCGTGATGACCTCGGTGGCGAGGGCACCGAGCGCGGTCACGGAGTTCTCGACGACGATCTGCGGCACGGCGACGGCCAGCTCCCGTTCGACGATGAGCAGGGCGGCGCCGTTGGCGACCGCCGCATCGGCGAACAGGTGTCCGTCGGTCTCCTCGCCGGGCTTCGCGACGAAGATGTCGCCGGGCGTGACGAGTCGGGAGTCGGTGTCGGCGACGCCGGACACGACGAGGCCGGGGTCAGCCGGACCGGGGATCAGTCGGCCGTCAGTCGCCGCGGCGATCTCGGTGAGGGTCAGGTCGATCATCAGAGCCACCCTGCCTCACGCAGCGCGTCGCGCGAGTCGTCGCGCGCCGAGTACGGGAGCTTCACGCCGGCCACCTCGTGGTAGTCCTCGTGCCCGGGTCCGGCGTAGAGGATGGTGTCGCCCTGACCGGCCAGCGCCAGCGCCGTGCGGAACGCGGTCGCCGGGTCGGCGACCTCGTGCAGCTCGCCGTCCGGTGCGGCTTCGCGGGCGGCCTCGAGGAGCACGCGTCGGATCGACGCCGGGTCCTCGCTCCGGGGATGGAAGTCGGTGACCACCACGACGTCGGCACCCCGGGCCGCGATCGCGCCCATGTCGCGACGCTTCGTCGTGTCGCGGTCTCCGTCGGCGCCGAACACCATGATGACGCGGCCCGGCGTGACGGCGCGGATGGCCGCGAGGGTGTTGAGGAACGCGTCGGGGCTGTGCCCGTAGTCGATGTACACGACCGGGCCGCGGTCGCCGCTGATCCGCTCGGCACGCCCGGGGATGTAGGCGTCGATCCCACCGTCCCGTTCGAGGGCCTGGGCGATCATGTCGAACTCCACACCGGACTCGACGAGCATCACGATCGCGAGCGCGGCGTTCGCCGCCATGAACCAGCCGAGCAGCGGCACGCTCGTCACGAGCACCTGGTCGCCGGGGCCGTCGAGGCGGAACGACGTGGAACCGGCGGTCTCCTCGAGGATCGTCATGCGCCAGTCGGCGTCGACCTCCGGGCGGGTCGTCAGGGTCGTCACCGGGATCCGGCTCTGCTCGACAAGTCGGCCGCCCCACTCGGAATCGATCGTGACGACACCACGTCGTGCGCGATCGGGTTCGAACAGCTCCCGCTTGGCCGCGAAGTACTCGTCGAAGTCGCCGTAGTCGTCGAAGTGGTCGTGACTGAGATTGGTGAAGCCGACGACGTCGAAGACGATGCCGTCGACGCGGTGCCTGGTCAGCGCCTGGGCGGAGACCTCGATGGCGACCGCGCGCACTTCGGACTCGCGCATGCGTGCGAGTAGCGCGTGCAGCTCACTGGCCTCCGGCGTGGTGAGGGAGCTCGTCACCGCGAGGTCGCCGATGCGCCGCTCCGCAGTGGAGCTCAGCCCGGCGACGATCCCGAGTTGCGCGAGCATGCCGCTCAGGAGGTAGACCACGCTCGTCTTGCCGTTGGTGCCGGTCACGCCGAACAGCGTCGGCGGCTCCTCGGCGGTGCGGTAGACCCAGGCTGCGAGGTGCCCGAGCGCGGCACGCGGCTCGGGCACGACGATGATCGGCAAGCCGGCCGCTGCGGCCAGGTCTCGTCCGGTGTCGTCGGTGAGCACGGCGACCGCGCCGCGTTCCTTCGCCTGCTCCGCATACGCGGCACCGTGGGCGCGGACACCCGGCATGCCGATGTAGAGGTCACCGGGCTCGACGGCACCGGAGCTCAGACTGACGCCGCTGATCTCCACGCCGTCGGCCGAGCCGTGCAGGTCGAGGTCGAATTCGGTCACCAGCTGCGAGAGCGCCCGCCGTTGCGGATGTTCCGGCCTGAGGCTGATCGGGCCCTGATTGTTCACGCTGAGCCCATCCTTCATGAGGTCGTTCAAAATCTGAGCGGCAGGTTCGGTGCCGGCTCCGTGGACGGCTGCACTCCCCTGCTCTTCAGCACCTGGGTGGTCACATCCCGGAAGATGGGAGCGACTGCAGCCGATGAATTCATCTTAACCGGGTCGGCCAGGTTCACCGAAACGACGAACTGCGGCGCTTCCGCAGGGGCGAAACCGGCCATCGAGACGAGGTAGCTCGAGCTGTAGCCGCCGTCGCCGTCGGGCTGCTGTGCGGTACCGGTCTTCATGGCCACCCGGTAGCCGGGGACGTCGACGTTCTTGGCGACCCAGCTCTCCTGGTCGACCATCTCGAGCATGTCGCTGACCTGCTTCGCCGCGTCGGCGGAGACGACCTGGGTTCCGGTCGCGTCGGGGACGTCGGTCATGGTGCCGTCGGCGTTCCGGCACCCCTCGACCAGCTGGACGGGCATGCGGACACCGCCGTTCGCGATCGTCTGGTACAGGCTGGCGCCCTGGATCGCGGTCGTCGAGAAGCCCTGACCGAACATGGTCGCGTAGTCCGTCTGGTTGTCCCAGTCCGCAGGGTCCGCCATGAGGCCACCGGACTCGCTCGGGAAGCCGACCTCGGTCTTCTGGAGCTGACCGAACTTCTGGAAGTACGCGTAGCGGGTGTCGGCGCTCATCTTCTCGCCGAACTGCGAGATCCCCGTGTTGGACGATTCGACCATGACACCCGACAGAGTGAGGTTCAGATCCGCGTGGAACTCGCTGTCGTTGATGTCGGCACCGTTCGAGGGCTTGTACCGGAACGGAGCGACCACCTGGGAGTTCGGATTCGCGACACCCTGATCGATGAGCGCCGCGGCGGTGAGCGACTTGTACGTCGATCCCGGTTCGAACGGCGCGGCGAAGGCCCGTGAGCCTCGGTCCTCGGACGGCGTCGCGCTGACGTTGCCGGGGTCGACGGCCGGGTACTCGGCGACGGCGAGGAGCTTGCCGGTCTTGACCTCCATCACCGTGACGACGCCCCAGCTCGCACCGACCGCTTCGGCCTGCGCGGCGAGCGACTGCTGCGAGAACCACTGGATGTCCTTGTCGAGCGTGAGCACGACGTCGCCGCCGTCCTTCGCCGGCTTCGTCACCGTGGTGCCGGGGAGTGGGAGACCGCCGCTGCCCTTCTCGTACGTCGTGCGACCGTCCTTGCCGGCGAGGCAGGAGTTCTCCATGAGTTCGACGCCCGCCTGGGCCTCGCCCTCCTCGCCCACGAAGCCGACGATGTTGCCGGCGACCGCACCGTTCGGGTACACCCGGTAGGGCTCCTCCTTGAAGGTCGTCCACGGGATCTCCAGCGCCTTGAGCGCTCGGAGCTGGTCGAGCGTGAGCTTCTTCGCGATGAGGGCGTAAAGCGAGTCCTTGTCCGCGGCGAGGGCATCCGTGATGAGCGCGAGGACCTCCGGACCGGGCTTGCCGATGATCGCGCCGATCTCGTTCGTCGCCTGCTCGAGGGTGATCGTCTGCTCGGCGCCGTCGACGTCGCGTTCGAACGGACCGGCGTCCTTCGGAGATGCCGCCATGCTGTACCGCATGACCGCTTCGGCGAGCACCGAACCGTCGGAGGCGAGGATGTTGCCGCGGGTGGCGAGGATCGTGTCACCCGTCTCGGTCTTCTCGAGGGATTCGGCGCTCAAGGCACTCGCGCGGACCACTTGGATGTCCACCAGACGCAGGACGAAGAGCGTCATCACGATGGAGACCGCGACGATGGTGAACGCGAGGCGTCGGCGCGTGGTCTTCGTGTGTCTCACCATGATGCCCGCACCGCGTCCTCTCCCGACGTCGCACCTCCGAGCAGGGCGTCGTCCTTCACCGTGAGCCGTCCGGTCATCGTGTGGTCGGCGACGGCAGCCCGTCCTGCAACGGTACGGGCGGGGTGACCGCTTCCTGGCTCGACGCGCCGTCTGCGGCGGCGGCGTTCTGCCCGCCGACGAGCGGGAGCGTCGCGGCCTGTGCGTTCGGCACGAGGGCGGCGTTGAAGATCGGACTCGTGCTCGCCGACGCCGGCGTGGGCGTCCCCAGCACGGCACCGTCGGAGAGTCGGAGGTAGGTCGGGAGCGAGTTGCCCACCATGCCGAGTGCCTGCGCGTTCACGGCGAGGTACTGGGGCGAGGCCAGGCGGTCGAGGTCCTCGGCCAGCGCGGCCGAGGTGCGGCCGAGTTCGACCTGCTTCCCCTCGAGCTGCTGGATCTGGTATGCGCCCTGGCTCAACCCGACGCTGAGGAGCAACTGACCGACGACGATGGCGACGACCGCACCGACGACGATGACCGCGTACATCGGCCGTGGTCGGAGCTTCGAGCGCGCCCCGGTCGTGACCGCACGGATGTGCTGCCGTTCGGGGGCCGTCCGGGTCGGCTGCGGCCGAGCGCGTCCGAGCCGTTCTGGTGCGAGATCGAGTGCTGCGGTCGCTCCGCTCATGCTGGCCTCCTCAGCCGTTCGGCCGCGCGGAGTCGCACGGGTTTCGCTCTGGGGTTCTCGTCGATCTCGGGCTCGGTGGCGAGTTCGGCGCCCTTGACGAGGAGCTTCAGCTCCGCGCTGTGCTCGGGGAGCTCGACGGGCAGCCCCGCCGGCGTGGTCGACTTCGCCCGCGCCTGGAGCTCGCGCTTGACGATCCGGTCCTCGAGCGACTGGTACGACAGGAACACGATCCGGCCTCCGACCCGAAGCAGGTCGAGAGCGCGGGGCACGGCGGCCTCGAGGACCGACAGCTCCGCGTTGACCTCGATGCGCAGCGCCTGGAAGACCCGCTTGGCCGGGTGTCCGGTGCGACGTGCGGCCGCCGGAGTGGCCCGATCGATGAGTTCGACGAGCTGACCGGAACTCGTCAGGGGTCGCTGCTGGCGTTCCTCGACGATGCGGCGTGCGTAGCGCTGCGCCAACTTCTCGTCGCCGTACTCCCAGAAGATCTTCCGAAGCGCGACCTCGTCGTAGGTGGCGAGGATCGTCTCCGCCGTCAGCTCGCTCGACGCGTCCATCCGCATGTCGAGGGGCGCGTCCTGCGAGTACGAGAAGCCGCGTTCGGTCCGATCGAGCTGCAGCGAGGAGACACCGAGGTCGAACAGGATCCCGTCCACCTGCGGGAACCCGAGCTCCTCGGCCGCCTCGTCGATGTCGTCGTAGACGGCTTTGACGAACCGAGCGCGCGACCCGAAGCGCGCGAGCCGCTCCTGAGCGATGTCGAGCGCGTCGAGGTCGCGGTCGAGCCCGATGAGGGTCAACTGCGGGAACCGCTCGAGCATGGCCTCGGCGTGTCCCGCCATGCCGAGTGTGGCGTCGATGAGGACCGCGCCCTCGTGTGACACGGCGGGGGCGAGCAACTCGATGCATCGCTCGAGGAGGACCGGTGTGTGGATGTCGTTGATGGCCATATGCGTAATCCGGACGGTCCCTGACCCCTGATCCCCATCCGTTCCGACCTGGCACCGGGGAAGTGTGTCAGGGCGGGCTCCGACCTGGCACCGGGGAAGTGTGTCAGGGCGGGACGGCTGGGAGTCAGAGGGCAGGGCACTAGAAGAGTCCGGGGATCACCTCCTCGGCGGTCTCGGAGAAGACGCTCTCCTGTTCGGCGAGGTAGGACTCCCATGCCTCGGCGTCCCAGATCTCCGCGCGGCTGCCGGCGCCGATGACCACGAGGTCGCGGCTGAGCCCGGCGTACTGGCGGAGGTTGGACGGAATGGTCACGCGGTGCTGCTTGTCGGGCGTCTCGGCGCTCGCTCCGGAGAGGAACACGCGCAGGTAGTCGCGGGCCTGCTTGCTGGTGACCGGAGCCTGGCGGATCTTCTCGTGGAGCGCCTCGAACTCCCGCGTGCTGAAGACGTAGATGCAGTGCTCCTGGCCTCGAGTCATGACGACCCCGCCGGAGAGCTCATCGCGGAACTTCGCCGGCAGGATGATGCGGCCTTTTTCGTCGAGTTTGGGGGCGTGACTACCGAGGAACATACGCCCCCGCCCCCAATCGTTCTGGCCAACATCTTGGTTGGGCTCCACTTTACTCCACTTTGCACCACCAATGCAGCACATTCCCCCACATTGGTCCATTTGCCCATGAAAAAACCCCGCAAAGTCAGGACTCTGCGGGGTGGAGGGAAATGGAGGGGTTTTGTCATACCCGGGACGATCAGGGAGGGCCCGAAACGACGAAACGGGGCCGATCCGAAGATCGGCCCCGTTCAGGGTCGTGGTGCGGCGGCGCCGCGAGGGAGCGAAGTGGAGTCAGGTGGCCGACCGAGGAGCGACCGGGTGACCGGGCCTCGCTAGCGTTCGTCGCCTGACTGACGCTTGTCCCAGCGATCGTTGAAGCGGTCCATCAGACGCGACGACTTCTGGCCGGCCGGAGCCGCCTGACGAGGACGCGGCTGTTCGAGCGGAGCCCGGGTCGGTTTCGTCGCCACGAGCACGCCCGTGAGCATGATCGCGAACCCGAGCAGACCGACGATGGGCTGCTGGATCACGACTCCGAGCACGAGGCCGATCGCCCCGACCACCGCGATGAGGGAGCCGAGCGCGATTCCGCGGTAACTCGGTTTGCCCGCGCCAGCGCTGACCTTGGAGACGAAATCGGCATCGCTGCGGTAGAGGTGGCGTTCCATCTCATCGAGGAGCCGTTGCTCCTGCTCTGAAAGTGGCATCTGATTCCCCTCAAGGTCACACGACGCGACGTTGTTGATCGAGTCTAGCCACCGAAGCATGACTAGGCTAGGTGCGTGATCGAAAGCAATGAACTCGCCACCCTGGTGGGCCGCGGGCTCTCCGACTTTCTCTCCTCGCGAAGCTCCATTGTCGCGCAGATCGGCCCGGAGCTCTCCCCGTTCCTCGACTTCTCCCGGGAATTTCTCAGCGGTGGGAAGCGGTTCCGAGCACAGTTCTGCTTCCGGGGCTGGCAGGCCGTCTCGACCGGGAGACACGCCAGCGGTCAGGGCGGCCTCGAGACCGTCATCGCGACCTGTGGAGCACTCGAGCTGTTCCATGCCGCAGCGCTCGTCCACGACGACATCATCGACAACTCCGACACCCGCCGTGGCGCACCGTCGGCTCACGTCTCCTTCGCGGAGTTGCACCGCCGCAGCAGATGGGACGGCGACCCGACCACCTTCGGTACCGGAGCCGCCACGCTCCTCGGCGACCTGCTCCTCGGCTGGAGTGACGAACTCCTCGACGACGGACTCGACCAGCTGGACGACCGCACCGCCGCTCGCGCAGCGCGGGCCGAGTTCAACCGGATGCGGACCGAGGTCACGGCCGGCCAGTACCTCGACATCCTCGAGGAGCGCGCCTGGCGCGACGCCGCCGACGACGAACAGCGCCGCCGGGCCGAGCGCGTCCTCATCTTCAAATCGGCCAAGTACAGCATCGAGTCCCCGCTCGCGCTCGGGGCGCTCCTCGGCGGCGGGAACGAACAGCAGCTCGCGTCGCTCCGCGGGTACGGCCTCCCCCTCGGCATCGCGTTCCAGCTGCGCGACGACCTCCTCGGCGTCTACGGCGATCCCGCTGTGACCGGCAAGCCGAGTGGCGACGACCTCCGCGAGGGCAAGCGGACCATCCTCATCGCGCTCACGAGGGAGGCCCTCCAGCCGGGCGCGCGCGCCATCCTCGACGAGCTGCTCGGGGACCCCGAACTCGACGACGACCAGATCGGCCTGCTCCAGGCGACCATCCGCGACAGCGGGGCCGTCGACCAGGTGGAGAAGCTCATCCAGGACCACGTCGCAAGGGCACTCTCCGCACTGGGCGAGGCTCCGATCAACGACGACGCCCGGGCCCACCTGCGCGGCCTCGCGGTCGCGGTCGCACGCCGCGAGACCTGAGCCGTCCGGCTCGGACAGCTCAGGATCAGGCGAGCGCCTGAGCCACCCGGCGGACCTCGGAACGACGTCCCTCGCGGAGGGCTTGGATCGGGGAGGTCCCGATCGCGTCGTCGTCCTCGAGCATCCAGACCATCGCGGCCTCGTCGTCGAAGCCGTTGTCGGACAGCAGCGTGAGCGTGCCGCGCAGGTTGTGCACCGGCCCGCCGTCCGCGATGAACGACGACGGCACCTGCAGCACGCCGTCGCGCCGGACGGCGAGGAGGTCGCGCTCCTCGAGGTACTGGCGGATGCGTCGGATCGGCAGCCCGAGTTCGGTCGCCAGATCGGGAAGGGTGAACCACACGAGTTCGGAATTCTGCTCAGTCACGCACAGCAGTCTGCCACGACCGCGCTCCGCTCGGCGCCGTCGGATCGCGTTCGGGTAACGATCCGGGCGCCTCGCCGCCCTCCCGGGGTGTTGACAGCTCTTCGCGCCCGACGTTCCATACACTCGACTGGTGAGTAGCAACCAGCAGACCGATCCGATGATCGGCCGTCTCCTCGACGGGAGATATCAGGTGCGCTCACGCATCGCCCGGGGCGGCATGGCGACGGTGTACCTCGCCACCGATCTCCGGCTGGAACGGCGCGTCGCGATCAAGGTCATGCACGGCCATCTCTCGGACGACACGACGTTCAAGAACCGCTTCATCCAGGAGGCGCGCTCCGCCGCCCGGCTCGCGAACCCTCACGTCGTCAGCGTGTTCGACCAGGGCCAGGACTCCGACATGGCCTACCTCGTCATGGAGCACCTGCCGGGGATCACCCTCCGCGACCTCATCCGCGACAACGGCACGCTCACCCCTCGGCAGGCCGCCGACATCCTCGACGCCGTGCTGTCCGGTCTCGCCGCCGCGCACCGCGCCGGCATCGTCCACCGCGACGTCAAGCCGGAGAACGTCCTGCTCGCCGACGACGGGCGCATCAAGATCGGCGACTTCGGCCTCGCGAGAGCCGCGAGCGCGAACACGGCCACCGGCCAGGCACTCCTCGGGACGATCGCCTACCTCTCCCCCGAACTCGTCACCCGTGGACAGGCCGACGCGCGGAGCGACATCTACGCACTCGGGATCATGCTCTACGAGATGCTCACCGGCGAGCAGCCCTACAAGGGCGAGCAGCCGATGCAGATCGCCTACCAGCACGCCAACGAGTCGGTCCCCGCACCGAGCGCCAAGAACCCCGCCGTCCCGAAGGAACTCGACGACCTCGTGTTCTGGGCCACGGAGCGCGAACCGGACGATCGTCCGTCCAACGCCGGCGAGATGCTCGAGCGCCTGCGGTCCATCGAGTCCAGTCTCGGGTTCACCTCGGTCGCCACCGGGGCGCAGCCCACGATCGTCATGCCGGCCTCCTACTCGAGCGAGCACGCCGACGACGTCACCCAGGTCATCGGCCGCAACACCAAACCGCAGCAGGTCCCGGTGCGCGCCGACGCGACGGACGGTCCGGGCAAGCTCGCCACGAAGGCGCGCAAGCGCAGCCGCGTGGGCGTCGCGCTGTTCACGATCGTCCTCATGCTCGCCGCGCTCGCCGGTGGGACCGGATGGTACTTCGGCCAGGGCCCCGGCTCGCTCGTCGAGGTCCCGAACGTCGCCGACGGGAGTTTCGACCAGGCGTCAGCCAAACTCGTGGAGCTGGGCTTCGTGCCCGTCGAAGGCGCGACGTTCAGCCTCACCGTCCCGGCCGGCACGGTCGCCGGCAGTGATCCGCCGTCCGGCTCGAAGATCGACAAGGGCAGCTCCGTCACGGTCCTCGTCTCCCAGGGACCGCAGCCGGTGGACATCCCGGTCCTCGCCGGGCTCGCACAGTCCGACGCCGAACAGCAGTTGGACGCGCTCGGCGTCGCCGTCGGCACCGTGAACCAGCAGTTCGACCCGAGCATCGCGAAGGACATCGTGCTCGCGGCGACCGACGCGACCTCGGGAGCCGACTACAGCCAGGGTGGGCCGTCCTTCCAAGGCTCCACGGTGACGCTGCTCGTGTCGGCCGGACAGGTGCCCTCGGTCTCGGGGATGACGCCGGATCAGGCGCGCGACGCCCTCGAATCCGTCGGGCTCGGCGTGGGGACCTCCGACGAGGCGTTCGACGACACGATCCCCGCTGGGCAGGTCATCGGCATCCAGGCCAAGACCGATGCGGACGGGAACGAGACGGCCTTCATCCCGGGCGACGACGTGACCTTGATCGTGTCCAAGGGCGTCGAGTTGGTCGCCGTCCCCGACACCACCGGCCAGACGATCAATCAGGCCATCACGACACTCCAGGACGCCGGGTTCACCGTCGGTGACATCGCCGTGGCAGAGGCCTTCCGCGACATCTTCAAGGTGAAGAAGACCGATCCCCCGGCGGGCAAGTCCGTCAAGAAGGGCTCGACCGTCAACATCACCGACTTCGGTCTGTAGCCACGGCGACACCTGCTCGACCCACACGGCTGTCACACGTCGAAGCGCCCATGCCGGATCCGGCACGGGCGCTTCGTCGTGTGAGACCTACTTCGCGGCGGCGAGTTCCTCCGCCACGAGGAAGGCGAGCTCCAGCGACTGCATGTGGTTGAGGCGAGGATCGCACAGCGACTCGTACCGCGTCGCCAAGGTGGCCTCGTCGATCTGCTCCGAGCCGCCCAGGCACTCGGTGACGTCGTCGCCGGTGAGCTCGACGTGGATGCCGCCGGGGTGCGTCCCTGCGGAGCGGTGGGCTTCGAAGAACCCCTTGACCTCGTCCACGACGTCGTCGAAGCGACGCGTCTTGTAGCCGGTGGGCGTCGTGAGTCCGTTGCCGTGCATCGGATCGGTGACCCAGAGCGGCGTCGCGTCGGCACCCTTGATCGCCTCGAGCAGCGGAGGCAGGGCGTCCCTGATCTTGCCCGCACCCATCCGCGTGATGAACGTCAGGCGCCCGGGCTCACGCTCGGGGTCGAGCTTGTCGATGAGACGCAGCATGTCGTCGGCCGAGGTGGTCGGGCCGAGCTTCACGCCGATCGGGTTGCGGACTCGCGACAGGAAGTCGACGTGCGCGCCGTCGAGCTCGCGGGTCCGCTCCCCGATCCACACGAAGTGGGCGGAGGTGTTGTACGGCGTGCCGGTCCGCGAGTCGATCCGCGTCATCGGTCGCTCGTAGTCCATGAGCAACGCCTCGTGGCTCGAGTAGAACTCGACACCCCGCAGCTGGTCGAAGTCGGCTCCGGCCGCCTCCATGAACTTGATCGCACGATCGATGTCGCGCGCCAGTCCCTCGTAGCGGTGGTTCACCGGGTTGGCGGCGAACCCCTTGTTCCAGCTGTGGACCTCGCGGAGGTCGGCGAACCCGCCCTGGGTGAACGCCCGGATGAGGTTCAGCGTCGATGCGGAGGTGTGGTACCCCTTGACGAGCCGAGCGGGGTCGGCCGTGCGCGACTCCGGGGTGAAGTCGTAGCCGTTGACGATGTCGCCGCGGTAGGCGGGCAGGGTGACGTCGCCCCGCGTCTCGGAGTCGTTGGAGCGCGGCTTGGCGAACTGCCCGGCCATCCGGCCCATCTTGACGACCGGCATCGACGCACCGTACGTGAGCACGACGGCCATCTGCAGAACCGTCTTCACGCGGTTGCGGATCTGCTCGGCCGTCGCACCGGCGAAGGTCTCGGCGCAATCGCCGCCCTGGAGCAGGAACGCGTTGCCGCTCGCCGCCCGGGCCAACCGGTCGCGCAGGATGTCGACCTCGCCGGCGAAGACCAGCGGAGGGAGGGTCGCAAGTTCGGCGGAGGCACGCGCCACCGCGGCCTGGTCCGGCCATGACGGCTGCTGCTTGATCGGCAGCTCACGCCAATAGTCCAGTCCGGCGATCACCGAGGGTTCGGCCATGACGACTGGTTCTGTAGCGTGGGACACGGATTTCCTGTTTCTCTTCGACCGGACGCGCTCCGGAGCCCGCCCGGAAGGGGGAACGGACCGCGATCGCGGCCCGGTTTTTCAGCTTAGCGTCACGCCGACGCGGCGCGCTCCTTGACGCTCGTGGCGTAGACGTCGCGATAGTCCTGGCCCGAGAGCTTGCGGAGCTCGACCATCAACTCGTCCGTGACGCTGCGGAGGATGAAGCGGTCCCCCTCCATGCCCTCGAACCGCGAGAAGTCGAGCGGCTTGCCGATGACGATCCCGATCCGACGGATCCGGGGCAGCTTCGTGCCGATGGGCATGACCTTCTCGGTGTCGATCATCGCGACGGGGACGATGGGGACCCCGGCCTCGAGCACCATCCGCGCGACGCCGGTGCGGCCGCGGTACATCGTCCCGTCGGGGCTACGGGTGCCCTCCGGATAGATCCCCAGCAGGTGACCGCCACCGAGGACCGCGAGTCCGGTGTTGAGCGAGGCCTCGGAGGCCTTACCTCCCGACCGGTCGATCGGGAGCTGCCCCGTGCCGAGCATGAAGGTCTTCGTGGCCCAGCCGCCGAAACCCTTGCCGCGGAAGTACTCGCTCTTGGCCAGGAAGGAGATCCGCCGATCGACGCACAGCGGGAGGATCACCGAGTCGATGAAGGACAGGTGGTTGCTGGCGATGATCGCGCCGCCGTGCTCCGGGATGTTCTCGGCGCCGATCACCCACGGCCGGAAGATCGACTTGAGGATCGGGCCGGCGACCAGGTACTTCATGAACCAGTAGAACATCGTGCTCCTCCGTCTTGCCGTCGTCGTCAGCCGAGGACGAGGGCGCTCCTGGCGAGATCGCCGGCGCCGATGACCCCGGCGTCGTTCACGAGCTGCGCGATGCTGAAGGACGGCTCCGGGTGGAACCCGCGCGCCGGGAGGTGTGTCAGGAACGCCTCACGAACGGGGTCCAGGAGGAGGTCGCCGGCCTGGGCGACGCCGCCGCCGATCACGAAGATGTTGGGGTCGAGGATGGCCGACATGCTCGCAAGAGCCTGCCCCAGCAGATCGGCGAGCTCATTGAGGCACCGGAGCGCGCCGGGATCGCCGGACTCGAGCAGGGCGGAGACGTGGTGTCCGTTCAGCAGCCCGCCGGCCGCGGCACGGGCTCGGGCGAGGGCGGCACCGTCGCCACCGGCGTCCGCTGCCTCGTTCGCGAGCCGGAGCAACGCGTTCCCCGAGCAGTACTGCTCGACGCAGCCACGCGCGCCGCAGCCGCAGGGCAGACCGTCCGGGATGAGGCGCATGTGTCCCAGTTCCGCACCGCTGCCGAAGCCACCGGTCAGCAGCCGGTCGTCGAGGACGATCGCCCCGCCGACTCCCGTGCCGATCGTCACCATGACCATGCTGCGTTCCTCGCGCCCCGCACCGAACCGGAACTCGGCCCAACCCGCGGCGTTCGCGTCGTTCTCGATCGTCACGACCTTGTCGGGCAGCCGCGCGGCCAGCCGGGCCTGCAGGGGCTCGTTCCGCCAGGCGATGTTCGGCGAGTAGTAGACGGTCGAGCGCGTGGCGTCGAAGAACCCCGGCGCTGCGACGCCCACGCTCGAGATGCTGCCGTCGTCCAAGGACCGGACCATGGCGACGACGTCGTCGATGATGGCGTCGGGATCGGAGGCCTGCGTCGGCGTGCGCCCGGCCGCGAGGATCCGGCCGTCGTCGTCGACGACCCCGCCCGCGATCTTCGTCCCGCCGATGTCGATGCCGATCGCGTTTGCCATAACGGTGCCGTCTCCCTGTCCTGATGTCGCCGATACCGGCAGCGGCGTGTGACCGACCGTCAGTCGAGTCGGTCGCCCGCGCGCCGCAGTCGAGTCTACTGAGCGTCTGCGCGCCACAGAAACCGCGCAAACACCCGTGCTCTAGGATGGAGCAACATCTTGCCGACCTGGTACCGAAGGAGTTGCCGTGGAACAGTTCGACGTCCCTGCAGTCGTCGCAGCAGACCCATCCGCCAATGCGACCGATCTGCTCGTGAAGCGCCTGGCTGCTGCGCCCGACGCCGCGCTGTTCGCCGTTCCCCGCGGGTCGGAGTGGGTGGACGTGACCACCGCCGAATTCCACGCGCAGGTCGTCGCCCTGGCGAAGGGCCTCGTCGCCGCGGGGATCGAACCCGGCGACAAGATCGGGCTCATGTGCAAGACCCGGTACGAGTGGACCCTCATCGACTTCGCCGTCTGGTTCGCCGGAGCACTCCTCGTCCCGATCTACGAGACCAGCTCGCCGAGCCAGGTGCAGTGGATCCTCAGCGACTCGGGAGCGACCAGCGTGCTGGTCGAGACACCCGACCAGTTCGCCCGCTTCGACGAGGTGCACGGTGACCTCCCCGACGTCGCGCGGGTCTGGCAGATCGACCTCGGTGACCTCGACAAGATCGCGGCCGCCGGCGTCGACGTCCCCGACGAGGAGATCGAACGCCGTCGCAACCTCGCCGTGGGTTCCGACATGGCGACCCTCATCTACACCTCCGGCTCGACCGGTCGGCCGAAGGGGTGCGTCCTCACCCACTCGAACTTCGTCGAGCTGTCGCGGAACTCGGCAGTCGCACTCAAGGACGTCGTGTCCGCTCCCGGTGCCTCCACCCTCCTCTTCATCACGACGGCGCACATCTTCGCGCGCTTCATCGCCGTGCTGTGCGTGCACTCCGGCGTGAAGACGGGCCATCAGCCCGACACGAAGCAGCTGCTCCCCTCGCTCGGCACGTTCAAGCCGACGTTCCTCCTCGCGGTCCCCCGGGTCTTCGAGAAGGTCTACAACTCCTCCGAGCAGAAGGCGGAGGCCGGCGGCACGGGCAAGATCTTCCGTGCAGCCGCCGAGACCGGGATCGCCTACTCGAAGGCCCTCGAGAGCGGTTCCGTGCCGTTCGGCCTGAAGGTGAAGTTCCGGGTCCTCGACCGCCTCGTGCTGTCGAAGATCCGCACGGCCATGGGCGGCCGGGTGCGGTACGCGGTCTCCGGCAGCGCTCCACTCGGTCCGCGACTCGGTCACTTCTTCCACGCGCTCGGCATCGTGATCCTCGAGGGCTACGGCCTCACCGAGACCACCGCGCCCGCGACGGTCAACCTCGCCCAGAAGTCGAAGATCGGGACGGTCGGACCGGCGCTCCCCGGCGTCTCCCTCCGCATTGCCGACGACGGCGAGGTCGAGGTGCGCGGGATCAACGTCTTCAAGGAGTACTGGCAGAACCCCGAGGCGACGGCGGAGGCCTTCGACGACGGCTGGTTCCGCACCGGCGACATCGGCTCCTTCGACGCCGACGGCTTCCTCACGATCACCGGGCGGAAGAAGGAGATCATCGTCACCGCCGGCGGGAAGAACGTCGCCCCGGCGGCGCTCGAGGACCCGATCCGCGCGACCCCGGTCGTCGGCCAGGTCGTCGTCGTCGGCGATCAGAAGCCGTTCATCAGCGCCCTCATCACGCTCGACACCGAGATGCTGCCGTCATGGCTCGCCAACAACGGCCAGGACGCCTCGATGAGCGCCGCCGAGGCTGCTCGGAACCCCGCGGTGCTCGCCGCCGTCCAGCGCGCCATCGACGAGGCCAACACCAAGGTGTCCCGCGCGGAGTCGATCCGCAAGTTCGTCATCCTCGACGACGAGCTCACGGAGGCGAGCGGGCACCTCACGCCGAAGCTCAGCATCAAGCGGAACGTGATCCTCAAGGACTTCGCGGAGACGATCGAGGGCATGTACCTCGGAGCGGGTTCGCCCGAGACCCAGGGGATGTCCCTGAAGTAGCGCCTCGACGGGCTCGGCGGTCGGTCGACGACCGCCGGGCCCGTCGACCGGCGTCTAGAACCAGTCGCTCTCGCGGACCTGCTTCATCGCCTCGCGGCGGTGCTCCTTCGACAGCCGGTCGAGGTAGAGCATGCCGTCGAGGTGGTCGGTCTCGTGCTGCAACGCCTGGGCGAGGAGTCCTTCACCCTCGACGACGAGCTCCTGCCCGTCGAGGTCGATGCCGACGGCACGGGCGTAGGGATGGCGCGGCGTCGGGAACCAGAGTCCGGGCACCGACAGGCAGCCCTCGCCGATCTCCTCGAGTTCGCCGCGCACCTCGACGAGCTTCGGGTTGATGAGGTACCCGATGACGCCGTCGACGTTGTAGCTGAACACGCGGAGTCCGACGCCGATCTGCGTCGCGGCGACGCCGGCACGGCCGGGGAGCTCCACGCTGTCCACGAGATCGCGGACGAGGCTGCGGATGTCGTCGTCGATCGTGACGACCTCGGCCGTCGGAGCCTTCAGGACCGGGTCGCCGAAGTGTCTGATGGGTCGTGTCGTCACGGGTTGGATCCTTCCGGGCGGGACAGGTGTGGTGGACGCGGAGACCGGCCGCGTCGCCTCGAGGAGGGACGCGGCCGGTCTCGGGAGGGTCAGGCGCTCGGCTTCACGACGACGAGCAGGTCGCCCGCCTCGACCTGCTGGGTCGCCGGGATGGCGAGGCGCTCGACGACGCCGGCGACGGCGGTCGTGATCGCCGCCTCCATCTTCATGGCCTCGATCGAGGCGACCGGCTGGCCGGCCTCGACGCGGTCGCCGACGGCGACCTTCACGGTCACGACACCGGAGAACGGGGCGGCCACCTGGCCGGGGACGGAGGTGTCGGCCTTCTCGGCCGCGCGGGAGTCGACCTCGATGCTGCGGTCGCGGACGAACACCGGCCGCAGCTGACCGTTGAGGGTCGCCATGACGGTGCGCATGCCCTTCTCGTCGGCCGCACCGATCGCTTCGAGCCCGACGAACAGCCGGACGCCCTTGTCGATCTCGACGACGTGCTCCATGCCCGGCTCGAGGCCGTACAGGTAGTCGGCGGTGTCGACGACGGAGAGGTCGCCGTACAGGTCGCGCTGCTGCTCGAACTGCTTGGTCGGCGCCGGGAACAACAGGCGGTTGAGGGTCGAGCGGCGCTCGGTGGACTCGCCGTCGAGCGAGGCCTGGTCCTCAGCGGAGATCGGCGTGATCCCGATGTCGACCGAACGACCGGCGAGGACCTTCGAGCGGAACGGCTCCGGCCATCCGCCCGGGAGCTCCCCGAGTTCGCCCGCCATGAACCCCACGACGGAATCCGGGACGTCGTACTTGTCGGGGTTGGCCTCGAAGTCCGCCGGATCCGCCTTGACGGCGGCGAGGTGGAGGGCGAGGTCGCCGACGACCTTGCTCGACGGGGTCACCTTGGGCACCCGACCGAGGATCTTGTTGGAGGCCGCGTACATGTCCTCGATGAGCTCGAAGTGGTCTGCGAGTCCGAGCGCGATCGCCTGCTGGCGGAGGTTCGACAGCTGACCGCCCGGGATCTCGTGCGTGTACACGCGACCGGTCGGGCCCGCGAGTCCTGACTCGAACGGCCGGTACATCGCGCGGACGGCCTCCCAGTAGGGCTCGAGGTCGGCGATCCCCTGCAGGGAGATGCCGGTGTCGCGCTCGGTGTGGGCCAGCGCGGCGACCAGCGAGGACGCGGACGGCTGACTCGTCGTGCCGGCCATCGGCGCGCTCGCGACGTCGACCGCGTCGGCGCCCGCGTTGCTCGCCGCGAGGAGGGTCGCCAGCTGTCCACCGGGGGTGTCGTGCGTGTGCACGTGGACCGGCAGGTCGAACCGCTCGCGGAACGCCGCGACGAGCTTGGCCGCCGCGGATGGACGGAGGAGCCCCGCCATGTCCTTGATGGCGAGCACGTGGGCACCGGACTCGACGATCTTCTCGGCGAGACGGAGGTAGTAGTCGAGGGTGTACAGGTCCTCGGCCGGGTTCAGCAGGTCCCCGGTGTAGCAGACCGCGACCTCTGCGACGGTCGTCCCCGTCTCCAGGACCGCATCGATGGCCGGGCGCATCTGCGACACGTCGTTGAGGGCGTCGAAGATCCGGAAGATGTCGATACCGGTGTCGGCGGCCTCCCGCACGAAGGCGTTCGTCACCTCCGTGGGATAGGGCGTGTAGCCGACGGTGTTCCGGCCGCGCAGCAGCATCTGGATCGCGATGTTCGGCATCGCCTGACGCAGCGAGGCCAGTCGCTCCCACGGCTCCTCACCGAGGAAGCGGAGGGCCACGTCGTACGTCGCGCCACCCCAGGCCTCGACGGAGAGCAGTTCCGGGGTGAGCCGCGACACGAACGGTGCGACCGCGAGCAGGTCCTTCGTCCGGACGCGCGTGGCCAGGAGCGACTGGTGGGCGTCGCGGAAGGTGGTCTCGGTCACGGCGAGGGCGGTCTGGGCGCGGAGGGCGTCAGCGAAGCCCTTCGGTCCGAGCTCGAGCAGCCGCTGACGCGAGCCGGCCGGGGCGTCGGCCGTGATGTCGATCGCGGGCAGCTTCTCGACCGGGTCCGGTCCGGACGGACGCGACCCGTTGGGCTGGTTGACCGTGACGTCGGCGAGCCAGTTGACGATCTTCGTCCCGCGGTCCTTCGAGACGTGCCCGCGGAGGAGCTGCGGACGCTCGTCGATGAAGGAGGTGCTGAGGTCGCCGGCCACGAACGAGACGTCTTCGAGGACCGCCTGCAGGAACGGGATGTTCGTGGAGACGCCGCGGATGCGGAACTCGGCGAGGGCGCGTTTGGCGCGGGTGACGGCCGCCTCGAAGGTGCGCCCGCGGCAGGTGAGCTTCGCGAGCATCGAGTCGAAGTGGGGGCTGATCTGGGCGCCGGAGGCGACCGTACCGCCGTCGAGTCGGATGCCGCCGCCGCCCGGAGAACGGTAGGTCGTAATCTTCCCGGTGTCGGGACGGAAGCCCGCCGTGGGGTCCTCGGTGGTGATGCGGCACTGGAGCGCGAAGCCGCGGAGGTGCAGGGACTCCTGCGTGAGGCCGAGGTCGCCGAGCGACTCGCCGGCGGCGATGCGCATCTGCGACTGGACGAGGTCGACGTCGGTGACCTCCTCGGTGACGGTGTGCTCGACCTGGATGCGCGGGTTCATCTCGATGAACACGTGCTGGCCGGCCCGCTCCCCCGCGGTGTCGAGGAGGAACTCGACCGTCCCGGCATTGACGTAGCCGATCGACTTGGCGAACGCGATGGCGTCGCGGTACATCGCCTGACGGGTGTCCTCGTCGAGGTTCGGGGCCGGCGCGATCTCGACGACCTTCTGGTGCCGGCGCTGCACCGAGCAGTCGCGCTCGAAGAGGTGGATGGTCTCGCCGTCGGCGCTCGCCAGGATCTGGACCTCGATGTGCCGGGGGCGGACGACGGCCTGCTCGAGGAACATCGTCGGGTCGCCGAAGGCGCTGTCCGCCTCGCGCATGGCGGCCTCGAGGGCTCCGCGGAGGTCCTCGGCGTTGTCGACGCGGCGCATGCCACGCCCGCCACCACCGGCGACCGCCTTCGCGAAGATCGGGAACCCGATGTCGGCGGCACCGGCGAGCAACTCTTCGATGTCGCGGCTGGCCGGCGTCGACTTCAGGACCGGGACCCCGGCCGCGATGGCGTGCTCCTTGGCGGTCACCTTGTTACCGGCCATCTCCAGGACGGAGGACGGCGGACCGATGAAGGTGATGCCGGCTGCCCGGGCGGCCTCGGCCAGTTCCGGATTCTCGGAGAGGAAGCCGTATCCGGGGTAGATCGCGTCGGCGCCCGACTCCTTCGCGACACGGATGATCTCCGAGACGTCGAGGTAGGCGCGCACCGGATGACCCTCCGTGCCGATCTGGTAAGCCTCATCGGCCTTCAGCCGATGCATCGAGTTGCGGTCCTCATAGGGGAACACCGCAACCGTCTTCGCCCCCAGCTCGTACGCGGCACGGAACGCCCGGATGGCGATCTCTCCGCGATTGGCGACAAGAATCTTCCTGAACATGGAACCCTTCCCACAACAGCCAACTCAGCAAACGTTGAGATTCCCTAGCCTAGTCACGGTAACGTTGAGCCTTGTGCATGTACTCAGCGTTAGCTCCCTGAAGGGGGGCGTCGGCAAGACCACCGTCACCCTTGGCCTGGCTTCCGCCGCGTTCTCGAAGGACATCCGCACGCTGGTCGTGGATCTCGACCCCCAATCCGACGTCTCGACCGGCATGGCCGTCGACGTCGCAGGGCACCTCACGGTGACGGATGTGCTGACCTCGCCGAAGAAGAAGATCGTCGAGCAGGCGATCGTGGCGAGCGGCTGGACGAAGATCCACCCGGGCAAGATGGACGTCATGATCGGCAGCCCGTCTGCGATCAACTTCGACGGCCCGCACCCCAGCATCCGCGACATCTGGCGCCTGGAAGAGGCACTCGCGCACGTCGAGGAGGAGTACGACCTCGTCCTCATCGACAGCGCCCCCTCGCTCAACGCGCTCACCCGCACCGCCTGGGCGGCGAGCGACCGCGTCGCCGTCGTCACGGAGCCGGGCCTGTTCTCGGTCTCCGCAGCCGACCGCGCCCTCCGCGCCGTCGAGGAGATCCGTCGCGGGCTGAGCCCCCGGCTGCAGCCGCTCGGCATCATCGTCAACCGGGTGCGTCCGCAGTCGATGGAGCACCAGTTCCGCATCAAGGAACTGCGCGACATGTTCGGTCCCCTCATCCTCAACCCGCAGCTGCTGGAGCGCACGTCCCTCCAGCAGGCGCAGGGTGCCGCCAAGCCCGTCCACGTGTGGCCGGGTGACACGGCGCAGGAGATGGCGAAGAACTTCGACTCACTCCTCGACCGCGTGTTGCGCACGGGCCGCGTCGGCGAGTACGCCGACGGCGCTCCCCCGGAGCCGGCTGCCGTCACCAGCCCCGCCGCCGTCGAAGCGCCTTCCACCGACAGCTGAGGTCGCGGCGAGACGATTCGGTCGGCTCACGGACCAGGCAGGCGCTCGCTCTGCCCTTCGACAGGCTCAGGGGCCGGCGGAAGCGCTGAGGGGCAGGCGGAAGCCCTGAGGCTCCGGTGGGAGCGCTCAGGGAACGTTCGGCGCGCGTCGGTGAGCGCTTCGACCAGCTCAGGGAGCGGCCTTTCGTCAGGCCCAGCGACCGGCGGCTCGGGCTCGGGTCAGGCGCTACGAGCGGAGCGACGTGCTGCGAGCTCGTCCATGGGGTCGGCCGACTGTGCGTCGAACTCGATGAGCGTGGACTCCACCTCGCGCAGCACCTTGCCGACGGCGATGCCGAAGACGCCCTGTCCGCGGCTGACGAGGTCGATGACCTCGTCGTTCGAGGTGCAGAGGTAGACACTCGCGCCGTCGCTCATGAGCGTGGTCTGAGCGAGGTCGACGATGCCCGCTTCGCGGAGCTGGTCGACCGCCGTGCGGATCTGCTGCAGGGAGATGCCCGTGTCGAGCAGTCGCTTGACGAGCTTGAGGACGAGGATGTCGCGGAAGCCGTAGAGGCGCTGCGTTCCGGATCCGGATGCGCCGCGGACGGTGGGCTCGACCAGACCCGTCCGGGCCCAGTAGTCGAGCTGGCGGTAGCTGATGCCGGCTGCGCGGGCGGCGACCGCTCCGCGGTAGCCCTGGCCCTCTTCGAGTTCTGGAAGCCCGTCGGTGAACAGCAGCCCGAGGTCACCGTACCGTGACGCCCCGTCGCGACTGAGTTCACTCATGTCTGCTTCTCCTCGATGTTCGCTGCACGGTCGGTACGGTCTCGACGGGGGCGTCGAGACGGCTTGACCACTCCCACCACGCTACCGATCCGCCCCGGTCAACGCTGCGACATCCGTTCGAAACGGACGGCGTGTCGTGACGAGTGATCGAACTGTGACCTGGCCGTGATGGATGAGGGCAGTCTACGCCCTGGGAGGTCGATCAGGAGGATTGGTGTCGCTCGAGTGCCGAGCGGACGAGGTTCGACCGCACGCCCTCGAGCTGTGCGGCGATCTCCAGCGCCCGGTCGGCGGTGCGTGCCCGGCCGGCGGCGTCGTTCCGCTTGGCGACGGCGCTCAACGCGCTCTCGATGAGCCCGACCTCGCGCTCGATCGAGGCGCGGAACCCGCGGAGGTGCCGTGGTTCGATGCCGGAGCGCTGCAACTCCACCAGGATCCTCAGGAGGGACGCGACGTCCTCGCCGTAGTTCTCGGCGGGCAGGATCAGCGACGCGCTCACGGCGTCGTTGAAGAGCATCGGGGTGGCGCCGGCTTCGCGGATCAATTCGTTCCGCGAGAACCTGCGAACGCCGGGATGGATCGACGGCGCGCCGACGGCTTGCCCGCTGCCCGGGAACAGGGGCGAGCGTCCCGCGTCGACCTCGACGAGGTAGGTGCGGATGACCTTGAGGGGGAAGTAGTGGTCGCGCTGCATCGACAGGATCAGCCGCAGACGTTCGAGATCCTCACTCGAGAACTTCCGGTAGCCCGACTTCGTCCGTGCCGGGGACACCAGCCCCTGCTCCTCGAGGAACCGGAGCTTCGAATTGCTCAGTTCGGGGAACTCCGGAGTGAGGCGTGCGAGCACCTGCCCGATGCTCAGCAGCGGAGCGCCATCGCTTCGCGCGTTCGCGCTGGCTGCCGCCACTAGCTTCCCAGCTGGGAGGCGAGGTCGATCCGCGACGCGTAGAAGGTGAGGCGGAACTTGCCGATCTGCACCTCGGCGGCGTCACGCAGGATCGCCTTGTCGATGCGGACACCGTCGAAGTACGTGCCGTTCAGCGAGTTGAGGTCGCGGATCTCGAACGCGGTCCCGTGACGGTGGAACTCGGTGTGCCGACGCGACACCGTGACGTCGTCGAGGAAGATGTCGGCCTCGGGGTGACGTCCGACGGTCGTGACGTCGGCGTCGAGGAGGAACCGCGCACCGGCGTTCGGACCACGACGGACGATCAGCAGGGCGGAGCCGGACGGCAGGGCCGCTATCGCCTCGTGCTCCTCAGCGGTGACGTCGGAGTCGATCGCCGCGAGGGCCGCTCCGAGGTCTTCACCGAAGGTGAGTGTCGTGTCGACTTCCCGATCGCCCGAGCCGCTCGTCGGGGCACCGTCGTCGACGGCTCCCGGCGTGTACGCCCCGGTCGCGGGATACTTCTCATCGTGCTCAGCCACCGTCGACCTCCTCTCCGTCAAGCGTATCCGATGTGGCGTCGCTGTCGAGCCGCCCGGTCGAGGGTGACCCGCCGGATCCGGCCCGTTCCCGCTGCTTCGAACGGGCATCCCCCGAGATGCGCACGGTCTGCAGCAGATAGAGGATGCCGGCCCACCAGTAGAGCGTCGCTCCGGCGATCACCGACACCCAACCGAGCGGCGCCGCGATCATCGCGACGGCTGGGAACGCCTGGCCGAGCATGAGGACCGGGAGCCCGATGAAGAGCAGCGCCGTACCCCACTTCCCCACGCGGATGACCGGCAGCACGCCGGTGCCGGACCGGTGGAGCGCGACGGCGAGCCCGACGAGCAGCAGGTCGCGGGCGAAGACGACGACGAGCAACCACCACGGGATCAGTCCGCGGGCCGCGAGACCGATCAACGCCGCGAGGATGTAGAGGCGATCGGCGGCCGGATCGAGTTGACGGCCGAGCTTCGTCATCTGGTCGAACCGTCTCGCGATCCACCCGTCGAGCAGGTCGGTGACGCCGGAGAACGCGAGCGTCGCGAGGGCCAACAGGTCCTGCCCCTGCACGAGGAGGATCAGGAAGACCGGGACGAGGAGGATCCGGAAGACGCTGAGCGCGTTCGGGAGGGTGACGACGCGGTCTTCACCGGTCCGTCGAGCCCCGCGCCCCGCCCCGTCAGTCACGGGTCGAGTCTACCGATGGGCTGCTCTACCATCGGAGGATGGACAGCCCGTCGAGCGTACGCGTCGACGCATGGATCTGGGCGGTCCGGCTGACGAAGACCCGCTCGGCCGGCGCGACCGCCTGCCGAGCCGGCCACGTCCGGGTCAACGGCGATCGGGCGAAGCCGGCACAGGCCGTCAGGATCGGCGACGAGGTCCGGCTCCGCGTGGCGGGCTTCGACCGGATCGTGGAGGTCCGGCGCCTCATCGTGAAACGGGTCGGCGCGGACGTCGCGGCGGAATGTCTCATCGACCGCTCTCCCCCGCTGCCGACGCCGGCGGAACGGCAGGTCGTGGCCGTCCGCGACCGGGGCGCCGGTCGACCGACGAAGCGTGAACGACGCGACATCGAGCGGTTGCGAGGGCGCTGACGCGCTGCTGACGATCCGACCGGCCTCATCGGCGACGCATCGACCCCGTCCAGGGAACACTCAAGCGCCGCCAAGGTGACTCGGGCATGCTGGGCCGATGTTCCGCCGCCATCCCGTGCTCAGCACCCTCACCGTGGTGTACCTCGCGCTCGTGGCGACCATCACCCTCGGCCCTCGGCCCTTCGACGGCAGGACCGAATCCCTCGTGTACCGACTCGTCGACGTCCTCGCTCGGTGGGAGTCGACGGCTTGGATCACCTACGCACGCCTCGAGTTCGGGGCGAACATCGCCATGTTCGTCCCGATCGGCGTCTTCTTCCTGCTCCTGCTCGGACGGCGGCGCTGGTGGCTCGCCATCCTCGTCGCAGCGGCGCTGACGGTCGGCATCGAGGCCGCGCAGCTCGCGATCCCCGGACGCGTGAGCGATCCCCGCGACCTCCTCGCGAACACGTCCGGTGCCGTCGCCGGGGTCGTCCTCGGCCTGATGCTGACCGCCGGGCGCGCCCGCCGGCTCCAGGCCTCGTCACGCCGCCGCGCGGCCCTGCAGCACTGAAGCGCCCGGCACGGTCCTGATTCACAGGAGGCTGAGAGGCGTTCCAAGGCCGCTTCAGTAGAGTGCGAGCGGGCCGTCGGCCCGTCGGAGACAGAGCTGGAGTGCACGCCCATGACCGGACCAACGTCGTCGGACAACCTCGAGGAGCTGAAGCGCCTCAAGGACGAGTTCACGCGGTTCATGATGCTGTACAAGTTCGGCATCGACGAGATCACCACGAAGCTCAACATCCTCAAGGAGGAGTTCACGCAGATCCACGACTACAACCCGATCGAGCACATCAGCTCGCGGTTGAAGTCGCCGGAGAGCATCATCGGCAAGATCGAACGCAAGCAGTACGGGCAGGACATCGACGACATCCGCGAACACATCACGGACATCGCGGGCATCCGCGTCACCTGCAGCTTCATCTCCGACACGTACAAGGTGTTCGAACTCCTGACGAGCCAGCAGGACATCACCGTGGTGAAGGTCAAGGACTACATCGCGAACCCGAAGCCGAACGGGTACCAGAGCCTCCACGTGATCGTCGAGGTTCCGGTGTTCATGTCCGACGGCGTCGTGCAGGTGCCCGTCGAGATCCAGTTCCGGACGATCGCCATGGACTTCTGGGCGAGCCTCGAACACAAGATCTACTACAAGTACGACAAGGCCGTGCCGGACAGCCTGCTCGCCGAGCTCAAGCACGCCGCCGAAGCGGCCTCCAGGCTCGACGCGAAGATGGAGCACCTCCACGGAGAGGTCCTCGCGCTCGACCGCGCGACGACCTCGCGGACCACCGCCGACGGGCACCCGAAGCCTCCATCACTCGCCGACCGGGTCATGACCGAGCTGATCGACGGGCTGGACCCGCGTTAGAGCGCCTTGCGCATCTGCACGGCCATCGTCTCGTAGCCGAGCGACTCGTACAGGCCGCGCGCGATCCGGTTGAACCCGAACACGTTCAGCCCCAGCGTCTTCGCGCCCTGCTCCTTCGCCGCCGTCTCGGCGAGCTGCATGGCCTGCCGACCGAGCCCACGGCCACGGAACGACTCGTCGATCTCCACGTCCCAGACCCACCACTCGTCCGGGTGGCTCGTGCTCCGCGGTCCGATCCAGAGCACGCCGACCGCGGCGTCGTCGAGGACCACCTCGAAGACGAGGTGTCCGACCTGGAGCCGGCCGGCCGGGAACGTCTCGGCGAGGGACTGCGCCGCCTTCGCCGTCGCCTCCGCCTCGGTCTCCCCCGCTTCGATGCGTTCGAGGCGGTACTGCGCGTTCGCGGCGAGCATCCACCCCCGCAGTCGATCGGCGGGCATGCGGACGAGCGTGGCGTTCATGAGGACATCCTCCCAGAACGGCGCGACCCCGTCGCTCGCCGTCCTGCGCAGGGTCGTCGCCGGGCTCGGGAATAGTTCCCGCCCGAAACGAGCTGGACTCCGAAGGACACACGATTGGGACCCGCCCGCCGTCATCCGGAGAATCGAGACATGCCGATCCACACCGCCCCGCAGCCGAACGCGATCGCCGAGCACGACGCCTGGCGCGACGACCGCCGAGCCGCAGTGACCTCGCCGCTCGGCAACCTCGCCCTGGTCGAGACACGGTGGCTCGCGGAGGAGACGCCGGCCACCGTCGACGAGGCCGCAGCCGCCATCGCCGCCGAGCAGCCGAGCGGCGTCACGGTGACGACGCTCCGCCGCACCCACCTCGACACGGGCCAGGACGAGGTCAGTGTCCGCCGCTGGGACGCGAACGCACCCGCCATCCGCGCGTTCGAGGGCATCGACGTCTTCCCGTACGACCCCGCCTGGGTCCAGACGGCGCGGTTCACGCCGGTCGACGGCTCGCGGACCGTGCCCTTCGAGCACATCCGCGACAACGGCGGATCACGGGAGCTCGTCGTCCCCGGCGACATCGTGTTCACGCGAGACGGGGTCGAGTACACGATGAGTGCCTTCGACGACGGCGGCACGCTGCTCCTCGTGTTCGGCGACGCGACGAACGGTCGCGACGACGAATCGGGCACCTACGGCGCCGGCCGGTTCCTGTTCGTGCAGCGGACCGACGACGGCGGCTTCGGCACGGCGGGCGAGGTCGTCCTCGACTTCAACCGCGCGTTCGTGCCGCCCTGCGGCTTCTCCGTGCAGTACAACTGTCCGATGCCGCCGCCGCAGAACCGGTTCGCCGGAGCGGTCCTCGCCGGGGAACGGATCGTCCGGTTCCGCGAGGGCTTCGACCTCTACGCCGTCTGACCCGTCCACACCGCCATACCCCACAGCCCGCACCCAGCACCAGCACCCCCACACCACAGGAGTATCCGTGAAGAGAACCATCGGGCTCGTCGCCCTGTCCGTCGCCGCCGCCGTCGCCCTCGCCGGCTGCGCCGGTGGTGGTGGCAGCTCGGCGACGGGCGACGACGCGACCATCGCCGTCGGCTCGCTCTACGAGCCGCAGAACCTCAGCAACACCGGCGGCGGCGGCCAGGGCGTCACGGAGGCCTTCACCGGCAACGTGTACGAGGGCCTCTACCGCCTCACGGACGACGGTGAGGTCGAGCCCGTGCTCGCCGCCGACAGCACCGTGAGCGACGACGGCCTGACGTACACCTTCACCCTCAAGGACGGCGTCACCTTCCATTCCGGCGACCCGCTCACCTCGGCAGATGTGAAGTCGAGCATCGAGGCCGTGACCGCCGAGGACTCGCAGTCGGCGCGGAAGAGCAGCTTCGCGGTGATCTCGGACATCGCGACCCCCGACGACAAGACCGTCGTCATCACCCTCTCCGAGCGCTCCATCTCCTTCATCTACAACCTGAGCTACGTCTGGATCGTCAACGACGCGGCGAAGGACCTCAAGACGACCGAGGACGGCACAGGTCCGTACACGCTCGGCGACTGGAAGCGCGGCAGCACCCTGAGCCTCGAGCGCTGGGACGACTACTGGGGTGAGCCCGCCAAGAACGCGGAGGTGGTCTTCACCTACTTCACCGACGCGACCGCGCTCAGCAATGCGCTCGTCACGAAGCAGATCGACATCATCACGAGCGTGCAGAGCCCCGACCAGCTGAGCCAGTTCACCGACAACGCGGACTACGTCGTCTCCGACGGCGACTCCACGACGAAGGAGCTGCTCGCCTTCAACGACCGGGTCGCCCCGTTCGACCAGGCGCTCGTCCGGAAGGCCGTGTACTCCGCGATCGACACCAAGAAGCTGCTCTCGTCCATCTGGGGTGACTACGGCACACTCATCGGGTCGATGGTCCCGCCGACGGACCCCTGGTACGAGGACCTCACGCAGGTGAACCCCTACGACCCCGAGCTCGCCAAGCAGCAGCTCGCCGAAGCGGGCTTCGCCGACGGCTTCACGTTCACGCTCGACACCCCGAGCTACGACCCGCACCCGGCCGTCGCCGAGTTCCTCCAGAGTGAACTCGCGAAGGTCGGCATCACGGTCCAGATCAACACGATCAGTGCCGACGAGTGGTACTCGAAGGTGTTCAAGGAACGCGACTTCCAGGCGACGCTCCAGGAGCATGTGAACGACCGTGACGTCGTCTGGTACGGCAACCCGGACTTCTACTGGGGCTACGACAACCCCGAGGTGACCCAGTGGGTGTCGGAGGCCGAACAGGCGACGACCACCGAGGAGCAGACCGCGAAGCTGAAGCTCGTCAACGAGCAGATCGCCGAGGACGCGGCGAGCGTGTGGCTGTACCTCTACCCGCAGATCGTCGTCGCCGCGAGTGATGTCTCGGGATACGGCGTCAACGGACTGAACTCGCAGTTCTTCGTGGCGGACATCGTCCGCAAGTAGTCGTCGCCCGGGCCGACCGGCACCGCCCGGTCGGCCCGGGCCTCGCTACGCTGAGGTCCACCATGCTCGCTTACCTGCTGCGCCGATCCGCGTTCCTCGTGGTGTCGTTCCTCGTCGCCATGACCGTGCTGTTCGTGCTGCTCCGCCTGCTGCCGGGCGACCCGTCGAATGCCCTCCTCTCGGTGAACGCCACGCAGGAGCAGATCGACGCTGCACGCGAGCAGGTGGGAGCCGACCGGCCGCTCGGCGAGCAGTTCGCGGCCTGGTTCGGCGGCGTCCTGACCCTCGACCTCGGTTCCTCGTTCGTGAGTTCGCTCCCGGTCGGGCCCGAGATCGCGTCGCGCCTCCAGGTCACCGTGCCGCTGACGCTCTTCGCGTTCCTCCTCGCCGTGGTGCTCGCCCTCGTGGCCGGTGTCGTGTCCGCGCTGCGAGCCGACCGCTGGTACGGCATCGCGTTGTCCGGCCTCTCGCAGCTCGGGATAGCCGTGCCGGTGTTCTGGGTCGGCATCCTGCTCGTCAGCGTGTTCGCGGTGACGCTCCGGCTGTTCCCGTCCGGCGGCTTCCCGCGCGACGACTGGGCCGACCCCGCCGCGGCGCTCACGAGCCTCGCCCTTCCGGTCATCACCATCGCCATCGTCATGAGTGCGTCGATCACCCGGTACGTCCGTTCCGCCACGCTCGACGTGGTCGGCAGCGACTACCTTCGGTCCTCGCGGGCGCAGGGAGCCGGCTTCGGCGAGGCCCTGCTCCGACACGGCGCCCGGAACGCCGCGGTGCCCGTCGTCGCGATCCTCGGCATCGAGCTCGCCACCACCTTCCTCGGCGCCGTCGTGGTCGAGAGCGTGTTCAGCCTGCCGGGCCTCGGGTCGATGCTCCTGACGGCGATCCAGCAGCACGACTACCCGAACATCCAGGGCATCCTCCTCGTCTCGACCCTCGTCGTCCTCCTGACGGGCTTCGTCGCCGACATCGCGCAGCGGCTCATCGATCCGCGTCTGCGCACCTCGATCTCGGGGAACGGGCTCCGATGAGCGCCGTCGACGCCCAGACCGCGCTCACCGACCGCCGCCCGGTGCGGCGACGCGCCAGGTCCGCGACGCTGACCGTCGGACTGGTCCTCGTCGGCGTCATCGCCGTCCTGGCGGCCGTCTCGCTCGTGTGGTTGCCCTTCGCCCCCACGGACACCGCCGGCGGTCGTCTCGAAGGTCCGACCGGCACCCACTGGCTCGGTACCGACAAGCTCGGTCGCGACCTCATGACCCAGCTCATGATCGGCGCGCGCATCGCGCTCGTGACCGGCGCCGGGGCCGTCGCGGTCGGGGCGGTCATCGGGATCACCGTGGGACTCGCCGCGGCCTTCGCATCGGCCTGGCTGGACGACACGATCTCCGCCGCGCTCGACGTCGTGATCGCCTTCCCGGTGCTCCTGCTCGCCATGCTCATCGTGGCCGCGCAGGGCGCGTCACTCGGCACCGCGATCATCGCGATCGGACTCGCCATGTCGGCCATCGTGGCCCGCCTGACCCGGATCCTCACGAAGCGGGTCCTCAGCGAGCAGTACGTCGTCGCGGCCAGGACCGCCGGGACGAGCTGGGCCGGTGTCATCGGCCAGCACGTGCTCCCGAACATCTGGCCCACCCTGAGCGTCAACCTCGCACTGCAGTTCGGCATCGCCGTCCTCGCCGAAGCGAGCCTGTCGTACCTCGGCCTCGGTGCGCCACCGCCGAACGCCTCCTGGGGACGCCTGCTGCAGGAGGCCCAGGCCACCGTCACGACGGCACCGATCGGCGCGATCGCTCCGGGCGTCGCCGTGGTGATGCTCGTGGTGGGCGTGAACTTCATCGCGGACGGCCTGCGGGACCTCGGCGATCCGACGAGGAGGCGCGGCGCATGAGCGATCTCCTCGACATCTCCGGCCTGACCATCACCCGAGGCATCCGGCGCGGAGCTCCCGACGGCACGGACCGGCCGCTCCTCGACGGGCTGGACCTGACCATCGCCGCCGGGGGTCGCCTCGGCCTCATCGGCGGTTCCGGGTCCGGGAAGTCCTTGACCTCCCTCGCAGTGATCGGGCTGCTCGGCGAGCAGCTGAGCGCGAGCGGCAGCGTCGAACTGGCCGGCACCCAGGTGATCGGCGCCCCGGACCGCGCGCTGCGGCCGCTCCGCGGCCGGGTGGCGGGACTCGTCTTCCAGGAGCCGCTGACCGCACTCGACCCGCTCATGCGGGTCGGCGCCCAACTCGCCGAGCCCCTGCGTCGCCATCTGGGGCTCCGGGGCGAACGGCTCGAGGAGGCCGTCGAAGCGGCCCTCGTCGAGGTGTCCCTCACCGACACCGCCCGCATCGCCGCCTCCTACCCCCATGAGCTGTCCGGCGGGCAGCGGCAGCGGGTCGCGATCGCCATCGCGCTCGCCGGTCGCCCGCAGCTCCTGATCGCGGACGAGCCGACGACGGCCCTCGACGTGACCGTCCAGGCGGAGGTGCTCGCGCTCATCGACCGGCTCGTCCGGGAACGCGGCATGGCGCTCCTGTTCATCAGTCACGACCTCGCCGTCGTGTCGGCCATGGTCGACGAGGTCGTCGTGCTGAGCGATGGTCGGGCCGTGGAACGTGGCGCGGTGGCGCAGGTGCTGACGGCACCGCAGCACGAGGACACCCGTCGTCTGGTCGCCAGCGCCCGCGCGCTCGACGACGCGCTGGAGGACCCGCGATGACCGATGCACCGATCACGACGACGCCGATCCTCGAGCTGGACGCGGTCGGTTTCCGATACCGCGGTGGTCAGGAGGCCCTGGACGGCGTCTCGCTGGCCGTCGGTGCAGGCGAGGCCGTCGGGATCGTCGGTCAGTCCGGCGCCGGCAAGAGCACCCTCCTCCGACTGCTGCTCGGCCTCGACCGGCCGACCTCGGGCTCGGTCCGGTTCGACGGTGGCGCGCTGGACCCGCGCGACCGGACGCGGGTCCGTCGATTCCGCGCATCGGTGCAGGCCGTCTTCCAGGATCCGTACTCTTCGCTCGACCCGCGGCAACGTATCGGGCGCATCGTGGCCGAACCGTTGCGCTCCCTCCGGCTGGCGACCACCGAGCAGGCGGCCGTCCGCGCGTCCGCGGCGCTCGAGGCGGTGGGACTGCCCGCCGACGCGGCGTCGCGGTTCCCGCACGAGTTCTCGGGCGGCCAGCGGCAGCGGATCGCCATCGCCCGCGCGATCGTCCCGAACCCCCGGCTCCTCCTCGCCGATGAGCCCGTCAGCGCCCTCGACATGAGCACCCGGATCCAGATCATCGAGCTCCTCGCCGAGCTGCGGGCTTCGAACGGCCTGGCCCTGGTCATGGTCTCGCACGACCTCGGCACGGTGGCAGCGCTGTGTGAACGCACGGTGGTCCTCCGACACGGGCAGGTCGTCGAGGCCGGCGCCACCGCTCAGATCCTCCATGATCCCGCCGAGGCCTACACGAAGCAGCTCATCGCGGCGATCCCCCGCCTCCCGCGCTGAACCGACGACGAGGCCGGACGACATCGGCCCGGCCGAGCCGGGAATACCGCACCGACGGACGGTGTTCGACTCCGAGTGGCCTCGGCCGCATCGACTCTCCACAGGAACAGGACCCGTGACGCAGGATTCAGCGCAGCCCGACGACCACGACGAGGACCAGCCTGAGGCCGAGCGTCCCTGGCTCAGCGACGAGGAGCGGGCGGCGCTCCGCAAGCCGCTTCCGGAGCGCGCGGTCGTCACGAGCCTCGCGTTCACCGGTCTCGTCGCGGCGTTCATGATGACGCTCGTCACCCCGCTCGTGCCGTCGCTCCCCACGATCCTCGGCGTGCACGCCTCCGACAGCATGTGGGTCGTGACGGCGACGCTCCTGTCGGCCGCGGTCGCGACCCCGATCGCCGGTCGGCTCGGCGACCTCTACGGCAAACGACGGATGGTGCTCGTCCTGCTCGGGATCATGATGGCCGGTTCGGCGCTCGCCGCCTTCTCATCCACGATCGTCCCGCTCATCGTCGCCCGGGCCCTCCAGGGGATGGCGATGGGCGTGATCCCGCTCGGCATCAGCATCCTGCGCGACGTGCTCCACGCGAAGCGGCTCGGCCCCGCGGTCGCGCTCGTGAGTGCCACGCTCGGTATCGGTGGTGCCGTCGGTCTGCCGATCTCCGCGGTGATCTCGCAGTACCTCGACTGGCACGTGCTGTTCTGGGTCGCCGGCGCCCTCGGGCTCATCGGCTTCGTCCTCGTCGCACGCTTCGTCCCGGTGAGCACCCTTCGGAGTGAAGGTGGTTTCGACTGGATCGGCGCGATCGGTCTCGCCGCCGGCCTCGTCCCCATCCTCCTCGCCGTCTCGAAGGGCAACGAGTGGGGTTGGACGAGCGTCGGGACGCTCGGCTGCTTGATCGGCGGCGTCGTCGTGCTCCTGCTCTGGGGGTGGTTCGAGGTACGCTCCGCCAGCCCGCTCGTCGACCTGCGCATCGCCGCCAGGCGGACGGTGCTCTTCACGAACCTCGCGTCCATCACGGTCGGCTTCGCCTTCTTCGGCAGCACGGTCGTCCTCCCGGGCATCCTCGAGGCGCCGGTCGGCACCGGGGTCGGTCTCGGGCAGAACATGCTCATCGCGAGCCTCTGCCTCATGCCGAGCGGTCTCATCATGTGGGCGATGTCGCCGGTCGCCGCGCGGTTGACCGCAGCCAAGGGCGCCCGGTTGAGCCTGCTGATCGGCATCGCGATCATCGCGGTCGGCTACGCGATCGCGATCGGACTCATGACCGAGGTCTGGCACACCGTGCTCACGGCCACCGCGGTCGGCTTCGGGGTGGGGTTCGCCTACGCCGCCATGCCGACGCTCATCATGGGTGCCGTCCCGCCCAGCGAGACGGCGGCGTCCAACGGACTCAACTCCGTCATGCGGACGCTCGGTTCCACGATCGCGAGTGCGGTGATCGGCGCCATCCTGGCCTCCCAGGTCGTGACCGACGGAGCTGTCACGACACCCAGTGCGGACGCCTTCCGCCTGAGCTTCGCGATCTGCGCTGCAGCAGCCGTCGTCGGACTCGTCTGCACGATCCTGCTGCCGCGGCACCTGGCCAAGGACGCCCGCTCCAGTCTCCACGAGGGCTGACGGGCGATCAGCCCACGATCCCGAGCGCGAACGGGAGGACCGGGCCGGCCCCTGCGCGACGGAGCGCGCGACCGGCGACGGTGAGCGTCCACCGACTGTCGGCGCGGTCGTCGACGAGCAGGACCGGCGCACCCTCGAGCGCTGCGAGCTGCGCCCGGAGTTCGGATCCGACGGTGAAGGCGTCCCAGACCCCGGCCAGCCGGTAGGCGCTGTTGCCGCCGGGACCACCGCGCGGGCCGTCGCCGACGAGGTCGAGCTCCCCGAGGTAGGGCAGTCGCCCGAGCGACGCGATGCCCCTCGCCACGGAGTCGACGAGCTGCGGACGCGACCGTGACGGCACACTGACCACGGCGGCCGGTCGTTGCGTCCACGGCCAATCCGCCAGGACGCGGACGCTCGCGTCGATGACCGCGCGGGAGGCGGGAGCATCGGGCGCGCCCGCGGCGAAGAGCTCGCGGAGGACACCGCCCCAGCCGAGGTCGGTGAGCCGAGCGAGGGCGCGCCCGGCCTCGAGGCGGTCCTCGAGCGCGATGCGTCCCTTCACCGCTGCGCCGTCCGCGGTGACGCCGAGGCGGTCGGCTCCCGTCGGCCATTGCGCCCGCGGTTCGAGCTCGACGCCCACCCGCCCGAGCGCCTCCGACGCCGAAGCGGCCGCCGCACTGTCGAGTTCGGTGGGGAACCACGGCCCGGCGCACCGGTCGCATCGGCCACAGGGCACCGCGCTCGCGTCGTCGAGCTCACGTTGCAGCACGAGCATCCGGCACTCGTCGCCCCGCTCGTAGGCCAGCATCGCCTGCTGCTCCGCCACCCTGGCCTCGGCGATCCGCCGATACCGCTCACGGTCGTAGACCCACGGCTGCCCGGTCGACACCCACCCCCCGGCCACCCGCTGGACCGCGCCGTCCACGTCGAGCACCTTGAGGAGGAGTTCGAGGGGTGTGCGACGCAGGTTCACGAGTGCCTCGAGCGCGGGCGTGGACCGCGGCTGGCTGTCGAGTGCGTCGAGGACCGCGGTGGCCCGCGCTTCGTCCGGCATCGACGCGGTCGCGAAGTACTGCCAGATCTCCTCGTCCTCAGCTCCGGGCAGGAGCAGGACGTCTGCGTGCTCGGTGGCACGGCCCGCACGGCCGACCTGCTGGTAGTACGCGACCGGCGAGGACGGAGCGCCGAGATGCACGACGAACCCGAGGTCCGGTTTGTCGAACCCCATGCCGAGCGCGCTCGTCGCGACCAGCGCCTTCAGGCGGTTCTCCTTGAGGAGCCGTTCGGACTCCTCGCGTTCGTCGGGATCGGTCCGGCCGGTGTAGGCCCGGACCTCGTGACCGGCCTCTCGCAGCAGCCGCGCGGTGTCCTCCGCGGCGGACACCGTGAGCGTGTAGATGATGCCGGACCCGGTGAGCCCGCCGAGGTGGCTGAGCAGCCAGGTGAGGCGGTCCCGTGACTCCGGCAGCCGGAGCACGCCGAGCCGGAGGGACGCCCTCGCGAGTGAGCCACGGATGGTGAGCACCTCGGCTCCGCGGGAGCCTGCGGCACCGGGTGCGGTGAGCTGCTCGGCGATGTCGCGGACGACGCGTGCGTTGGCCGTCGCGGTGGTCGCCAAGACCGGGACCTCGGTAGGAAGACGCCCGATCAGTTCGGCGAGCCGACGGTAGTCGGGTCGGAAGTCGTGACCCCAGTCGGAGATGCAGTGCGCCTCGTCCACCACCAGCATGCCCGTACGGGCCACGAGGGTCGGGAGCTGCTCATCGCGGAAGCGCGGATTGTTGAGCCGCTCGGGTGAAACGAGCAGGACGTCGACCTCGTCTGCCTCCAGCCGCGCCCGGACGTCGTCCCATTCGTGCGCGTTGGCCGAGTTGATCGCCACCGCGCGCACGCCGGCGCGTTCGGCGGCCGCCACCTGGTCGCGCATGAGCGCGAGCAACGGCGAGACCAACAGGGTCGGCCCGGCGCCCCGTCGGCGCAGGAGGGCGGTCGCGATGAAGTAGACGGCGGACTTGCCCCAACCGGTGCGCTGGACGACGAGCGCACGACGATGTTCGTCGACGAGCGCGAGGATCGCCTCGAGCTGACCGTCGTGGAACGTGGCCCCCGGAACGCCCGTGAGTGCGGCGAGCGCCGACGTCGCCTCGGCGACCGATCCGGTGGGGGCTGGTTCGGGGT
>NZ_LWCT01000051.1:0-141473 GCF_001650455.1 Plantibacter sp. H53
GCCGCGCTGCTTCCGCGGCAGGGTCTCCGGGAGGAACGCGATCCCGACGATGCCGATCGCGCTGAGCACCAGCAGGTACGCCGCCACCAACCACGGTGCCCCACCGCTCGCGGCGACGAGCGCGGTCGCGACGAGCGGGACCGTCCCGCCGACGAGGGCGGCCGGGATCTCGCGGGAGAGCGCGATGCCGCTCCAGCGCATCGAGGTTGGGAAGATCTCGGCGAGCAGCGCCCCCGAGGTGCCGATGGTGGAACCCTGGATGACGGCGAGGCCGAGGATCAGGCCCAGCGCGACGAGGGTCGACTGCTCCGTGTTGTAGAGCAGGAACATCGGGAACGCGTAGACCACACCGAAGATCGCGGCGCCCATGAGGACGGGCTTGCGACCGATGCGGTCGGCGAGGCGACCGAACAGCAGCGCCGTCGGGATGGTCAGGACCTCGGCGACGATGAGGCCGATGAGCGCCTCCGTCGGGTTCACACTCAGCGTGCCCGTGACGTACGACAGCGAGAACACCTGCACGACGTAGACCCATGGCAGGGCGAACGTGAACAGCGCCATGCCGCAGATGATCACGCGCCAGTGCGAGCGGATCGCGCCGGCCAGCGGAGCGGAGGTGACGGCACCGCGCTCCTCGGCGCTCTCGAACGCCTTCGTCTCCTTCACGCGCAGGCGGAAGTACAGGGCGAAGGCGACGATGACGACGCTCGCGAGGAACGGGATCCGCCAGCCCCAGCTCTGGAACTGCTCGATCGGCAGCGTGCTCACCACGGCGAAGACGGTGGTCGCGAGCGCCATGCCCACGTACACGGAGGCGCCGGGGAACGAGGCGGCGAACGCGCGGTGCTTCACGTCGGCGGACTCGCTCGCCATCGTGATCGCGCCCGCGAACTCGGCGCCCGAGCCCATGCCCTGGAAGATCCGCAGCACGATGAGCAGGATCGGTGCCCAGATGCCGATGGTCTCGGCGGTGGGGAGCAACCCGATGATGGTGGTCGCGACGCCCATGAAGAGGAGCGTGATGAGCAGCGTCGGTTTGCGCCCGAGCTTGTCGCCGTAATGGGCGAAGATCAGGCCGCCGATCGGGCGGGCACCGAAGCCGACCGCGAAGCCGGCGAACGCGCCGAGCAGGCCGGCGAGGTCACCGGCGCCGGGGAAGAACAGCGGCGCGAACACGAGTGCGGAGGCCAGCCCGTAGAGGGTGAAGTCGTACCACTCGATGACGGTGCCGACCGAGCTGGCGAGGATGGCGCGGCGACGCTGCACCCGGGAGTCGAGGCCGTCGCGATCGATGTCGCTCTGGCCGACGGCGGTGGTGTCGGATCCGCGTGGGTCGCTCTCGCGCGCGCTCTGGATGGCCATGGCACTCCTTCGTGTTGGGCGCACCCGGACGGCCGGGACGCCTGACGAGGCTACCGGCCGTCTGGAGGCCCGGCCCATGTGTGGTCGGCACACTCCGGAGCCGTTCCGGTGCGTCGGGAGCACACGGGGTGAGGCGCCCGAGGGTCGCCCCACCCCGTGCTCGCTACAGCGCCTTCGACTCGCGAAGGATCCCGGCGAGCGTCTCCATCTGCTTCGCCTGAGACGTGTAGTCGAGGGCGGCGGTGTTCCAGGAGTGGATCTGGCCGGCGACGAGCGCCGGGTGCGAGGCGAAGGTCGCCTGCGCCTCGAGGTCGCTCTGCTGGAAGCCCTCGACGTTGACGAGCAGGACGTCACCGGTCATCGCCTGGCCGGCGTTCTCCCAGCTGTAGATGTCCCAGTAGTAGTAACCGTCCGGGTTCGCGTTCGTGTACTTCACGCCGAGTTCGCTGTACAGCTCCGTCTCCGGCTCATCCTGCGGCTTGACGACGTAGATGCCGCTCGCGTCCGCGTACATCTGCGTGACCTCGAGGTCGGTCTCCTTCGCTGCGGCGGTCAGGTCCGCTGCTGCGGCGTCGTACTTCTCCTTCGCCGCGGCGATGGTGTCCTCGTCGGCTCCGAGCGCCTCGGACAGCTTGTTGAGCGAGGCGATGACGTCGGCACCCTTGCCGCCGACCTTGATGGCGACGACCGGAGCGATCTTCTCCAGCTGCTCCTGCTGCTCGACGTCGGCGACACCGTAGTACGGGCCCTTGAGGTCGAGCGTGCCGTCGCGATCGGTCGGGTAGATCCCGGTCACGATGAGGTCGGGTGCCGCCTCGGCGAGTGCCTCGAGGTCGATCTCGCCGTAGCTGTTGCCGACGATGGCCGTGTCGCCGAGGTCGTAGTCCGAGAACCGCTTGTCGGTGACGACGTCGACGCGACCGAAGACCGCGACGGGGTCGATGCCGTTGCCGTGCAGGCCGAGCGCGTAATCGGCGAAGCTCGCGATGCGCTTGGGCTGCTCGTCGAGCTTGACCGTGGTGCCGGTGTCGTCGGTGTAGCTCCAGGCGCCGCTGCTGTCGGCGTCGGAGGCGGCGGTGGGGGAGCAGCCGGCGAGGCCGACCAGGGCGAGCGCGGGCACGAGCACGAGTGCGGCGCGGCGGAGGCGTGAAGAGATCGTCATGATACTTAGGGTAGCCGAACCTAAGTCACGAAACGATATCGGAATGCCCGATCGCCCGGATCACTTGGCATCGAGGGCGATCGCGTCGTCAGGGTCGACCGGCACGATGAGTGGCGAACCGCTGCTCGGGTCGGGGATGACGATCGCGTCGAGGTCGAACGCCTCCCGGAGCACGGCCGGGGTGAGGACCTCCCAGGGCGTGCCGTCGGCGATGACCCGGCCGCCGCCAACGACGACGAGGCGGTCGGAGTAGCGACCGGCGAGCGTGAGGTCGTGCAGGACCATGACGACCGTCGCGCCACGTTCGCGGTTGATCGACCGCACGAGTCGGAGGACGTCGAGCTGGTGGCTGAGGTCGAGGAAGGTCGTCGGCTCGTCGAGCAGGATCGTTGGGGCCCGCTGCGCGAGGACCAGGGCGATCCAGGCGCGCTGCAACTGCCCGCCCGACAGGGAGGCCGTGTCGCGGTCGGCGAGGGTCTCGAGACCGGTGGCGGCGAGCGCCTCGTCGACGGCGATCGTGTCGGCGGGCGTCCACGGCTTGAGGAGGCTCTGGTGCGGGTGGCGCCCTCGCGAGACGAGGTCGCGGACGCTCGTCGCAGACGGCGTCAGGGGCTTCTGCGGCAGGATCGCCAGCCGGCGCGCGACCTCGCGGGTCGGGATCGACCGCACGCCGCGGCCGTCGAGCTCGACCGTGCCGGCGGTCGGGGTGAGCAGGCGACCGAACGCCTTGAGCAGTGTCGACTTGCCGCAGCCGTTGGCGCCGATGAGGGTCGTGACCTCGCCCGTCTCGATGCGGAGGTCGAGCCCCTCGAACACCACCGTCTGGTCGTAGGCCAGGGAGACGCCCCGAGCCTCGAGGGCGGGCGTCTGGCGCTCCTGCACGGGCGATGCGGTCGTGGCGGGGTCGGTCATGCGGAGGTCTCCCGTTCCTTGCGGCGCGTCAGCAACCAGATGAGATAGGGCGCGCCGACGATCGCCGTGATGATGCCCACCGGGATCTCGCCCGGCAGGACACCACGGACGAGCGCGTCGCCGCCCGTGACGATGACGGCGCCGAGCAGTGCGGAGGCGAGCAGCGGCGGGCGACCGGTGCGGGCCAGGCGGCGGGCGATCTGCGGCGCGACGAAGGCGACGAACTCGATCGGCCCCGCCGCGGACACGGCCGCGGCGACGAGCAGGACCGCGCACGCGATGACCACGATCCGATGCCGCTGGACCGCGACGCCGAGGCCGGTCGACAACTCGTCGCCGAGCTGGCTGATGTCGAGGCTGCTCGTCTGCAGGACCGCGATCGGCGTCAGGATCACCAGCGCGACGAGCACCGGCCACACGCTCGACCAGGAGATGCCCGAGAGGCTGCCGACGAGCCACTGTGCCGCCGCTGCCGCCTCGGTGATCTGCGCCCGGGCGATGAGGTAGCTCGTGATGCCACCGAGGGTCGCGGTGGCACCGATGCCGATGAGGATGAGTCGGAAGCTGTCGACGCCGCCGCGCCAGGACAGCGCGTAGACGGCGGCGGAGGTGACGAGGGCGCCGATCGCGGCCATGGCGGGCAAGCCCAGGCTGAGGGCGCCGGCCCCGACCGAGTAGCTGCCGCCGACCAGGACGATCGCTGCCACGGCCCCGAGCGCGGCACCCGAGGTGACACCGAGGATGTCCGGAGTGGCGAGCGGGTTGCGTGCGAAGGTCTGGGTCAGGGCCCCGGCGAGTCCGAGGGACGCACCGACGAGGAGGCCGCCGACGACCCGGGGGAGGCGGAGCTCGAACACGATGAGTTCCTGGCCGCCGGTCCCGCCACCGAGCAGGGTGGTGATCACGTCGGGGATCGTCAGGGACGACGAGCCGGCGACGATCCCGAGCAGGGCGAACGCCAGCGCGACGACGAGACAGGCGATCGTGACGCCGACGACCCGCCCTCGCCACAGGCGGCCGAAGAAGCGGCTGCCCTCGCGCACGGCGCTCACAGCTCCGCCATCCGTCCGCGGCGCACGATGGCGATGAACGCGACCCCACCCACGACGGTGAGGACGACGCCCACAGGCACCTCGGCGGTGCCGCCGATGAGTCGACCGATCACGTCGCACGCGAGCAGCACGCTCCCACCGACGAGTCCCGAGGCGGGGAGGAGCCAGCCGTGATGCCCGCCCACGAGGGTGCGCGCGATGTGCGGGGCGGTGAGTCCGACGAAGGCGATCGGGCCGGTCAGGGCCACGGCGGCGGCCGTGAGCAGGGTGATCGCGGCGAGCCCCACGAGTCGTGCGCGGATGAGGTTCTCGCCGAGGCCGTTCGCCAGCTCGGTCCCGAGCGCCAGGGCGTTCAGCGAGCGGATGTTGGCGACCGCGAACACGAGGCCGAGCCCGGCGAAGACCAGGGCCGCGTCGACGCCCGTGAGCGATCGGCCGGACAGTGAACCGACCACCCAGATGCGATAGGCGGCGAGCGTCGTCTCGTCGGACAGGACGAGGTACGAGGTCAGGGCGACGAGCAGGGCCGAGACGGCGGTGCCGGCGATCGCGAGCGGGACAGGACTCGACAGTCCGCGGCCGAGCGCGGCGACGGAGAACACGATGACGCTGGCGACGGTGGCGCCGAGCAGGGCGAGCCAGAGGGTCGTGATCACCGAGCTCGTGCCGAGCACGTAGACCCCGACGACGACCGCGAGGCTCGCGCCGGCGGAGACACCGAACAGGCCGGGGTCGGCGAGCGGGTTGCGGGTCTGCCCCTGCATGACGGCACCGGCGATGCCGAGACAGACGCCGACGAGGACGCCGAGCACCGTGCGCGGCACCCGCGACCCCCAGACGACGGCGCCGGTGTCCTGGGCGGGGTCGAACAGGGCGGTGAGGACGGCCACGGGACTGATGAGGTTGCTGCCGAGCATCAGGCTCGCGAGGGCGATGACGAGGAGCGCCACGGCCAGCGTGCCGACGGCGAGCGCGCGTCTCGATCGGAGGAGGGTCGCGCTGCGCATGGAGTTAGCCTAGCCTCACCTATCCCGGTCGCGATGCACGCCCGTCATCCGGGGCGACGGAGGGGTGATCCATGGAACGGCGCGGGAGGTGTGCGGTTCACCCATGGGTGAGGCCTCCACCGCCCGATACCGTTGACCGGTACGGAGTACAGCGATCAGGAGGACACGAATGACCGAGCAGCCGTTGACCGGAGCCGACACCGAAGCGGTCCTCGCCGCCACGGAACGACTCGCCGTCCCGCCCGGCTCGCTCGAGGGCGTCGTGGTCCTCGACCTCTCCCGTGTCCTCGCCGGCCCCTACGCCGCATCGATGCTCGCCGACCTCGGCGCGACCGTCATCAAGATCGAGAACCCGAACGACCCCGACGTCTCCCGGGGCTTCCCGCCCTACCTGCGCGACGGCGACGAGGAGTTCAGCGGCTACTACGGCCAGTACAACCGCGGCAAGTTCGGTCTGGCGCTCGACCTCGCGAGCGACGCCGGCAAGGAGGTGCTGCGCGACCTCGTCGCGAGCGCCGACATCCTCGTCGAGAACTTCCGCCCGGGGACCATGGCCAAGCTCGGCCTACCGTACGAGGCGCTCGCCGCCATCAACCCGAAGCTCGTGTACACGGCGATCTCCGGCTACGGGCAGACGGGCTCCCGGAGCCGCCGCCCGGCGTTCGACAACACGGCGCAGGCCGCCGGCGGACTCTGGTCCATGAACGGCTACGCGGACCAGCCGCCCGTGCGCGTCGGCGTCACCATCGGCGACCTCTCCGCGACGATGTTCGGCGTCATCGGCACCCTCGCCGCCCTGCGGCACGCCGAGCGCACCGGCGTGGGCCAGCTCGTCGACGTCGCCCAGGTCGACAGCATCATCGCGATGACCGAGACCGCCGTCGTCGACTACACCGTCGACGGGACCGTCGCGTCGCCGTCCGGCAACGAACACGCCTGGGTCCGGCCCTACGAGCTGTTCCCCTGTGCCGACGGCCAGGTGTTCTTCGGCGCGTACACCGACAAGCTCTGGAAGGCGAGCTGCGAGCTGTTCGGCACGCCCGAGGCGATCGCCGACCCCGAGATCGACACCATGCGCAAACGCTTCGACGAGGAGGTGTACGCCCGTCGCGTCAAGCCGCTCGTCGTCTCCTGGTTCGCGGACCGCACCCGCGCCGAGCTCGAGGAGCTGGCCGGCGACGTCGTCCCGCTCACCGCCGTGAAGACCATCGGCGAGGTCGTCGACGACCCCGGGACGGCCGAACGCGACATGGTCGTCGAGACCGACTACGGCTCCTTCGGCACCCTCCGCTCCTTCGGCCAGCCGATCAAACTGAGCGCGACGCCCGCGACCACCGACCGCCCCGCGAACCACATGGGCGAGCACGCGGACGACGTGCTGACGGCGCTCGCCGGGTACGACGCCGAACGTATCGCGGCGTTGCGGTCCGACGGGGTGATCTGAATGGGGCTCGTGGAGCGGACGGAGCAGCCTGCCGAGCGCTTCGCCGCGCTGCGTTCCGACGGGGTGATCTGAGTGGGGCTCGTCGAGCGGACGGAGCAGCTCGATCTCCGTCCCGCCTCCTGGTATCGCAGCACCTTCGCGACCGCGGCACCGGAACCGGTCCTCGGCGAGGAGCTCCCCGCCGGCTGGGAGGGCGTCCACTTCCCGTTCGAGACGCCGTTCGCGCAGCTCCGCGAGGACGGCTCACCCGCGGAGGACGGCGTGCTGCCGATCATCGACCTACCGCGCCGCATGTACGCGGGGGAGGACACCGAGTTCTTGGCGCCGCTCCGCTACGGCGACGTGGTGACGCAGTGCACGAGCCTCGGCTCGCTCGTGGAGAAGCAGGGACGGGCCGGCCGTCTGGTCTTCGCCGACCTCGTGCGGGAGTACCTCGTCGATGGCGAGGTCGCCGTCCGCAGCACCTGGCACGACGTGTTCCTCGAGGCGCAGCCCGCGGTGCCCTCCCCGCGGACGGCGGCGCCCGAGGTGGCAGCCGAGGACGTCGATCCCGACGCCGGAGCCGATTGGACCGTGACCCGGTCGCTCGACTCCCGCCAGCTGTTCCGTTTCTCGGCTGTGACGGGCAACACGCATCGCATCCACTACGACCGCCAGTGGGCGCGTGAGGTCGAGGGGCTCGACGACCTCCTCGTGCACGGTCCGCTCACCCGCATCCTGGTGCTCGACGCCCTCACGGCGAACGCCGGTGGTCGTCGGCTCGCGTCGGTCCGGTTCCGGGCGAAGGCACCGGTGCTCGTCGACACGGCGTTCCGCATCGCGGGGACGGACGGCCCGGAGGGCACCTCGGTCGTCGTGCGTGCCGCCGACGGCACGGTCCTGGCCTCCGCCGACGCCACCTGGCGCCCCTGAGTCGCCCGGCACCGAGCCTGTCGCAGTGTCGCCCCGGCTACGCGTCGATCACGAGCGTCGGCGTCAGCGACCTCGACACACACGGGTACATGATCATCGACGCGTCGTCGGTCGTCAGGGAGTCGCGATGCTCCGGCGTCCCGTCCACCACCTGCACGGCACAGGAGCCGCAGACGCCGCGCATGCACGACCCGGCGACACCGACCCGTGCGGCCTGCATCGCCTGCAGCATCGTCTGCCCGGCGGGAACCTCGACGGTCCGCTCCGACCTCGCGCACTCGACGGTGAACGCCGTGTTCGGCAGGTAGGAGCGGGGCTTGGGCTCGAACCGCTCGAGGTGCAATCGGCAGCCCTCGGGCAGCGTCTCGGCCAGGTTCGTGAGGGTGTCGGTGAACCCGCGCGGCCCGCAGGCCGACACGTCGGTGCCCGGCTCGAGGCTCGCGAGGAGGCCGGCCAGGTCGAGTCGACCGCTCTCTGCGCTGACATGGATCCGCACGTGGTCGCCCAGGGCTTCGAGCTCCGGCGCGAACGCGACGTCCTCCCGGGTGCGCACCGCGTAGACGAGGGTCCAGTCGGCGTCGCCCGCGGCCAACCGCCGCGCCATCGAGAGCAGCGGTGTGATCCCGATGCCGGCCGCGAGCAGCAGGTGCCGCTTCGCATCCGAGAGCGGGAACAGGTTCCGTGGCGGCCGGATGAACACCTTCCGACCGACCTTCAGGAAGTTGTGGATGTAGTGCGACGCACCCCGCGAGTGCTCCTCCCGCAGGACGGCGATCCGATACCGGAATTCGTCCGCCGGATCACCGCAGAGGGAGTACTGCCGTTCGTGGCGGGTGATGAGCTGCAGGTCGATGTGCGCACCGGGGTCCCAGGGCGGGAGGCGGCGGCCCTCCGGATCGGCGAGCACGACGCTCACGATCGTCGGCGTCTCGCGCACGATCTCCTGGACGATGAGCGGGGTCATGCCCGCGCGATTGCGCATCAGAAATCCCTCGTGTCGATGGCATCGCCGATCTGGAGATCAGGACCGGTCATGCCCGCGCGATTGCGCATCAGTAGCCCCTCTTGCTTCCAGCCATCAATACAGACTCTGGTTCCCGACGGCGACCGCCTCGTCGATGGCGTCGCCGACTTCGGCGCTCAAGCCTGACATGCTCGCCCAGATCCGGCCCGCACTCGGCACCTCGGCCGCGAGCTCCTGCATCTCGGCGTCCCACAGCCCGCCGCGGAGCAGCGCCCGCCCGCAGTGCAGGTAGACCTCCTCGGTACGTACGACGATCGCGAGCTGTGGCGTCACGTGGTCTTGCTCGAGCATCGCCATGAGCGCCGGGTCGTCGGTGACGGTGGCCGTGCCGTTGATCCGGAGGGTCTCGCTCATGCCGGGGACGAAGCACAGCATGCCGATGTGGCCGTTCTGGACGATGTTCTGCAGGGAGTCGGCCAGCCGGTTGCCGAGGCGCTCCGGGATCACGAGCGTGCGGGTGTCGAGCGCCCGGACGAACCCCGGGTAGTCCCCGCGCGGGGAGTTGTCGCACCGGCCGTCGGCGTCGGACGTCGCGATGGTGCAGAACGGCGAGTGGGCGAGGAAGGCGAGGCAGTTCTCGTCGAGCTCGTCCATGATCTTGGCCGTCGCCGCGGGATCCGGTTCGCCGAGGGAGCGACGGATGGTGTCGACGTCGATCGACGCGAACGCGCTGGCCTGCATGGCGGACCCCTTCTCTGTCCCTCCGACCCTACGGTCGTCCCTCGCACGCCTCAATGGGCTGTCGGCACACGGTTTGCGGGTGTCCTGTGCCACCGACCCAGCCGCATCCATCGTCCTGCCCTGGTTCATCGGCCGAACGAGCGGCGGAACATCGCCTTCGCGCGCGCCGCGGTGTCGGCTCGATGGGAATCGGGAATACGGGTGAGGGTCGCTCCCACCATCGAGATCGCCATGAGGATGTCGTCAGGCTCGACGTGGTCGGCGATGCGATGCGCAGTCAGTTCCTTCGCATGCAGGGCGTGCGCGAGGCGATCGAGGCGTGTGCCGAGCGCGATCACGCGGGGGTCGTCGCCCTCGCCGAGGATCGCCTCGACGAAGGGCGAGGTGACGAGGGCTTGGTCGATCACGACGTCGAGCAGGCTGTCGAGGGTCGCATCGGGTCGCCCGGTGTGCTCCTCCAGCTCGCCGACGTTCTCGTCGAGCACCGCGAGGGCGAGGGAGAGTCGGTCGGGGAAGTGCCGGTACAGGCTGCCCTGTCCGACGCCGGCCCGCTTCGCGACCGCGCTGAGGGGAGCGCTGAAGCCGTCAGCGGCGAACACCTGACGCGCCGCGGCGACGAGCGCTCGGCGGTTCTCGGGTCCCGCGCTCGGGCCTCGGTTCGGCTTCGGGGGCGTGGACGACATCCCGGTAGCGTAACGCCGCGGGGCCGCTCCGGAGCACCCGACTGGGAGCCCGCCGTGAGGGCTGGTGGCCATGACCCGGACGGCGTAACGTGTACCGGACAATGATGTCCGGTATGGATCGAGGCCCATACGGTCCCGCCGCGCATCGCCCTCCCGAGAACGAAGGAACCCCCATGAGCGCCCTCACCGCCAACACCCCGATCGCCGCATGGCTCGCCGACCCCACCGGTGGACCGCTCATCCGCGGCCTCCTCACCCAGCTGGGCACCGAGGAATCGCAGCTCGCCCCGATCTCGGGCCTCCCGCTCCAGCAGCTCGTCGCCCTGAGTCAGGGCAAGCTGCCCCAATCGCTCATCGACGACCTCGTGCTCGCCGCGAACGACGGCGTCGCACCCGTCGACGACGCGCCCCAGGGGTGGCAGGAGCGCATCACCGTCGGTCGGTTCGCCGGGAAGACCGTGATCGTCACCGGGGCCGCTTCCGGCATCGGCCGTGCCACGGCATCCCGCGTCGCGCGTGAGGGCGGCCGGGTCGTGGCCGTGGACCTCTTCGAGGACAAGCTCGCCGACCTCGCCTCGAGCCTGCCGGACGCCGACCTCGTCACGGTCGCCGGCGACATCACGAAACAGGACGACATCGACGCGCTCGTGGCTGCAGCGGGGGAGCGGATCGACGCGCTCGCCAACGTCGCCGGTATCAACGACGACTTCTCCCCGCTCCACGAGACCTCCGACGCGACCTGGGAGCGGGTGATGGGCGTGAACGTCACCGGTGCGTTCAAGCTGACGCGCGCCGTCCTGCCGTCGATGGTCGCGGCCGGATCCGGCTCGGTCGTCAACATCGCGTCCGAGGCCGGGCTGCGCGGCAACGCCTCGGGGAACGCCTACACGACCTCGAAGCACGCGGTCGTCGGCATGACCAAGAGCGCCGCCTTCATGTACGGACCGCACGGCGTCCGGGTCAATGCCGTCGCTCCGGGTGGTGTCGCCACGGGGATCCCCTTCCCGCCGAACGTCTCCGAGGCCGGCTCGGCGCGGCTCGGACCGTTCCAGGCGGCGATCCCGACGATCGCGACCGCGGAGCAGCTCGCGGCATCCATCACCTTCCTGCTGAGCGACGACGGCGTGAACGTCAACGGCGTCATCCTGCCGTCCGACGGCGGATGGTCGGTGCAGTAGCAGCCGTTGCACAGAACTTCAGCAATCGGTAAGAACCGCGATTCTTAACAGTCGCTCAGGGCGGGATGAACGCATTTCTGCTGCGAATCTTGAATCACACGGGCCCGCTCTGCGTCGCCCGTCACCTGCGAACGCTCTGAACGAGTACGGCCGGAACGATCGTTCGCACTGCGGTGACACCGCTCACAGGGCCCCACCGATCTTGGCGGAAGGTGGGGCCCTGCGCCGTGTCCGGCCTGCGATGCGCGGCGCGCGGACTCAGCGCGGGATCGGAGCGGCGAAGCGCCACGGCTGGGAGCGGATCGTCGCGACCGCCCGGGTGATCGCGCCCAGGGCGACGACGTCCGCGCCGAGCCGCGAGGCCCGCACGATCGGCGTCGGCGCGTAGGTCCCCTCGTCGAGCCAGGTCTGAGCCGCGGCGATGACGGGCGAGGCGACGCGGGCCACGCCGCCGGCGACGACGACCTCGTCCACGTCGAGCAGGCTGCCGAACAGGAGGCACACCCGCCCGAGGCGTTCCCCGAGGCGTTCGACGAGTCTGCCGGCGTAGGCGTCGCCCGAGGCGGCGGCGTCGATGACGCGGCCGACGTCGAGCGCGTCGACCGGTGTCCGTGCGAGGGGAGACGACGCCGGCACCGCACCGGATCGCTGATCCTCCTCCAGCCACGACCGTGCCGCACCGTCGAGGCCCTCCGGCGAACCGACACCCTCGACCATGCCGAGCACGCGGAGTTCGCCTGCACCGCCGGCCCCGCCGTGCAGCAGCACGCCGTCCACGATGAGTCCTGCGCCGAAACTCGCCTCGGCCAGGAGGACGGCGATGGACTCGCGCGCCACCTCCCCGAGGGCGCGCTCGGCCGTGGCCGCGAGGTTGGCGTCGTTCTCGAGCACGACCTCGCCCCAGGGGCCGAGGCGGCTCGCGAAGTCGGGGTTCATCCGGGCCCAGTAGTCGTGATCGCCGCGCGGGGAGCGGCCGTGCGCGTCCACCGGTGCCGGGACGCCGACGGCGGTCACGAGCACCTGCCCCGGCGTCGCGCCGGCCTGCGCGGTCGCCTCCTCGACGACGGTCCGTGCGGTCGCGAGGCGGAGGTCGGGGTCTTCGTCGCCGCCCACGATGGGGCGTTCGGCCCGGCCGACGACCTCACCACGGAGCGTCGCGACGAGTGCTGCGACCCGATGCTGCCCCACGTCGAGTCCGATCACGAAGGCGGTGTCCGCGGCGAGTTCGTAGCGCCGGGCCGGTCGTCCCCGTCGGTAGTCGCCGGCGGCCCGGGCGTCGTCGAGCTCACGGATCCAGCCGCGGTCGGCGAGTGCGTCGCAGGCGTTCAGCACGGTGGCGCGGGTCAGGCCGGTCCCATCCATGACGTCACTCGCCGTGAACGCACCGTGGTCGAAGGCGTAGGCGGCGACGAGTTCGACGCTCGCCCTGCCCGTCTCGATCCCCGGTTCCGCCATGGGGTGACTGTAGCAGGGTTGCATTACTAGATATGGCCGCTATATTTAGTGGCGAAGGTCGACCACCGCCGGTCACGACAGTGCTCGGCTCCGCACCCCGAAAGGAACCGTCCGAGCATGAGCACCAGTACCGCCCCGACCACAACAGACGCATCGGACCTCCGGGTCGGCGTCATCGGCCTCGGCTTCGCCGGCACCACGCACCTGGACGCCTTCACCGCGCTCCCCGGTGCCACCGTCGTCGCGCTGTCCGGCCAGGAACCGGCGCGACTCGCCGAGCTGGCCGAGAGCCGCGGGGTCCCCGAGACCTACGCCGACTGGGAGGACCTCGTCGCCCGCGACGACCTCGACATCGTGTCGATCGGCGTGCCGAACGCCCTGCACCACCCGATCGCCGTGGCCGCGCTCCGCAGCGGCAAGCACGTCTTCTGCGAGAAGCCGCTCGCCACGACCGCCGACCTCGCCGCCGAGATGGTGGGGGCCGCGACCGCCGCCGACCGCGTCCTCGAGGTCGCCTACAACCACCGCCGCCGTGCCGACGTCGCCTACCTCGCGCGGTACCTCGCCGAGGAGCCGATCGGCCGCGTCTACCACTCGCGTGCCTCCTGGCTGCGTCGCCAGGGTGTGCCCGGTATCGACTCCTGGTTCACCAACAAGGCCGCGGCCGGCGGCGGGCCGCTCATCGACCTCGGGTCCCACGTCCTCGACATCGCGCTCTCGCTCCTCGGTGAGCCGCGCGTGACGCACGTGTCGGCCGTCGCGTACAACGAGCTGGGCCGCGCCGGCCGCGGTGGCTCCTCCGGCGGTGGTCCGGTCTCGAGCCGGTCCTCCCACGCCTTCGACGTCGAGGACTTCGCGTCCGCCCTCCTGCGGTTCGAGGACGGCGGCAGCCTGCACCTCGAGGCGTCGTGGGCCTCCTACTCGAAGGCGCACGAGGACATCTCGGTCGAACTGCTCGGCTCAGAGGGTGGCGTCCGCCTCCACGTCGACAACTACAACACCGAAGGAACGGTCACGATCTACCGTGACGTCGCCGGTGCGCCGACGATCGAACGACCCGCCGTGCAGGTCCCGGCCGGTCACCACCAGTCGGTCATCGCGGAGTTCCTCGACACCATCCGCGCGGGCGAGACCGCCGGCGGCGAACTCCGCTTCGCCGGTCACCACGGCGAGTACGCACTGCACCGCAGCCGCGTCATCGACGCCGCCTACGCCTCGGCCGCCGCCGGGCACGAACTGGAGGTCCCCGCATGAGCACCACGACACCGATCCGCATCCGCGTCTGGAACGAGTTCGTCCACGAGTCCCGCGGTGACGCCGTGGTGCTGGGGCACTACCCCGACGGCATCCATGCCGTGATCGCGGCGGGCCTCGAGGAGTCGCTCGGGGACGCCGTGTCCGTCTCGACCGCAACCCTCCAGGATCCCGAGCACGGTCTCACCGAGGAGGTCCTCGCGAACACCGACGTCCTCTTCTGGTGGGGGCACATCGCCCACGACCAGGTCTCCGACGAGGTCGTCGAGCGGGTCGTCCGACACGTCCACGCCGGCATGGGCATCGTCGTGCTGCACTCCGGTCACTACTCGCGGGTCTTCCAACGCCTCATGGGGACGAGCTGCGCGCTCAAGTGGCGCAACGACGGCGAGCGCGAACTCGTCTGGACGGTGCTCCCGGACCACCCGATCGCGCAGGGTGTACCGCACCCGATCGTCATCGACCGCCAGGAGATGTACGGGGAGCACTTCGACATCCCGCGTCCCGACGAGGAGGTGTTCCTCTCCACCTTCGCCGGCGGTGAGGTCTTCCGGTCCGGTGTCGCCTACCACCGCGGGCGCGGGCGGGTGTTCTACTTCTCACCCGGTGACCAGGAGTACCCGGTCTACCACCACCCCGACATCCGCCGCGTACTGGCCAACGCTGCCGAGTGGGCCCGTCCGACGATCGAGCGCACGCCGCCGACCGCGGACCAGCACCCACGGGACTGGTTCCTGCGCTAGGGCTGGATGGGTGAGCGCGGCCGGAGGAGAATGGCCGCCACACGGAAGGGAGGGCGATATGCCTGACACGGAGAATCCGTCGTTGAAGGACCCCGAGCTCTATGAGAAGCTCCGCGACGAGGGCGCCTCGAAGGGGAAAGCCGCACGCATCTCGAACGCGGCGGCCAAGCAGGGACGTTCGGCGATCGGGGAGAAGGGCGGCGAGTCCGGATCGTACGACGACTGGACCGTCGCGCGGCTCCGCGAGCGTGCGAAGGAGATAGGCCTCACCGGCTATTCCGACAAGCGCAAGAGCGAACTGATCGCGATGCTCCGCGACAGCTGAACAGGCGGCTCGGCCGCCGGAGTCACTACTTCGCTGACCCGGCGGTCGCGTCGTCGCCGGTCGTCGCGTGGACGACGACCTCGCCGGTGTTCGCCTCGTGCATGAAACCTTCGAGCAGTGCGCGGTCCATCTCGCCTACCTCGTCGGAGTCGAAGGAGAACTGCAGGGCGATCGCCGGGTGCAGCCAGAGCGTCGTGCGTCCGTCGGTGGTGGAGTCCTGTCGCACCGTGAGCGCGAACGACTCGTTCCGTCGCAGCTTCATGAGTGCGATCGTCTTGACGTGGGCGAGCGTGCGGTCGTCGAGCCGCACGCGTGCATCCCCGGTGCCGTAGACCAGTTGTCCCATTGGGAACCTCGACTTCCAACCCCTGAGATCGTCGTCGACGTGGACAGCCGACACGGCGCGCATCTCGACGGGGTCCGGGTCGGTGAAGCGCTCTCTCAGGATACGAGACATTCTTGGCGCGCGCCCGATTATCCACGATGCGGTGCTCGATCGACGATGCGCACGCGCATTGTCCGCTGCCCGGGCCATCCGCGCAATGGCCCGGGCGCCCCCATCTCTGCGCGCTAGCGTGGCACACCTGAGAAAGGGGCTGACGATGGGATTCCTCCGCCTCGGTGCGCTCCGATCACAGGTCGACGATCAGACGCTCGCCCAATTGGAACGCGTGATCCTCACACGGATGCTCGGCGAGCGCTCGTTCCGGCTGCAACTCCATCGCGGGCGCTTCCAATCATCGGAACCGGTCACGGTCTCGCCCGAGCAGCCGATCGTCTTCGCGTTCGACGCCGAGTTCGAGCCGCCGATCGACGAACGCATGGCCGCCGAGATGCTCGAGGAGATCGAGATCACCGGCGGACTGCACGTCGTCGTCGCCTGACCAGCGCCACCACCCGATACCAGCATCACCCAGACCACCACCACAGGAAGCAGGAGCGACATGAGCGACTTCACCGGAGCAGACGCATTGGGTACCGACCCGGACATGGTGGTCGGCACGCCGCCCACCGAGATCCCGGACGAGCCGACGGACGAGGACACGGCGGACGAGCCGGACGTGCTCGAGCAGCCGGATGCGGCACCCCTGCACGACGCCGACGGCCGCTGAGCCCGTCAGACACGGAAGCGCCGCCGACCCTCGGGTCGGCGGCGCTTCGTCGTGCAGCAGGCGGGGTTCAGGCTCAGTCCGTCTGCTCGGTGTCCTCGGGGTCTGCGCCCGGGCGCACCGCCGCGTCGTCGCGGATGTCGATGCGGGTGACGCCGTCGCCCTGATCGGTGACGTCGATGCGGGGCGCGGCGTCCTCCTCGGTGGCGTTCGGGGCCGTCGTCAGCTGGTCGTGTCGGTTCTCGTCGTGCGTGTGCGGAGTCTGGTCGCTGTCGGTCATGCCGAGACGATAGCGCACGGACCCGGCGTCCGGGCACGGCCTCAGGGCTTGTGGAGCCTCAGACGCGCGGACCCGGTTCCGGGACGAGCACCAGGCCGTGGTTCGAGTCGGCGCTGACGGCGAGCGCGTCGAGCCATGCGCGGTTGAGTTCGACGGGGACGCTGCCCGCGTACTTGAATCGCAGCGACATCGCGGGGTGCAGCCAGATCGTCGTCCGGCCGTCGCCGGCCCGCGGGTCGTCCTTCCACCCGAAGTAGAACCCCTCACCGCGACGCAGTTTGGCGCCGATGACCTGCTGCAGGTGTGCGAGCACCCGGTCGTCGAACGTCACCGACACCTCGGCGTCGTAGATCATCTTGCCCATGGGTCCTCCTGCTCCGCTCTCGGCTTCCTACGGTAGGCCCGGCCCCCACGAACCGCCACGATGCCCAAGGGGGTTGCGAACCGGCGCATGATCTCCGACCTGTCCGGCCGGTGGAGTCGGTCGGTGGACCTGACACGACGGAGCGACACCGGCGCGATGCCGGTGCCGCTCAGTCGTGGTGCGCGATCGCTCAGACGCTGATCGGCAGCGCCTCCGCGATCGAGGTGCGGTGCAGGACGTCCCAGCGGCTGGTGTAGCTGCGCTCGGGGAGCGAGCGGAGCGCCTCCACGAGGTGGGTCGGGAGCAGGTCGCGGCGGGCCTCACGCGTCAGGTCGCTGGGGCGGCAGGGGTACTCCATGCCGCGTAGGAATTCGTCGAGCTCGGTGAACACGAGCATCTCCTCTCTGGGCGCGTCGTGGCACCCGATGTCAGGCGGGACGGCTGCGTCGACCGGTCGTCGGACCGCCGTGCCCTCCTTCGAGTGTCGTCGCCGTTCGACCGTTCGGCGCGCTCTTGCCTTTCCGCCGTCGAGCTGCTACCCGTTCGGGTACGCTGCATCCTCAGAGCTCGAGGCGACGCTCCACGATGTCGCGGGCGACGTCCGCCAACGGACGACGGCGACTCCGCGCGTACTTGCGGATCACCTCGAAGGCCGCTTCCACCGAGATCGCAGCGGTGTAGGCGACGACGCCCTTCGCCTGCTCGATGACGACCCTCGACTGCAGCGCGGACTCCAACTGACCGCGGGTCACGTCGCTCTCGCGAAGGGTGCGCTCGTGCAGGATGCCGATGGTCGCCACGTCGGCCATCGCCTGCGCGGCCCGTGACTCGAACCGGTCGAAGGCCTCCGAAGCCGTGCGGAACAGGTTCAGGGTGCCGATGGTGGTCCGGCGGAGTCGCAGCGGGAAGGCATGAGCCGACCGGAACCCCGCGGTCGCCGCGACCTCGGCGAACCTCGGCCAGTCGCTTGCGACCGCGGCGATCTCGGGGATCGACACCGGCGTCGCCGCACGGAAGCTGTCGATGCACGGGCCTTCGTCGGCGCTCAGCTGGATGAGTTCCACGAGCCTCCCGGACTCGCTGGTCGACGCGATCAGCTCGAGGTCGCCGTGCGGATCCGCCAAGAGGATGCCCGAGGCCTGGACGTCGAGGAGGTCGACGCTGGCATCGACCAGGATCTGCAGCAGGTCGACCACGTCGTAGTCGTCCACCAGGGTGTCGGCGAGCGTCGCGAACACGTCGAGCAGGGCGGTCGAGTGACGGAGCTCGGAACCGGTCCCGTCGTCGCCGCGCGCGTTCATCGCTCGTCTTCGATCGTCTCGTCGCGCAGCACATAGCCGGTGCGACGTTCGAGGATGTCCTCCGCGACCTCCGACATCGAGCGGTTCTGGGCGAAGGCCTGAGCCTGGATCAGCAGGTGGGCGTCGTCGGGGGAGAGCCCGAGCTGCGCGATCACGAATCCGGTCGCCTGGTGGATCCGGCGTCGGGCGTGGGGTTTGAGCTGCGCCGTGTCGGGGAGACTCGCGAGTTCGAGGGTGCGGCGGAGGACGTACCGGCTGAGCGGGCGGGTGAGGGACATCATGGCCTCGACCGCCTGCGTGTCCAGCGTGCGCTCCTCGGTGTCGTACAGCTCGACCGCGCCCACCTGGAGCGGCCCGACGCGGAGGGGGAAGGCGAAGATGGAGCCGACCGCGTGGTCGCGGAGAGCCTCGGTGAACGACGGCCAGGAGTCGTAGCCGGTCCGCTTGACGGCCTCCTCCAGCACCGGGCGGCCGCTGCCGACCGCGTCCCAGGAGGGGCCCTCCGAGAGGTCGAACTGGAGCTCGTCGAGCAGCGCGATCTGCTCGTCACTCGCTGCGATCGTCTCGGGGCTCAGGGTGTCGCCGAGCGTCGCGATCGAGACACCGCTGAGCGGTATGAGCCGGAGGATCGGCTCCACCAGCTGGTCGTCCTCGTCGACCCGGTCGAGTGCGCTGTACACGATGGCGAAGGTGTCGCTCATGTCCGCATTCCTTCCGGGGTCGAGGGAGGTATCCGCTCATCGTACGGCCATCCCGCCGCAATCGCCGGGTGGTGATCCGTCCTACCTGGGAAAGCAAGGGGCCGCCCCGGCGGGGTGGATTCGCCTAACGTGGCGTCATGCCTCTGACGACGACACCCTCTCCGCGTCCCTCCGCCCAGCGGTCCGCAGCAGCCGATCGGTCGGCGCGATGAGCCGCGGGGTCGCCGTCGTCACCGGCGGAACCGCAGGGCTCGGTCGTGCGACCGTCCGCGAACTGGCCGCCCGTGGCTGGGACGTCGCGATCCTGGCCCGTGGCGAGGACGGACTCGCAGCCACCGTCGCCGAGGTCGAGCAGGCCGGACGTCGCGGGCTGGCCGTGCCGACGGACGTGGCCGACCGGGAGGCCGTCGAGCAGGCGGCGGACCGGGTCGAGGCGGAACTCGGACCGATCGAGCTGTGGGTGAACTGCGCCATGGTCGGTGTCTTCGGGGACTTCCTCACGACCGAGCCGGCCGACTTCGAGCGTGCCGTCGCCGTCAACTTCTTCGGCTTCGTCAACGGCACCAGGGCCGCCCTCGCGCGCATGGTCCCGCGCGACCGTGGGCACGTGATCCAGGTCGGTTCCGCCCTCGCCCACCGCGGCATCCCGCTGCAGGCCGCCTACTGCGGGTCGAAGTTCGGTGCCCGCGGGTTCACGGAGTCGGTCACCGCCGAGCTCCTCCACGACGGCAGCAACGTCAAACTCTCGACCGTCGACATGCCGGCGCTCAACACCATCCAGTTCAGCTGGGTGAAGTCGCAGCTGCCCGAGCACCCGCAGCCGGTGCCGCCGATCTACCAGCCCGAGGTCGGGGCGACCGCCATCGCCGACGTCGCCGACCGCCCGCGGCGACGCACCTGGGTGGGCGAGTCCACCGTCGGCACGATCCTCGGCGACCGCTTCGCCGGCGGATTCCTCGACTGGTTCCTCGCCAGGACCGGGTACTCCGGCCAGCTCGCACCGGACAAGCACGATCCGCGCCTGCCGGACAACGTCTACACGCCGGCCTCCGGTGACCACGGCGCCCGCGGCGTGTTCAGCGACAAGGCCCACTCGTGGAGCCCGCAGACCTGGGCCATCCGCCACCGTCGCGGGGTGTACGCGGCGGCCGCCGGCACCCTCGCAGCGGGCGTCGCCCTCGTGGCCGGCGCGGCGAAGCGGCGCTGAGCGCGATGGCGCGGCGCGAGCAGTTCGACGCGGTGGTCGTCGGCGCGGGGCCCAATGGGCTCGCCGCCTCGGTGACCCTCGCACGAGCCGGCCTGCACGTGCAGGTGGTGGAGCGAGGCGACACGATCGGCGGTGGTGCCAGGACCGCCGAGCTGACGCTGCCCGGCTTCCACCACGACATCTGCTCCGCCGTCCACCCGATGGCGCTCGCCTCGGGCTTCTTCCGGTCCTTCGGCCTCGAGCGCCGCATCGACCTGGTCGTGCCGGAGATCTCCTACGCCCACCCACTCGACGGTGGCCGGGCCGGGATCGCCTACCACGACATCGACCGCACCGCCGACGCCCTCGGACGGGACGGCGGGGCCTGGCGCTCGCTCATGGGACCGCTCGCCGCCGACGCCGACCGCGTCTCGCAGTTCACCGGCGGCAAGCTCCTGCAGGTGCCGCGCCACCCGGTCACGGTCGCGCGCTTCGGCCTCCGCGCGCTCGAGCAGGGCAGCCCGGCCTGGAACCTCCGGTTCCGTGAGGAGACCGCTCCGGCGATGCTCAGCGGTGTCGCCGCCCACTCCATCCGGCCGATGCCGAGCCTGTCCACCTCGGCCGCCGCCCTGTCGCTCGGCGCGTATGCGCACGCCCGCGGTTGGCCCATCCCCGTCGGCGGCAGCCAGGCGATCGTCGACGCGCTCGCGGACGACCTGCTGGCCCACGGCGGTGAGATCGTCACCGGAACCGAGGTGCGCTCCATCGACGAACTGCCGTCCGCGCGTGCCGTCCTGTTCGACACGACCCCGAAGGCGCTCGCCGAGATCGCGGGCAGTCGTCTGCCCGACGCGTACCTCCGTCGTCTCTCCCGATTCCGGTACGGCGACGGCGTGGCCAAGGTCGACTTCGCACTCTCAGGTCCCGTCCCGTGGACGAACCCGGAACTGGCGCGGGCCGGCACGCTCCACCTCGGCGGCACCCGCCCGGAGATCGCCGCCGCCGAGCGCGACGTCGCCCGCGGGCGGCACAGCGAGTCGCCCTACGTCCTCGTCTCGCAGCCCGACGTCGGCGATCCTGGTCGCGCTCCCGGTGACGCCCAGGTCCTCTGGGCCTACACACACGTGCCGAGCGGGTCCGGTCTCGACCAGACCGAGGCGATCACCCGGCAGATCGAGCGCTTCGCCCCCGGGTTCCGCGACGTGATCCTGACGTCGGCGTCGATGAGCGCCCGCGACATGGCGCGGTACAACCCGAACTACGTCCTCGGCGACATCGCCGCCGGCGCTGCGACCTTCGCGCAGCTCGTCGCGCGTCCCGTGCTCTCGAACGACCCGTGGCGGACGCCGACGCCGGGGATCTTCCTGTGCTCCTCGTCGACCCCACCGGGCCCGGGCGTCCACGGTCTCGCAGGCTGGCACGCCGCCCGCAGCGCCCTCCGCTCGGTGTTCGGTCGCGACCGCATGCCGTCGCTCGCGCCAGACCGAACCGCGCGCCCCTCCTGACCTCCATCCCCGCTTTCAGCGAAAGGAACACCACCGTGTCCCACACCACCAAGGTCTTCGACTGCCCGCCCGACCGCGTCTTCGCCGTCCTCGCCGACGGTTGGCTCTTCCCAGCGTGGGTGGTCGGTGCGTCCCGCATGCGTGACGTCGGTGACCGGTGGCCGCATGTGGGCGGGAAGCTGCACCACTCCTTCGGTGTCTGGCCGGCGGTGCTGGACGACGAGACCACCGTGCTCCAGTGGGATGCTCCGCACCGGTTCGTCATCCAGCCGAAGGGGTGGCCGCTCGGTGAGGCCCGTGTCGCCATCGAGGTGGAACCGCACGAGCGCGGGTGCGTCGTCCACCTGCACGAGCACGCCGTGACGGGCCCTGGTGCGCTGATCCCGGTCTGGCTCCTCGACATCGGGCTGCACATCCGCAACATCGAGACGCTGCGCCGACTCGCCCACCTCGCCGAGGGCGGTGCCGGCGGCACCCACCTCGTGGAGGCGGCCGAACCGACGGCAGAAGACCGCGAGGACGCCGAGTTCCCGAAGCGGTCGTTGTTCGCGCGGGTGGCGTCGGTCCTCGTCGTCGCCGTGCCGGTGGTCGCGGTGGCGCGCAAGCTCGCCCGTCACTGACGTCGATCCGACGCCGACGCACAACCGCGCCGGGATAGCAAGCACGGGGCGGGGTTTCACCGCTGCCGTACCGTTGCGCGGATGACCTCGACCGACACCACCAGGGCTGATCCTCCGTCCACGCTCAAACGCGACATCTCCGGCAAGATGCTCTACCTGTTCATCCTCGGAGACGTCCTGGGCGCGGGTATCTACGCCCTCATCGGCCAGATCGCCGGGGAGGTCGGCGGGGTCACCTGGGTCCCGATGATCGTCGCGTTGCTGCTGGCGCTGCTCACCGCGGCCTCCTACGCGGAGCTCGTCACGAAGTACCCGAAGGCGGGTGGTTCGGCCGTGTTCGCCGAGCGCGCCTACAAGCGGCCGATCGTCTCCTTCCTCGTCGGATACTGCATGCTCGCCGCGGGTGTCGTGAGTGCGTCCGGGCTGGCGCTTGCCTTCGCCGGTGACTACCTCGCGACCTTCGTCGACCTGCCACCGGTCGTCGGCGCCGTGCTGTTCCTCCTGGTGATCGCGCTCATCAACGCCCGCGGCATCAAGGAGTCCGTCCGGGCGAACCTCGTCATGACGATGATCGAGACCACCGGCCTCGTCCTCGTCGTGGTGGCGGTCGCGATGATGCTCGGCGGAGGCCGGGGCGACCTCGGTCGTGCGACGCAGTTCGCGGAGGGTGGCAGCCCGGTCATCGCCGTCTTCGGCGCGGCTCTGCTCGCCTACTACTCTTTCGTCGGGTTCGAGACGAGTGCGAACGTCATCGAAGAGGTCAAGGATCCGTCGCGGGTCTACCCGAAGGCGCTCTTCGGTGCCCTCGCGACCGCGGGTGTGCTGTACGTCCTCGTCGGCACCGCGGCCTCGATCGCCGTACCCTCCGACGAGCTCGGCGAATCGACCGGTCCGCTCCTGACCGTGATCCAGGCGACCGGCGTCGGCATCCCCGCCTGGTTGTTCAGCATCATCGCGCTCGTGGCGGTCGCGAACGGTGCGCTGCTCACGATGATCATGTCGAGCCGGCTCGCCTACGGCATGGGCTCACAGGGCCTGCTGCCGAGCGTCTTCACGAAGGTGCTGCCGAAGCGCGGTACACCGTGGGTCGCGATCATCGTGACCACGGGTGTCGCGATGGTGCTCACGGCCACCGGCAGTATCGCGACGCTCGCCGAGACGGTGGTCCTGCTCCTGCTCATCGTCTTCCTCAGCACGAACATCGCGGTGCTCGTCCTGCGACGCGAGCGCGTCGAGCACGCCCACTTCCGTGCGTGGACGGTCCTGCCGGTCCTCGCGGTCCTGTCGTGCCTCGTCCTCCTCACGCAGCAGAGCGCCGAGGTCTGGTTGCGTGGCGGCATCATCGTCGCGGTCGGCGTGGTGCTCTACGCGATCACGCGCCTGGTGCGTCGGCGGAAGGCGCCGGAAGCGGCGTGAGGAGCGTCTGACGGCGGTACCATCCCTCCATGCGATCTGGACGAGGCATGACGGATGATGAGGTCGGCTGATGCCTGCCGCGAATGACCCGGCCGACGCCCTGCCCGGGGACGGCCGCGACGAGACGCTGAACGAGCGCTCCGATCGCAACTGGTCGGAGCTGCTGCAGGAGTTCCGCGTCCTGCAGACGGGCACGCAGATCCTCGCGGGATTCCTGTTGACGCTGCCGTTCCAGGCGCGGTTCACCGAGCTCAGTGGATTCGACCACGTGCTGTACCTCGGTCTCGTGGTCCTGGCCGTGACGGTGACGCTCCTGGCGCTCGCGCCGGTCATCATGCACCGGCTCGTGTTCCGGCAGCAGGCGAAACCGCAGCTCGTGCGGCTCTCGAGCCGGATCCTCATGGTCTGCCTCGGGGCGGCCTCACTGCTGTTCGCGGGGATCGTCCTGTTCGTGTTCGACTTCGTCGCATCGCCCGAGGTCGGGCTGTGGGCGGGCGGCGCGGTGGTCGTCCTCATCGGGCTGGTGTGGCTCGTCGGCCCTCGCGTGATCCGGGGTGCGCGGGACCGCGTGTCCTGAGGTGATCGACGTGCCCGTCCAGAGCCCCGAGAATGGGACGATGCCCGAAACGTGTACGTTCTGCCGGATCATCGATGACGAGCCCGACGACATCACCTGGGTGGAGCGCGAGGACGAGGCGGTCGCCTTCCGGCCGTTGCCCGAGTCGGAGCTCGCCCCCGGCCACACCCTGGTGGTGCCGCGAGCGCACAGCGTCGGGCTGCTGGACGCCGACCCGCGGGCCCTGCAGGCGACGACCGCCCTCGCCCAGCGGGTGGGACGCGCGATGCGGGCGGCGCTCGGGGCGACCGGCGTCGTCGTGCTGAGCGCGTCCGGTGCCGATGCCGGGCAGAGCGTCCCCCACCTCCATCTCCACGTCGTCCCGTGCTGGGATGACGACGGGGTCACGTTCTGGCCCGAAGGCCGCTCGGAGCACCGGGTCGACGGCGACCCACACGCGCTCCTGGCGGAGATGTTCGAGTAGCCGGAGATCGCCGCGCCTTGAGTTGACCTCAAGACCGATTGAGGTTCTACGGTTGAAGCATGACCATTCCCACCACGCCGTCCGCTGATCCCGATGCCCTCGCCCGCGCCGCGACCGTCGACGGGTTCAAGACGGCGTTCCGTGACCACCCGGCCGGCGTCGCACTGATCAGTGCCTCGACCGATCGGGGAGACGTCGGGCTGACGGCGTCATCGGTCGCATCGGTGGCCGTCGACCCGCCGATGCTGTCCTTCTCGGTCACGCGAGCGACGGGGTCCGCGGGCGGACTGCTCAGTGCGGGAACGGTCGTCGTCCACCTCCTGGCGGATCACCACCTGGAGGTCGCGAAGGCGTTCGCCAAGACGGGGGAGCCGCGCTTCACGCCGGAACAGCACTGGGAGCGACTCGCGACCGGCGAGCCCTACCTGCCGAGCGCCCGGGCGGCACTGCGCTGCCGGATCGTGCAGACGGTCCCGGCCGGCAGCTCGATGCTCGTCATCGCCGAGGTGCTGGAGGTCATCCCGCCCGGCACGGACGCGCCGGCGCTCGTCTACCAGAACCGCAACTTCCACCGCCTGGAGTCCGACCCGCTCGGCTGATCAGGCGAGGAGCGCGATCGGGCCGATGTCGGCGACCGCCTCGATGACCCGCTCGGGGTGCTCGGCGATCCGGTTGAGGACGTAGAGCCACCACTCGGGTCCGTAGACGAGGTACTCGCGCGTCGTGAACCCGCGGCGGCGGAGGTCGTCGAGGAGTTCGGTGCCGAGTCCCTGGAGCATCTCGAACTCCACGTGCGGCTGACGGAGATCGTCGCCGAGCGCACCCTCGAGTGCGGCGACGAGGTTCGCGTCATGGGTGGCGACGTTGACACGGTGACCCGACCCCACGAGTCGCGTGACCATGCTGATGTAGGCGGCGGTCATCGGTGCGGAGTCACGGGGGTGAGCGACCTCGGTCGATTCGAGGAAGGCGCCCTTGACGACGCGGATCGGCCCGGACCGATCCAGCACCCGGTCGAGGTCCGCGGGGGTGCGGTGCAGTCTCGCCTGCAGGGTGACGCCGGTCTCCGGGAAGGCGTCGGCGATCTGCTCGTAGATCGACAACACGAGGTCCGTACGGTCGGAGCCCTCGGCGGAGATCATGAGCGAGGTGTCGGCATCCCGTGCCGCCTGCGCGAGCGCCAGGCCGTTGCGCAGGCCGAGCTCGGGGGAGACGACTGAACCGATGTGGGAGAGGTCGAGCGAGATCGTCGCGGTCTGGTCGGATTCGCTGATCAGGCGGGCGAGGTCGACGAACTCGGCGGTCTGTTCGTCTGCGACACGTGCGTCGCGGACGGACTCGCCGACGAGCTCGATGCTCCAGCGGTGCCCACGGTCGGTGTTCGCTTCGAGGAGCCGCAATGCGGAAGCCGCGTCCTCGCCGGCGATGTATCGCAGGGCCGCCCGCTTGGCGACGGCGGCAGCCTCAGGGTGGGCGAGGACTCGCGCTTTGAGGTCCTCGTCGAGGGCCCAGGCCCGCAGGGTGTCGGCGGCGCGCGACAGCGTCTCGTCGTTCATCAGCATGCTTCGACCCTATCCAGTCCTGGGTGACGGTTCGGACGGCACCGAGGTCTGGGCTGCGTCGCCCGTGCGCGCTACGCTCGCTCCCGTGGCGAGCTTCGAGGAGAAACCGATCCTGGACCTCACGCTCGATGAGTGGGAGGCCTACCTCGCCGGTGCGCCGAGCGACGCGGGCGTTCGGTTGAAGCTGCGGAAGAAGACCTCGAAGGCGTCGGGGATCACCTGGTCGGAAGCGCTCGACGTCGCCCTCTGCTACGGATGGATCGACGGACAGAGCAAACGGTTCGACGACGACTACACGCTGCAGGCGTTCACTCCGCGGCGGAAGAACAGCCCGTGGTCGCAGATCAACCGGGAGCACGTCGCCCGTCTCATCGAGGAGGGGCGGATGCGTCCTGCCGGGCTCGCGGAGATCGAGCGTGCCAAGGCCGACGGGCGGTGGGATGTGGCGTACCGGCAGAAGGACGCCGTCGCACCGGATGATCTCCAGGCGGCGCTCGATGCGAACCCCGAGGCGGCGGCGTACTTTGCGACGCTCGGCCGCACCGACCGCTTCCGCGTCTTCTTCCGCCTGAGCAACATCAAGACGCCCGCGATCAGGGCGGCGCGCATCGCCGACGTGGTCGAGAAAGCTGCCCGGGGCGAGCAACACTACCGCTGATGGTGAGTGGATCGGCGGGGATGCGGGTTCCACCAGGAACCGTCTGGCCGGTCGTCCACGAGGAGCGTCGGCGGCTGGTCGCGGATCTGTCGGTGCTGGACGACGAGCAGTGGGGGACGCCGTCGCTGTGCACGGGATGGGATGTGCATGATGTCGTGGCCCATCTCGTCGACTCGGCGAAGACGACGCGGCTGGGATTCGTCCGACGACTCGTCGCCGCGCGGTTCGACTTCGACCTCGACAACGCGCGCGGGGTCGAGCGGGAGCGGAGGAACGACCCGCAGGAGACGCTCCGGGCTCTGACGGACGCCACCGAGCTGACATGCACCCCGCCGGCGAACCTCGCGACCAGGCTCGTCGAGGCCATCGTGCACGGCGAGGACGTCCGTCGGCCGCTCGGCATCCGCGCGGGGTACCCGACAGCAGCGGTCATGGTGGCGTTGGAGTACCAGCTCCGGACCGGTGTCTCGATGGGCGGCGGCAAGGAACTCGCCCAGGGCGTCCGGCTCGTCGCCGAGGACGCCGGCACGAGCTGGGGTGAGGGCGACGAGGTCCGGGGATCGGCGCTCGACCTGCTGCTCGCGGTGTCAGGGCGAGCGACCGGGCCGGCTCTGCCCGGAAGGTGAGCGCGGGGCAGGGCGTGGGGCACGGAGTTGCACGGGCAGGCTGCTCCCGGGCACTGATGTGACTCGGCTCGGCTGCCCTTCGACAGGCTCAGGGACCGGAACGGTTCGGGCACCCCTCTTCCGGTAACTGAGTTTGTCGAAGTGCCCACGTGGAACCCTTCGACAGGCTCAGGGACCGGCGGGGGTCAGAACGGTGCAGGATCTGGCTCGGTCCGATACTGCTTCCCGTCGGGTGTCGTCCACTCGAGGACCCCGCCCGGCTGATGGTCGAGGTTCCACCCCGGCAGGTGCTTCATGCGGTGGTGATGTCGACACAGGCAGGCGAGATTCGCGACATCTGTCGTGCCTCCGTCTTCCCACGCGACCGAGTGGTCGAGGTCGCAGGCTCTGGCGCGTCTGCCGCAGCCCGGTGCCCGACAGGTGCCGTCCCGCAACCGCACTGCCCGTTGGAGGTCGGCCGGAACCCGGTACTGATGCCGGCCGACGGAAAGGACCGCACCGGTTTCCGGCTGGACCAGGATCCGGGTGAAGCTCGGAGCGTTCACCGCGATACGCGCCGCGGTCTCGGGGTCGATCGGGCCGTACCCGTCGAGCATCGCCGGGGCGTCAGAGGCACCGGCCATGCTCAGTGCCGGGACCGTGATCTGCACGGTCGGCTTGATGTGCTCCTGGACCTCGATCGGGTGCGGGAGCACCGGGCTCGACATCACGTCGTCCGGCGTGACACCGGTGAGCGCGAGCGCCGCGAGTGCGTCCGCCTGCAGCTGGGCGCAGATGCGGGTGTCGCCGGCCTGGCGCGATTCGGCGGCGGCCGTCTCGATCCGCTCGATGATGCCCTGGGCGATGGGTACCGTGGTGAAGAGGTGCACCCACGCCATGCCGTCGGCGGCGGGTTCGATCTCGACGCGGCGGTCGGCCTCCGAGCGGACCGCGCGGGCGGTGATGGACTCGGGGTGGAGCCGCTCCCGGAGCACGCGGGCGCGCCTGCGGAGGTTCGCGTTGGTGGACTCCTCCGCAACCGGCAGGACCTCAGCGAGGAACACCGCCCGCCCTGCTGCCGGCACGTCATTGAGTTGGTCGATGATCGTCTGCGCGTGCCGCGCCGAGATACGGCCGGCCTCGAGCGACGCCAGGACTGATGGGGCGTCGTTCACGAGACGTTCGGCGTCATTGGTGGCCCGCTGGACCGTTTGCTCGGGCGTGCGCGTCGCCATCGCGAGGGCCGCACACGTCGAGCGACGGGACATCGCCTGCCGCTCGGCCGGGGGGAACGCGGCCGGAACGACCGAGTCGGCGAAGGCGTCCGCGTAGGCGGCGGAGCGGGCCAGGAGGCGCGCTTTGCGTGCGTCCAAGACGGCTTGTTGCCGGTGGAGCTCCGCCCACTCGTCCGAGAACTCCGCGAGCTGCGCGGCGTACTCGTCGCCGACGCGGATCGCGGCGGAGGAGGTCTCGGTCATGGGACAAGTCCATCATGGACCACTGACATTCCAGATGCCGAGTCGCACCGGTTGTGGACGTTGCTCGGGTGTCCTTCGACAGGCTCAGGGACCGGAGGAGGGCACTCGATGAGCGACCGGACGGGGTCAGACGGCCCGGGCGAGCAGGTCCGCGACACGCTTCGCGACGGCGTCGTTCCACGCGGTGACACCGAACGCGGTCGGCCACAGGTCGCCGTCGTCGAGCGTCGCGGAGTCGTTGAACCCGATGGTCGCGTAGCGCGCCTTGAACTTCGCCGCCGCCTGGAAGAACACGACCGCCTTGCCGTCGGCGCCGACGTAGGCGGGCATGCCGTACCAGGTCTTGGCTGCGAGGCCGGAGTCGCCGCCCATGATCAGCTCGTGCAACGGCTCGGCGATCGCACGATCGGCGTCATCCATGTCCGCGATCGCGTCGACGACGGCCTGCAGGGCCTCCTCGCGACTCGCAGCCGCCTTCAGTTCCTTGGCGCGCTCCTTCATCGCCGCGCGTTCCTCGGCGCTGAATCCGCTCTTCGTGCTCGATTGTTTCTCGGCCATGTCGACGTCCTTCCGATCACCGTCTCCGAGTCCTGCCCGGCTCCGCGTCTCACGGTAGCGCTCGCGGTGGGGACGTGGGGTGCGGATTCGGCTCAGTCGTCCAGCGCGCCGGGACCGAGTACGGACTCGACGATGACCCGGATCGCGTACTCGCTCGTCTCGGCGAGATCGACGTCCGCCGGGTCGATGAGCCACTGCACCTGCAGGCCGTCCATGACCGCGAGGATGGACGCCGCCGCACGGTGGATCGTCTCGGGCGCATCGACGCCCCGCTCGGCGCACACCACCTCGAACGCCTCCGCGATCTCCCGACGCAGCGTCCGGTAGCGGTCGTCGAAGTAGTGCCTGGCCGGGTGGTCCTCGGTCACCGACTCCGCCGACAGGACGACGAACGCCTGCACGATCCCGGCGCGCTGCGCGTTCGCGGCGGCAGTGCGGATCAGGTGCTTGAACAGGTCGATGCCGCCCGGGATGTGCTGGTCGTCGAGGTCCTGCACGTCCGTCGCGTCGCGGTAGCTGAGTACCTCGAGGAGGAGCTGGTCCTTCGACCCGAAGTGGTGCAGGATGCCCGCCGGCGTCATGTCGACGAGCTCGGCGATGTCGATGAGCGTGCCGTTCGCGTACCCCTTGGCGCCGAAGACGTCCAACGCGGAGCGGACGACCTCGGCTCGCCTCGCCACGGTCGCCGGGCGTGGCTGGGCCGGTCGTTTCACCGTGTTCTGTCGTTTCACCGTGCTCATGGTGTCCGTTCCGCGGGGGCCTCGATGCGCCCGACACTACCGCGCTTGCCAACTTACTGAATGGTCAGTAAGTTATCACCGAATCCCGACTTGCGCCGCACTGCCGCAGCGCACACCCAAGAGGAGAAAGCGATGAAGCTGAGAACCCCCCTGCTGGCCGCGTTCGCGGCCACAGCCCTGCTGCTCACCGGATGCACCGGTGGCGGCGGGTCGAGCGACGGCCCCGAGAGCGGCGCCGCCCTGACGATCGCGAAGCCGGACGGCTCGATCGCCACCGAGTCCAACAACCCCTACGTCGGCGACTCGTCCGCGATGAAGCTCGGCTACATCAACGCGATCCTGGAGCCGCTCGCGATCGTCAACCTCGTCGACCCGAGCGCCGAGGTGAAGCCCTGGCTCGCATCCGAGATCGCCTGGTCCGACGACTACACCTCCGTCGCGCTGACCGCCCGTGAGGGCGTCACCTGGAACGATGGCGAGGCGTTCAGCGCCGACGACATCGCGTTCACCTTCCAGCAGTTCATCGACCACCCCGAACTCGACAACTCGGCCCTCGGCCTCACCACGGTCGCGACCGAGGGCGACACCGTCACCCTCTCGTTCGCGAACCCCATGTTCGTGAAGCAGGACAAGGTGCTCCTCAAGCAGATCGTCCCGAAGCACGTGTGGGAGTCCGTCGACGACCCCGCCACCTTCGAGAACCCGGAGCCCGTCGGCACCGGCCCGTACACGCTCACGAGCTTCAGCACCGAGAGCGTCGAGCTCTCCGCCCGCGACGACTACTGGGGTGAGCAGCCGGCCGTGCCGACGCTCTACTACGTGTCGTACAACGACAACACGGCTCTCACCACCGCGCTCGCGAACGGTGACGCCGACTGGGCGCAGGCCTTCATCCCGAACGTGCAGTCCGCGTACCTCGACAAGGACAAGGAGCACAACGTCTACTGGGCGGCCGCCGGTCTCGCCGTCGACGCGATGTTCGTGAACACGCAGACGAAGCCGTTCAACGACCCCGCGTTCCGCCAGGCGGTGAACCTCGTCATCGACCGCGAGCAGCACCAGCAGATCGCCCGCGAGGGCGGCGTCCCCGAGCTCAGCTCGGTGACCGGCCTCCCGACCCCGGCGGGTGACGCGTTCATCGCCTCCGAGTTCGAGGGCGAGGACTACACCGTCGACGCGAAGGCCGCGAAGCAGGTCCTGACCGACGCCGGCTACACCTGGGAGGACGACGTCCTCACCGACCCGTCCGGCGAGGCCGTCACCTTCACGCTGTCGGTGCCGCAGGGCTGGAACGACTACGTCACCGGCATCAGCCTCATCGCCGACTCGGTCAAGACGCTGGGCGTCACCGCCACGGTCGACACCCCCGACCAGGACACCTGGTGGGCGGCGAAGTCGGACGGCGACTTCCAGGCCATCCTGCACTGGACCGACACCGGTGCGACGCCGTACGACCTGTACTCCGACATCATGGACGGCCGCTGGCTCGTCGCCGAGGGCCAGGCGGCCGACTTCAACTTCGGTCGGTACGACAGCCCGGAGGCCACCGCGGCGCTCGCGGCCTACGCCAACGCGACGGACGACGCGACGCGCGCAGCCGCCCTCGAGACCGTGCAGCAGCTCTTCGTCTCCGACGTCCCGGCCATGCCCATCGGCACGCGTCCGTTCATCGGTTCGTACAACACGCGGAACTACACCGGATGGCCGAGCGAGGAGGACCCCTACGCGCCCGCCGACCCGACGCAGCCGACCGCGGTCTACATCCTCACGCAGCTCAAGGCCGCGAAGTAGGCACGGCGTCACACCGACGGGCGGGGCGCTCATCCGCCCCGCCCGTCACCTCCCGCATGCGCAACGGCATGCACCGCGATCAGCAACAGAACGGACTCATGCAGTGACCAACGACGACCTGCTGACGGTCCGGCGCCGCTCCTCATCAGCACAGAACGGACTCATGCAGTGACCAACGACGACCTGCTGACGGTGTCCTCCTTCAGCGTCACCTACGACGTGGAACCACCCGTCGAAGCCGTGCGCGACGTCTCGCTCACCCTCCGCCGCGGCGAGATCCTCGGCCTCGCCGGCGAGTCCGGTTGCGGCAAGACCACCCTCGCCTACGGCCTGCAACGGCTCCTCAAACCACCGGCGGTCATCACCGGCGGCACCGCCGTCTTCCACGACGAGTCCGGCGAGGACATCGACCTCGGCCTGCTCGGCGAGGAGGAGATGCGCGCGTTCCGCTGGGACAAGGCCTCCATGGTGTTCCAGGGCGCGATGAACGCCCTCAACCCGGTCACCTCGATCGGGCGCCAGCTCGACGACGTCTTCACCACACACCGCCGGGGCATGTCGCGAGCCGAACGCCGCGAGGAGGCGGGCAAGCTGCTCGACATCGTCGGGGTCGGACGCGACCGCCTGAAGTCCTACCCGCACGAGCTCTCCGGCGGCATGCGCCAGCGCGTCATGATCGCGATGGCGCTCGCCTTGAAGCCGCAGCTGATGATCATGGACGAGCCGACCACCGCGCTCGACGTGCTCGTGCAGCGCGAGATCCTCCAGCAGATCTCCGAGCTCCGCACCGAGTTCGGGTTCTCGGTCATCTTCATCACCCACGACCTCCCGCTGCTCCTCGAGATCTCCGACCGCATCGCCGTCATGCGTGCCGGTCGGCTCGTCGAGATCGACACGGCGGAACGCATCTACCGACAGGCGAAGGACCCGTACACGCGGAAGCTGCTCGCGTCCTTCCCGAGCCTCACCGGCGAGCGCGGCGACTTCGTCCGCGGGACTAGCGCCGCCACGTCGGCCACCCAGGCAGGAGCGACCGCATGACCACTCTCGAGTTCTCCCACGTGTCGAAGCGGTACCGGGTCCGTGGCTCCGGTCACATGCTCGCGCTCGACGACGTCAGCTTCACCCTGCGGTCCGGCCAGACGCTCGCCCTCGTCGGACAGTCCGGCAGCGGCAAGTCGACCATCGCGAAGATCCTCACCCAGCTGGAACGGGCGACGAGCGGCGACATCCTGCTCGACGGGAAGGCGATCCCGCGTCGTGGTCGCGCACTCCGCCGCTACCGCCAGCAGGTCCGCATGGTCTTCCAGGACCCGTTCGCCTCGCTGAACCCGTCGCACACGATCCGCCACCACCTGGAGCGGCCGTTGCGCCTCGACCACGTCGTCCCCGAGGCCGAGGTCGAGGACGAGGTGCACCGCCTCCTCGAGCGCGTGCAGCTCGACCCCGCCGGCACCATCGACCGCCGGCCCCACGAACTGTCCGGCGGCCAGCGCCAGCGGGTCGCCATCGCCCGCGCACTCGCGTCGCGTCCGTCCCTCCTCATCGCCGACGAGCCCGTCTCGATGCTCGACGTCTCCATGCGGCTGGGCGTCCTCAACCTCCTGGCCGAGCTGCAGCGCGAGTCGCGACTCGGCGTGCTCTACATCACGCACGACCTCGCGACCGCGCGGCACTTCAGCGATGAGATCATGGTCCTGCACCACGGCGAGGTGGTCGAGCGAGGCCCGGCCGACGACGTGATCCTCCGCCCGCAGCACCCCTACACGCTCGCCCTCCGCAACGCGTCACCCGACCCCGACCGCCACTTCGCGGGCGACGCGCTCTCCGAATCGGCAGGGAGCCGACCATGACCTTCTTCCTCCGTCGCGCCGCCTTCTACGCGTTCACCGCGTGGGCTGCGATCACGATCAACTTCTTCCTGCCGCGCATGCTCAAGGGCGACCCCGTCTCGGCGTACATCGCGAAGAACCAGGGCCGCATCAGCCCCGAGGCCGCGGACTCGCTGCGCACCCTGTTCGGACTCGACGCCGACAAGTCGATGCTCGAGCAGTACCTGGACTACTGGCGGTTGCTGTTCTCGGGCGACCTCGGACGGTCCTTCTCGAAGGGCCTCGCACCCGTCACCGACGTGATCGCCGCCGCCCTGCCGTGGACCGTGGGCCTCGTCGGGATCGCGACGATCCTGTCGTTCGTCCTCGGCACCTCCATCGGCGCCCTCATCGGCTGGCGACGCGGCAGCAAGGCGGACTTCATCGTCCCGCTGTCCACCTTCTTCTCGACGGTGCCGTACTTCTGGATGGGCCTCATCGCGATCGCCGTGTTCTCCACCCTCCTCGGCTGGTTCCCCGCCTCCCACGCCTACGGCAAGGGATCGAGGCCCGAGTTCTCGCTCGACTTCATCGGGCAGGTGATCGCGCACGGCTTCCTCCCGGCGGCGACGATCGTGCTCGCCTCGCTCGGCGGCTGGATCCTCGGCATGCGCAACATGATGGTCACCGTCCTCGACGAGGACTACGTGACCGTCGCCCAGGCGAAGGGCCTGCCGACCCGCCGGGTGCTCGTCGACTACGCCGCACGCAACGCCATGCTGCCGCAGCTGTCGAGCTTCGCCCTGTCGCTCGGCTTCATCGTCGGCGGCACGATCGTCATGGAGATGGTCTTCTCCTACCCGGGCGTCGGCAAGCTCCTGCTCGACGCCACGACGGCGAAGGACTACCCGCTCATGCAGGGGCTCTTCCTCGTCATCACCCTCACCGTCCTCGTCGCGAACATCCTGGCCGACGTCGCCTACGCGGTGCTCGACCCCCGCACCCGCCAGATGGAGTCCTGACATGACCATCCCCACCACCGAGGCCCTCGCCACCGCTGAGGCGCCCAAACCGACGCCGGCCGGCCGCTCGGTCGCCGCACGGTTCGCGTCGTCGTTCGCGATGTTCCGGAACGGCAAGTCGATCACGGGCCTCTGCATCCTCGGCTTCTTCGTCCTCGTCGCGGTCTTCGGCGACCTCATCGCGCCGTACGGCCCACTGGAGAAGGACTTCACCGCGCTGCGCCAGGCTCCGTCCGCCGCGCACCTGCTCGGCACCACGCACATGGGCGAGGACGTCCTGAGCCAGCTGATCTACGGCACCCGCGGCGTGCTCCTCGTCGGCTTCCTCGCGGGCATCTTCGCGACGATCATCGCCGTCGCCATCGGCGTCACCGCCGGGTACGTCTCGGGGTTCACGAGCGAGTCGCTGTCCGCGCTGACGAACGTCTTCCTCGTCATCCCGGGTCTCCCGCTCATGATCATCGTGGCGTCCCAGTACGACAACCCGAGCCTGTTCCTCATCGCCGGTGTCCTGGCGCTCACCGGGTGGGCGTGGGGCGGGCGAGTGCTGCGCGCGCAGACGATGTCGCTCCGCAACCGGGACTTCATCCAGGCGGCGAAGGCGAACGGGGAGTCCCTCTTCCGGATCATCACCGTCGAGATGCTGCCGAACCTGACCGCCATCATCGCCTCGAGCTTCGTCGGCACGGTCACCGCTGCAGTGCTCGGGCTCACCACGCTCGCGTTCATCGGTGTCATCCCCATCACGAACCTCAACTGGGGCACCATCCTGTTCTGGGCGCAGCAGAACGGTGCGTTCCCCGACTTCTGGTGGTGGTACGTGCCCGCCGGTGTGTGCATCGCCCTGCTCGGTGTCGCATTGTCGCTCATCAACTTCGGGATCGACGAGTACGTGAACCCGAGGCTCCGCTCGGCTGGCGAGCGCGCCAGGGCCCTCCGCAAGCGCGGCATCAAGCCCGGGGCGAGCGTCACCGCCGTCCGCACCGAGCCGGCCGGCCCGTCCACGACCACCGACACGACCCACACCGAACGCGCTGGAGCGACCGAACGATGAAGACCGACACCACCCGTCACCTCGACGCGGCCCGCTACCTCGACGCCACGCTGCCCATCGCGGCCCGTGTCGACGACCTCGTCGAGCGGATGACCGTCCGGGAGAAGGTCGGCCAGATGATGCAGCTCGACGCCCGCGACGACATCGAGGCGCACGTGCTCGAGACCCACGTCGGCTCGATCCTGCACGCGTCACCGGAGCGTCTCGCGGTCGCCCATGAACTCGTCGGCCGGACGCGACTACGGATCCCGCTGATCGTGGGGGAGGACTGCATCCACGGTCACTCCTTCCACCTCGGCGCGACGATCTTCCCGACGCAACTGGCCATGGCCGCGAGCTGGGACGCGGGTCTGCTCGAACGGGTCGCCAGGGCCACGGCCGTCGAGGTCGCCGCGACGGGTGTCCACTGGACGTTCTCGCCGGTGCTCTGCATCGCGCGCGACCTCCGCTGGGGCCGCGTCGGCGAGACCTTCGGTGAGGACCCGTTCCTCATCGGTGAGCTGGCCTCCGCGATGGTGCGCGGCTACCAGGGCGACGGACTGTCCGACCCGACCGCCATCCTCGCGACGGCCAAGCACTTCGCCGGCTACTCCGAGACGCAGGGTGGCCGCGACGCGAGCGAGGCCGACATCTCCCCGCGCAAACTGCGGTCATGGTTCCTCCCGCCGTTCGAGCGGGTCGCCCGCGAGGGCTGCGCCAGCTTCATGCTCGGCTACCAGTCGATCGACGGGGTGCCGATCACGGTCAACGAGTGGCTGCTGGGCGACGTCCTGCGCGGTGAGTGGGGGTACGAGGGGACGCTCATCACCGACTGGGACAACGTGGGCCGCATGGTGTGGGAGCAGCACGTCAGCCCCGACTACGTGCACGCCTCGGCTGCCGCGATCCGCGCCGGCAACGACATGGTGATGACCACGCCCGGCTTCTTCGAAGGTGCGCTGGAGGCGCTCGAGCGCGGGCTACTCGAGGAGGCCGACCTCGACCGGGCGGTCCGTCGCATCCTCACCCTGAAGTTCGCGCTCGGCTTGTTCGAGCGCCCGCGGCACCCGGACGCCGCGGAGCAGCTCGCGGTGATCGGCTCGCCGGAGCACACCGAGCTCAACCTCGAGACCGCGCGGCGTTCGCTCGTCCTGCTCCGCAACGAGGGCGTGCTGCCGCTCGCCGGCGGCTACCTGGCCGACGAGGCAGGCAGGGCGATCGCGACGTCCGAGGCCGGGCCGCAGCGCATCGCCGTCGTGGGTCCGCTCGCGGACGACGCGCAGATGCAGCTCGGCGACTGGGCGGGCAACTCCGGCCAGGCCGGTTGGCTGCCCGACGGCCAGCCGCGCGAGATGATCACCACCGTGGTCGACGGCCTGCGTGCGGTCGCACCCGCCGGGAGCACGGTCACGACCGCGTTCGGAGCTGACATCCTCACGCTCTCACCCGATCCCGCGGGGGCGACCTTCCCCGACGGCCAGCCGCGTCCACCGCTCGTCACGCCCGCGCGACCGGACGAGGCGCTCATCGCGGAAGCCGTCGCACTGGCCGAGGACGCCGACGTGGTCGTCGCCGTGGTGGGCGACCGCATCGAGCTCGTGGGGGAGGGTCGCTCCACCGCGACGCTCGAGCTCATCGGCGCACAGGTGGCCCTGCTCGACGCCCTTGCCGCCACCGGGAAGCCGCTCGTCGTGGTCCTGCTCGCTTCGAAGCCGCTCGTGCTGCCGCGGTCCGCGCTGCACGCCGATGCGATCGTGTGGGCGGCCAGTCCCGGCATGCAGGGCGGTCGGGCGATCGCGGAACTCCTGCTCGGTCTCATCGAGCCGACCGGTCGCCTGCCGATCTCCTTCGCGCGGCACGCCGGCCAGCAGCCGACGTACTACAACCAGATCCGCGGCCAGCACGGCGACCGCTACGCCGACCTCACCCAGGAGCCTGCGTTCGCGTTCGGCGACGGGCTGTCCTACTCGAGCGTCGAGTACGGGCAGCCGCGCCTCGATCAGGCCGTCTACGGACGTGACGACACCGTGCGCGCCGTGGTCGAGGTCCACAACAGCGGTTCGCGCTCCGTCCTCGAGACGGTGCAGGTGTACGTCAGCGACCTCGTCACATCAGTGAGCTGGGCAGACCAGGAGCTGAAGACGTTCCGTCAGGTCGCGATCGAACCGGGCGACACGGCGACGGTCACGATCGAACTGCCCGTCGCCGACTGCTCCATCGTCGACGCGCGGGGACGGCGGGTCGTCGAAGCGGGCGAGTTCGAGCTGCGGGTGGGCGGTTCGTCACGGGCCGATGCGCTGCACGCGGTCCGCTTCACGATCTCCGACTGAGCCGTCGAGCACCGGGACCCTCAGGGGCCGCACGAAGTCCCTCCTGTTTCGTGCGGCACCCGCGGGGCCGATCAGGCCAGTTCTTCGGCGTCCGCTCGAACGGTGACCTCGCCACCGTTGGCGCCGTGCATGAGGTCCTCCAGCAGCGGGCGGTCCATCTCGAACGTCTCATCCGACTCGAAGCTGAACTGCAGCGGGATCGAGGGGTGCAGCCAGAGCGTGACGCGGCCGCGTTCCGTCGAGGTGTCGCGGAGCGTCACCGAGAACGACTCGTTCCGGCGGAGCTTCATGAGGGTGATGGTCTTGACGTGAGCCAGCATCCGGTCCTCGAGGTGGAACCGGTTCTCGCCCGTCCCGTAAACGATCGCGCCCATGTGCTGTACCCTTCTCCGGACCTCCGACGATCGACACGGCGAGATGCGCCGGTGTCGAGCGGCCAGCCTGGAGACCCACTTCAACGTCCGCCGAACAAGTCTAGAAAACGAGAAATCGTCACGCTGAACTGTTGATTTCCGAGTGCCTGCTGCGCTATGCGTGTCCGCTCGGCGAGACGGTCAGGACAGCAGGTCCGGGTCCTGTCCCTGAGGGAGGGCCGAGGACGGGGTGTCCTGGGAATCGCCGTCAGGCGTGCCCATCGCGATACCGATACCGGGGCCGATCAGGAGGTTGATGGGCTCCAGCTGTCCTTCGCCGCGGTCGACCTGCAGCCATCGGAACTGCCCGGACGAGATGCTCTCGAGCACCTCGGCGCGGAACTCGTCCGGGTCGGAGACGGCGATCGAGTACGGAAGTCCCTGGTAGACGATCTCCATGCGGCTCATGCGACTTGTCCTGTCCGGCTCGGAGCGGGCTCCGCGATGACCGAGAGGCCGTGGGCGGAGTTCGCCGTGACGTTCAGCGCGTCGATCCACGCGCGGTTGAGGTCGATCGGGACGCTGCCCGAGTACTTGAAGCGCAACGGCACCGAGGGGTGGATCCAGATGACGCTGCGCCCGTCGCCCGCCCGCGGGTCGTCCTTCCACCCGAAGTAGAAGGCCTCGTTCCGGCGGAGCTTCGCGCCGATCACGAACTGCAGGTGCGCGAGCAGCCGGTCCTCGAAGGTGATCGAGACCTCAGAACCGTAGATCAGTTTTCCCATGGCGGGCCGTGCTCTCCTCGTCGTGCTTCACGCGGTGTCGCGTCACGCTGTGTCGCTTCACCATAAGTCTCCCGGCTCGGAATTCCCAGCTGACGCCCGCGCGGGCGCGAATGGGAGATGTCGTCGATGATGTCAAGGGCCCGCGGACCGACAGCTTCGGTGCGTAACCTGCGGTGCAGGAGGTGCCACCAATGGCAACAGCAGAGAAGACCAGCAAGACCGACAGCACGACCCGATCGGCTCCCGGAGGATCCGGGCCGAAGCCCACCCGTCGGCAGAACGCCGAGAAGGGTTTCGTCGCGTCGAAGGAACTGGACGCCAACATGCAGGCCGTCCTCGTCGACCTCATCGAGCTGTCGATCCAGGGCAAGCAGGCGCACTGGAACGTCGTCGGACGCAACTTCCGCGACACGCACCTGCAGCTGGACGAGATCATCGACGCGGCCCGTGAGTTCAGCGACACCGTCGCCGAGCGCATGCGTGCCCTGCACGCCGTGCCGGACGGACGCAGCGACATCGTGGCCGAGACCACGACGTTGCCCGAGTACCCGCAGGGCGAGATCGACACCTCGGAGACGATCGATCTGATCACCGTCCGACTCGAGGCCGTCGTCGGCACCATGCGCCGCGTCCACGACGAGGTCGATGACGAGGACCCGACGAGCGCGGACATCCTCCACGCGATCATCCAGCAGCTGGAGCAGTTCGCCTGGATGATCAGCGCGGAGAACCGGACGGCGACCCGCAGTCGTTGACCTGGGGCGGCGTCCGACGGCGAATCGTCGTCGGCGCCGCCGCCCATCGGGGTCGGATGTCGGTTCGGCGACTACTCGTCGTCGGCGCCGCCACCCGACGCCGTGTCCTCACCGTCAGTGGACTCGGAACCGTCGGAGCCCGAACCGTCGGGGATCTCCTCCGCGTCCGGACGTGAGGATGATGCAGATGCGTTCGTCATGTTCGCTTCCTTCCTGGTTGTCGCCATCGGAGATGACCAGACCAACGCTAGGCCGCCGAGCTGATCGGCGCGTGGGGGTTGACGCTTCGACAGGGCCAGACCACCATGGCGGCTGTGATGAGCGGCGATGAGGTGACCGGACGCGAGACCCCGACGGGGAGCATCCGCACACCGAAGCAACGGGTCGGCGCGTGGATCATGCCCGCGCTGCGTCCGTGGCGCCTCATGCTCGCGCTCAAGGTCGCCATCGCGGCCACCGCCGCCTGGTTCCTCGGCAGCCTGCTCCCGGGCGAGCTCGGCGACTTCTCCTACTACGCCCCGCTCGGCGCCCTCGTGAGCCTCACACCGACGCTCATGGACTCGGTGCGCTCGAGCCTGCAGACCCTCGTCGGTCTGGGCCTCGGCATCGGACTCGCGTGGCTGCTCATCATCTCGCCCGCGCCCGGCTGGGTGTCCGTCTCGCTGTCGGTGGGGCTCGGAACACTCCTCGCCGGCTTGCCGGGGCTCGGGCAGGGCCGCGACTACGTCCCCATCGCGGCGCTCTTCGTCATCATCATCGGCGGAGCGAACGCCAACGACTTCTCGGTCGGCTACCTCGTGCAGATGGCCCTCGGCGTGCTCGTCGGGCTCCTCGTGAACCTGCTCATCATGCCGCCGCTGTTCGTCCGCGAGTCGGCAGCCGGGATCTCGGCCGCGAGGTCGCGGATGGTCGGTGCGCTCCGGAGCATGTCGGACACCCTCCGATCCGAGTCGGCACCGACCCCGGACGACCCGCCGTCCTGGGACAGCTCGCTGCTCGCCATCCGGCACGACGTCGACGCCGCGCGCGGGCTGATGAAGGACGCCGCGGAGAGCCGCCGGGCCAATCCGCGCACGCGGTGGAATCGGCACGACTTCCGCGGGGATGAGGGGGCGCTCGCCGCCCTCGAACGGATCGCGCCGGTGGTCGTGGAGATCGGTGACGCCCTGCGTGCGGCGCTCTGGGGGATCCCGGTGCCGGTCGACCTCGACGAGGGCGTCCGGAGTGCACTCGCCGATGCGATCGACGCCTCGGCCGACCTCGTCGAGGCCGCGATCGACGACGACCGTCTCTCCGAGGCGCTGCGTGCCTCCGACCGGGCGCTGACGATGCTGCGTCGGGCGGTGCGATCGGCCCACGCGGGCGCGAAGGGGGCGGCGGGCCGGGAGCCGGACGACGACGACCCGGCGGAGGATGCGGGCGGCGAGAACCTGCTGTTCGCGCTGCGCCGCATCCATGCCGAGATCGAGCGCTCGGAGCGGTCGCCCGAAGCCTGACCGATGCGCTCGGCGCTCAGAGGATCGGCTTGCCGCCCGTCACCGCGATGACGGCGCCCGAGATGTAGCTGCCCTCGTCCGAGGCGAGCAGCACGTAGGGCGGTGCGACCTCTGCGGGCTGGCCCGGACGCCCCAGCGGGGTGTCCGTCCCGAACGACTCGACCGTCTCGGGCGGCATCGTCGACGGGATCAGGGGTGTCCAGATCGGGCCGGGGGCGACCGCGTTCACGCGGATCCCGTCGCCGCCGAGCAGCTGGGCGAGCGAAGCGGTCATGCTCGCGAGCCCAGCCTTGGTCATGGCGTAGGGCATGAGCTGCGGCGACGGCGAGTCGGCCTGCACCGAGCTCGTCGCGATGATCGAGGATCCCGGAGCCATGTGCGGGACCGCCGCCTTGCTCAGGTGGAAGAACGCACTGAGGTTCGTCGCGAGCGTGTGGTCCCACTCCTCGTCCGGGATCTCGGCCAGGCTCTCCCGGGTCATCTGGTACGCGGCGTTGCTCACGAGGATGTCGACTTTGCCGAAGCGCTCCACCGTCGCGCGGACGATCTCGCGGCAGTGCTCCGGGCTCGTCAGGTCGCCGCCGATGCTGAGCGCGCTCCGGCCGGCCTCCTCGACCCAGCGCACCGTGTCCGCGGCGTCCTCGTCCTCGTCGAGGTAGCTGACGACGACGTCCGCCCCTTCGCGGGCGTAGGCGATCGCGACGGCCTTCCCGATGCCGCTGTCGCCGCCGGTGATGATGGCGACCTTGCCCTCGAGCTTGCCGGAACCCCGGTAGCTGGACTCGCCGTGATCGGCCTGCGGGGTGAGTTCACCTTCGGTGCCGGGCGGCTGCTGCTGCTGAGCGGGCTGGTTCATGGTGTTCCTCCCTGTGCTGCTGTGCGTGCCAGCATGCTGTGGTTGCGGTCCGACCAGCCAAGCCGATCCGAGCGATCCGCCTCCAGGGGTTGACGCCCGCCCAGAGGCGGGAGGCGCGTGCTAGCAGCCGCGTGGCGGGGCCGCCAGCCCCGCCGATTCGGAGGCGTGGCTCGTAGGGTGAATCGCATGACCGCAGCTGGCGAGGATCTCCGTTCGTACGCACCGATCGGGGACGGCCGCACCGTCGCCCTCATCGGACTCCGTGGCCAGGTCGACTGGCTGCCGATCCCGGACCTCGGGTCCATGCCGGTGTTCGCCCGGCTGCTCGACGACGACTCCGGCGGATGCATCGAGCTCGAGCCGGTCGGCGAGTACACCGTCACGAGGCGCTACGTGTCCGGCACCAATGTGCTGCGCACGACCTTCACGACCGAGCACGGGCGCGCGACGATCACGGACGCACTCGTCACGGGTATCGCGGGCCGCCTGCCCTGGGCCGAACTCGCGCGCCGGATCGACGGGGTCTCAGGCAGCGTCGAGTTCACCTGGCGCGTCCGTCCCGGGACGGCGCTCGGGACGGCCTCGCCGTGGATCGAGGACAGCACACGGGGCCCCATCATCCGGTCGGGCGCGACGACGATCGCGGTGGTCGGCGACGAGTACGGGCCGGACGAGGTCGAGGTCGATGGATCGATGCCGACGGAGCTCTCGGGCCGGTTCACGACCAGCGAGGACTCCCGGCATCTCCTGATCGTCGTCGCCACCCACGGCGAGCCGATCCATCTGCCCGTGCCTGCCAACGTCGACGTGGGCATCGACCGCACGATCGACAACTGGCGGGCCTGGTCCCGGGCGTTCTCCTACGAGGGACCGTGGGCGAATCAGGTGCAGCGCAGCGCGCTCGCCCTGAAACTGCTCATCTTCAGCCCCACCGGGGCCATCGCCGCCGCCGCCACGACGTCACTGCCGGAGAACCCGCGCGGGGCCAAGAACTGGGACTACCGCTTCGCCTGGGTGCGGGACCTCGCGTACACCGCGCATGCGCTCGTCCGCTTCGGTCTCCGCGAGGAGACGCACGCCGCCGTGTCGTGGCTGCTGCGCACCATCCGCGAGAACGGGCCGGAGCTGCACATCTTCTACGGACTCGAGGGCGGTGTGCCCGACGGGGTCGTCGAGCACGACGTCGCCGGCTGGCGCGGCATCGGCCCGGTGGTGAGTGGGAACCCGGCCCAGGGGCAATTGCAGCTCGGTGTCTACGGCGACCTCTTCGCGATCTGCCGCACCTACGTCGACGCCGGCAACGTCCTCGACGTGGAGACCGGTCGTCTCCTCGCCGAGGTCGCCGACCGCACCTGCGACCTGTGGCGGAATCGCGACGCAGGCATGTGGGAGCTGCCCCAGGAGGAGCACTACGTCTCGTCCAAGATGGGCTGCTGGCAGGCCCTCGGCGATGCGGTGCACCTGGCGGAGCTCGGGCAGGTCGCCGGCAGTGCCGATCGCTGGCGCGCCGAGCAGACCCGGATCCGGGAATGGATCGACGAGCACGGGTGGAACGAGGAGCGCGGGGCGTACGTCATGTTCCCCGGGAGCGACGACCTCGACGCCTCCGTGCTGCTGCACGCGATGAGCGGGTTCGACCGCGGTGACCGGATGTCCTCGACCATCGACGCGCTGACGGCCGAACTCGGTGAGGGGCCGCTGCTGTACCGGTACTCGGGCGTGCAGCAGGAGGAGTACACCTTCGTCGCCTGTGCGTTCTGGCGGGCCTCCGCGCTCGCCTGCGTCGGCCGTCACGACGAGGCGATCGCGGCCATGGACGAGCTCGTCGGCATGACCAACGACGTCGGGATCCTCGCCGAGATGATCGACCCGGCCGACGGTGCGCACTGGGGCAATCTGCCGCAGGCCCTGAGCCACCTCGCGCTCATCAACGCGGCTCTCACGATCAAGGAGCTCACCGAGGAGGAGTGAAGTCCCCGGTCCCTGAGCCTGCACCCCGGTCCCTGAGCTTGTCGAAGGGCGGTCCCTGCGCGGATACCCGGCAGCCTCCGAGAACGCAAGCCCCGGGGTCACACCGGTCGCGGTCCGTAGCGTTGCAACCACTCGGCCACGATCCGATCCACGCCGAACACCCACTGAACGAGAGGACCATCACCATGGCCGACGACCAGTACACCTTCACCGACCCGGCGAAGCTCTACGCCCACATCTCCGCGGAGAAGCAGCACCAGCCCGAGCCCGGCCTCGACGCGAAGCTCGACCCGAAGGCCGACCTCGGCGAGGAGAGCTACCGCGGCACCGGCCGGCTCACCGGCCGCAAGGCGCTCATCACCGGTGGCGATTCCGGCATCGGGGCCGCCACCGCGATCGCCTTCGCCCGCGAAGGTGCCTCCGTGGCCCTGTCCTACCTCCCGGAGGAGGAAGAGGACGCGCAGCGCATCGCCGGCATCGTCCGCGACGCCGGCGTCACCGTCCTCACCCTGCCGGGCGACCTGCGCGACCCGTCCTACTGCCGCGACCTCGTCGCGCAGACGGTCGAGGGCCTCGGAGGACTCGACATCCTCGTGAACAACGGCGGCAAGCAGATGTTCAACGAGGACCTCACCACCCTCACGGACGAGCAGTTCGACGACACCTTCAAGACCAACGTCTACGCGATGTTCTGGCTCTCGAAGGCCGCCCTCCCGCACCTGCCGGCCGGCTCGTCGATCATCAACACGACCTCGATCCAGGCGTACTCGCCTTCCGACATCCTCGTGGACTACGCGTCGACCAAGGCGACCATCAACGCCTTCACGAAGGCGCTGGCGCAGCAGCTCGCGCCCAAGGGCATCCGCGTCAACGCGGTCGCGCCCGGCCCGATCTGGACGCCGCTCCAGGTGTCGGACGGTCAGCCGCAGGACAAGATCGCCGAGTTCGGCGAGGACACCCCGCTCGGCCGCATGGGCCAGCCTGCCGAGCTCGCGCCCGCCTACGTGTTCCTCGCGTCGGCTGAGTCGTCCTACGTCCTCGGTGAGACCCTGAACGTCAACGGCGGTATGCCCACGCCGTAACCCCGTCCCACCCCACAGCAGCCCGCGAACTGTCAGTTCCGGCTAGTCCGACGCCGTTCGACTAGCTCGTTCTGACAGTTCGCGGGCTGTTTGGGTCAGTCCTTGCGGTCTGCAGCTCGCCGAACCCGACGGCCCTCGAGCGCGTCCTTCGCGTCGCGGTCGGCGAGCGCCTTGATCGCGGCGTCCGAGCGCAGCGGCAGCTGCAGTTCCTGTTCCGCGGCGACACCCGAGGCGAGCTGGCGGCCACGCTGGATCTCGATGTCGAGCTGGGCGCCGAACAGCAGTGCGAGGTTCGCGATCCAGATCCACAGCAGGAAGATGATGATGCCGGCGAGCGAGCCGTAGGTGGCGTCGTAATTGCTGAAGTTGGCGATGTAGAAGCCGAACCCGACCGAGGCGATGAGCAGGATCAGGACAGCGGTGAGCGCCCCGATGCTGATCCAACGGAACTTCTCCGGCTTGATGTTCGGCGTCGCGGAGTACAGCACGGCGATGACGAAGACGAGCGCGGCGGCCATGACCGGCCACTTCGCGATCGACCAGACCGTGAGGCCCGTCTCACCGAGACCGACCGCCTGTCCGATGGCCTGAGCGACCGGGCCGGACACGATGAGCGCGAGGGCGATCACCGAGATGACGAGGAGGACGACGAGGGTCACGCCGAGCTGCGTCGGACGCAGGGACCAGATCTTGCGACCCTCCTCGACCCCGTACATGCGGTTGAGCGCGCGACCGAAGCCGCCCACGTAGCCGGATGCCGACCACACGGCACCGGCGATACCGGCGAAGAGGGCGAAGCCGATCGCCGGTGACTCGACGAACTGGTTCACGGCGTCGGTCAGGAAGCCGAGGCTGTCGCCCGGTGCGAGGTTGCCGACGATCTCGAGCAGGGCGTCGGTGCCGCTCCGGCTCTGCCCGAAGAGGCCGAGGATCGAGACGAGCGCGAGGACGGCCGGGAACAGCGACAGGATCGCGAAGTAGGTGAGCCCTGCCGCGAGGTCGGTGCACTGGTTCGAGGTGAAGGAGTGCAGCGTCCGCTTCAGGACGTAGCCCCAGGGCACGGGGACGCGCTGCGGCTGCATCGTCTCCTCGGCGTCATCTGCGTGACGGTCCTTCGGATCGTCGGGCTGGCTCGCCTCGACGCGGTCCTGGCGCTGCTTGGTGGGTTCAGACACGGTGCCCTCGGTTCGCACGCCACAGCAGAACGCCGGCGCCGACGACCGCCACCGAGGCGACGACGATGGCGGTGGTGCGCAGGTGGTAGGCCACGGCGGTGCGGACGTCGAACTTCTGGAAGAGGAGGTCGAGCGTCTGTGCGAGGTGCTCACGCGTCTGCTCGACGTCGAGCTGCAGGGTGTTCAGCCCGGCGCCCTCGGGGGGAGTGGGGCGGGCGAGATCCTGGTCGCTCATGCTGCGGCCTCCTTGGTGTCGTGCTTCGAGTCGTGCTGCTGGTGCTCTGCGAGGTGGTCGCCGGTGAGGGCTTCGACACTGCGCTCGGGAACGGGCTTCGCGCCGGCCTTGAGCTTCTTGACGCCGACGAGCGCCAGGATCCCGGCGACGAGGATGAGGACGACGCCGACGATGAGGGCGGCGAGCCAGGCGGGGAGCACGGTGGCGAGTCCGAGGACGGCGGCCGCGATGAGCGTCCCGAAGCCGAAGAGCACGAGCACGAGGGCGACGACGAGCATTCCCGCGCCGACCCCGAGGTCCTTGGCCTTCTTCGTCATCTCCGCCTTGAACAGGGCGATCTCGCCCGTGACGAGGCGGACGACGTCCTCGCGGAGGTCGGTGAGGAGGGTCTTCATGGGAGGAAGTCCGCGGCGACTCCGTCTGCGGTCGGCCGCGCTGCTGGCATCGGTCATGTGAGCACTCTTCTCGTTGTGGTCCTCCAGCCCACACCCCTCGCGCGCGCGAGACAAGGGCTTGACAGGCGTGTCGGCCGATCGCGGAATACGACGACCCGGAATTGGTTACATCTACAAGTAAACGGGGTAGCCTGTACCGACCCCATCACCCGATCGGAGACCGAATGTCCGCTGTGCTCGACGAGCGTCTGCTCGCCCCGGAGACGTCGATGGGCGCGGTCACGCTCCGCGTCGGCGACCTCGACCTCATGTCCGGCTACTACGCCAACGCCTTCGCGATGGAGCCGCTCGAGGAGCGCAGCCGCGACCGCGAGGTGCACCGGGTGCTCGGTCGTGGCGACACCCCGCTCGTGCGGCTCGTGCACACGCCCGACCTGCCGGCCGTCGACCGGCGGCAGGCCGGCCTGTTCCACACGGCGTTCCTGTTCGAGGACGAGTCGAGTCTCTCGGCGACGGTCTATCGGGCCGCGCAGGACCCCCGTGGACAGTTCGTCGGGTCGAGCGACCACTTCGTGAGCGAGGCGTTCTACTTCACCGACCCGGAGGGGAACGGCGTCGAGCTGTACACGGACCGCCCGCGCAGCAGCTGGGTGCGCTCGGGCGACCAGATCGCCATGACCACCACCTACCTCGACCCGAACGCCTACCTGCAGCGGCACCTCACGGAGGACGCCCTCGGCGCCGGGTCGTCGCTGGCCGGTGCCGTCGGGCACGTGCACCTCCAGGTCGGCGACCTCCAGACCGCCCGAGCCTTCTACGTCGACGCCCTCGGATTCGAGACCACGCAGACCGAGTACCCCGGCGCGATCTTCGCCTCCGCCGGCGGGTACCACCACCACATCGCGATGAACGTCTGGAACAGCCAGGGCGCCGGTCCTCGCGCGGCCGCCCTCGGCCTCGGCGACGTGTCGATTACCGTCCCCGACCTCGCGAACCTCGATACGCTGGCCGCGAGGCTGCGCGCTCGCACGATCCCCTTCGACGCGGACGGTCGTTCCGTGACCGTCTCCGACCCGTGGGGGACCCGCGTGACGGTGGCCCTGCCCGACCTGTCGACCGAGGAGCTGCTGTCCCGATGAACACCGCACTGCGCGACGTCCGCTCCGTCGACTGGGCCGACGCCGCGTCGTCCGCTCCCGTCGTCGCGGTGCTCCTCCACGGCTACGGTTCGAACGAGCACGACCTCACCGGCCTCGTCGGGCCGCTCGCGCTCGGGATGCCCTGGGTGTCGCTGCGCGCGCCGCTCGAGATGGGTCACGGCGGGGCGGCCTGGTTCGAGATCACGACGCCGGGCAACCCGGACCCGGAGCCGATCGCCCGTGCCACGGACGCCGTCTGGGGTTGGATCGACGAGCACGTGTCGGCCGAGGCGCGCATCGTGCCCATCGGCTTCTCGCAGGGCGGCTTCATGGCCTCGCAGCTGCTGCGCACGCGACCCGAGCGGGTCGTGGCGCCGGTCATCCTCGCCGGGTTCGTGCTGAGTGCGCCGCAGCCCGGCGACGAGGTGCTGGCGGCGACGAAGCCTGCGGTGTTCTGGGGGCGCGGGCTCGAGGACCGCGTCATCGCCGCGCCGGCCGTCGCGCGGACCCATGCCTGGTTGCCGCTGCACACGACCCTCACCGAGCGCACCTACCCGGGGCTCGCCCACGGGATCGACCAGGCCGAGATCGACGACGTGCGCACGTTCCTCGGCGAGCACGTCGGCTGATCGCTCAGTCCCCGTGCTCCGCGGGCATCACCACCTGCGGTCGCACGTGCTCGTAGACGACGCTCGTCCGGACGTCCGCGACCTCCTCGCGCTCGGTGAGCTTGTCGATGACGAAGGCGTAGAGCGCGTCGTTGTCGGTGACGGCGACCTGGAGCAGGAAGTCCTCGTTCCCTGAGACGACGAACACGCCGATGGTCTCGGGGAGGGTGATCGCCCAGCTGCGGAACGCGTCGATGTTGACGCGCGACGGCGGTCGGATCCGGATCGCGATGAGCGCCTGGACCGAGCGGCCGAGCGACGGCAGATCGACGTCGAGTCGCGCGCCGCGGATGACGCCGCGGCGGTACAGGCCGCGGGTGCGGTCGAGCGCGGTGGTGGGTGAGACGCCGACCGCGGCAGCGATGTCCCGGTTGGTGCGCCGGGCGTCGCGCTGGAGTTCGCGCAGGATCGCCGTATCAAGTTCGTCCATGGCGGCGATTCTGCCAGATGCACCGAACGATGTACGGCTGCGATCCGCGCTCCCTTCTGATCGACGTAGCCTGAGGATCGATTCGCGTACGACATCAGGGAGAGACATGACGGAAGAACGATTCGTCGGCTTCGCGCCGGAGGAGATCGACACGGCGGCGCCCACGCGGTCCGCCCGGCTGAAGTGGGTGGTCGTCGTGCAACAGGATCTTCCGGCCGGTCGTGCCGTGAACGCGGCGGCCTGCGTCGCAGCGGCGATCGGAGCCGGGGTGCAGGGACTCCTCGGACCGGACGCCGTCGACGCCGACGGCTCGGCTCATCCCGGACTGCCGTGGGCGGGGTGCAGTGTGTTGTCCGCTCCGGCTGCGCAACTGGCGGCGATCCGGGCCAAGGCAGCGGGGTCGGACGGCGTGCTCGTCGTCGACATGCCGGAGGCGGCCCAGCTCACCCGGGTCTACGACGAGTACCTCGAAGTGGTGGGGGGCACCGTGTCGGATGCACTCAACCCGCTGGCCGTCGCCCTGGTCGGGCCGCGCAACCGGGTGGACCGGATCGTCGGGCGACTGCCGCTGTTGGCTTGAAAGCGGACGTGTCAGGGCTTGAGGGAGATGGAGTGCGGCGGGCTGGCTAGGGTTGGCGGGTGAGCACCACCGTCCATCCCACACAGGTCGCGCCGTCCGCGGCCGTCGTCACCGCCAGCCGTGTGGTCTACCTCCTGATCGCCGCGATCATCGCGATCTCGCTCGTCATCCAGATCGTCCTCGTCATCACCGGCGGCGCCGACGCCCGCTCGGGTGGTGTGGACATGTCCGTCGACCTCGCGACCCGGTTCGCACGCATCTTCAGCGCGTTCACCATCCTCAGCAACCTCATCGTGCTCACCGTGTCCGTCCTGCTGGCGATCGACCCCCTGCGTGACGGCCGGCTCTGGCGGGTGGCTCGACTCGACGCCCTGCTCAGCATCGTCATCACCGGCATCGTCTACGCGGTGGTCCTCGCGCCGCAGGTGAACCTCACGGGGTGGGCGCTCGTCATCACGATCGGGTTCCACTACCTCTCGCCGTGGCTCACGCTCGGTGCCTGGCTCGTGTTCGGTCCGCGTCCGCGCTTCACCTGGAGCACCGTCGCCTGGGCGTTCCTCTGGCCGCTCGCCTGGGTGGTCTTCACCTTCATCCGTGGCGGCATCACCGGCTGGTACCCCTACCCCTTCCTCGATGCGACGCAGCTTGGCTTCGACGGTGCCGTCCGGAACGCGCTCATGGTGCTCGTCGTCGCGATCGTGTTCGCCGTGCTGCTCAAGCTCGTCGACCGGGTGCTGCCTGCCGCGCTCCGTCGCTGAGGTGAGGCAACTGGTCGCCCGGCGGCGTCCCGGGTGACCAGCTGCCTCACTTCGGGGCCGTGCCAGGATGGGGCATGCCCGTCGTCGAATCCCGCTGCACCGTGCCCGTCCCGCCCGACGTCGCGTTCGCGATCTCCCAGACGACGGGCGAGACCCGGATGCGCTGGGACCCGTTCATCCGGCGGCAGCACTTCCTCGACGGCGCGAAGGAGGCCGCCAAAGGCGTCCGCACCTTCACGGTCCAGCGGTTCGGGTTCAGGATGGTCAGCGAATACGTCTCGTACCACCCGCCGACCAACGTCGGCATGAAGATGACGAAGGGCTCATGGTTCTTCGAACGGCTCGCCGGCGGCTGGCGTTTCAGCCCGGTGGACGGCGAGGACCAGCGCACCCTCGCCGTCTGGCGCTACAACTTCACGTGCAAGCCGCGGTGGCTGGCACCGATCGCCGAGCGCATCGGTGCGATCGTCCTGCAGCGCGACATCGACCGCCGGATCCGAGGCTTCGCGCGCGGCTGCGAGGACCCCGTGGTGCTCGCCGCGGTCGCTGCAGCGGACCGATCCGGCACTAGCGGGCGAGGAACGAGCCGATCCCGAACCGGGCGGTCACGCCGGGGCTGAAGAGGACCGAGTCGGGCTCGTGCTCGACGACACCCGGGAGACCCGCCGCCGCGCAGAGCTCGTCGCGCAACGAGGTGACGCGAGCCGGGTGCAGGACCCAGGGTTCGTGCTCGTTCGGCAACCACTGCGTCCGACCGAAGCGGCTCTGGAAGAGCCCCCACCGCGCCGTCAGGAACTGGGACAGCTCGTCGTCGACGGTCGTCGTCCGGTCGACATCGACGCCGAGCTGGAAGCCCGGACCTCGTGTCGTCGGCGACCTGCTGATCCGCCGCGACGCGTACTCCCAGCCGTCGTCCGTCGGCCGTTGCGCGGTCCGCGCCCACCGGTAGGGCAGACCGAACATCGCGCGAGCCGCGAGGACCGCCGGCAGGCTCGACGCCTCGAGTGACCGGAACACGACGCCGCGACGCCCCTCGGCGTCGACCCCGTACAGCCGGACGTTCACCTCGGTGAAGGATCCGCCGACCGGTGACGCCGGTAGCGGACCGATGCGGGCGTCGCCCAACTGGAAGGCGATGAGTCCGACCCAGGTGGAACCGTCGAAGACGTCGGGGACCACCCCGGGCGGGAGCAGTGGTGCGACGGCGTTCGCCGGGACGCGCCAGTGGACGAACGCCAGGTCCCTCCATTCCTGCGCCGCGACGACCGGGCCGGACAGTGCCGGTGCGTCCGAGGTGATCGGCCTGAGCTCGCCGGTCATGCCAGGTGTTCGTACTCGGGCAGGTCGATCTTGTCGGCCGGCGGGGAGAACAACTGCGCACCGACGAGCTTCGCCGGCTTCGACCCGGCCACGCGGAGTGCGGTGCGGAAGGCGGCGACGCCGGCCTTCGAGGTCGGATTGGCGAGCTGCGGCGTGCCCGGCGGCAGCGACTGGGCCTGCTCGACGTAGGGGCGCATGATGCGTTCGTACCCGCGGAAGGCGTCCCGGTGGTGCACGTGCGCGGCCAGCTCTCCGGCCAGCACGTAGGCGCCGACGATCGACAGGCTCGTCCCCATGCCGCTGACGGGCGACGCGCACCAGGCCGCGTCGCCGAGCAGCGCGACCCGTCCGGATGCCCAGCGGGGCGTCCTGACCTGGCCGATGGACTCGTAGTAGACGTCGTCGCTGTCGTCGAGGTGCCCGAGGATCCGGTTCGCCTGCCAGGGGAGTCCGACGAAGCGGTTCCGGAGGTGCCGTCGCTGCGCGTCGAGGTCGCGGCGCGCGGGGACGACGCCGTCACCGCGGTCGGACGTGACCTCCGTCAACACCGCGCGAGTGGTGCCGTGCCGGTCGGGTCGGAGCGTGACGCTGCGGCCGCCGACGCCCGAGTACCACTGCCACCACGGCACGTCGGCGTCGTCGCGCGGAATCGTGAGGTACGTCATCTCGAGCCCGAGGGACCGGGTCACCGCCTCGCCGGGGAAGGCCAGCTCGCGGGTCGACGATCGGATGCCGTCCGCCGCGATCACGAGGTCGAACGCCTCGTCCGCTCCATGCGCGAAGGACACGAGGACCCGTTCGCCGTCGTCGTCGAGGGCCGTGATGTGGTCGCCGTAGCGGTAGGTGGTGGTGCCGTCCGTCGCATCGATGAAGATGCGGGCCAGGTCACCGCGCAGGATCTCGACCTCGGCGGTCGCGCCGTCGGTCTCGGAGTCCGACACCGGGAATTCGGCGATCGTCTCACCGGCGTCGCCGACGAAGCGTGTGCCGCGTTCGCCGGTGGTCGCCTCGCGTGTCGCGTCCTCGAGGCCAGCGCGTCGCAGGACCTCGCGAGCGGCGCCGCGCACGTCGATGTTCTGGCCGCCGTCGCGGAACGCCGGCGCGCGCTCGATCACCGTCGTCTCCCAGCCGTAGCGGTTCAGCCAGAAGGCCAGGCCGGGGCCGGCGATGCTGGCTCCGGAGATCAGGACGCGGGGAACGGTCATGGTGGTGCCACCTCTCGAGGAGCGTGGGACTGCCGCTCCGGTTGCCTCCATCATCGCAATCGCCGATCCGAATCCCGCATGGTTGACAGCTCCGGCGGTGCAGGCGTCACCCGCTTGTACGCTGGGGGCATGTCGAGGATCGAACGCAAGCGTCGCAGGCGGAGTGTGCGGGTCGATCGCGTGTACGACGGCGACGTCTACGTCCGGGTCAACTCCGTGGGATCCAGCGGCGACCGCTCCTTCATCCTCATCCCGGGCATCGGTGTCTCCTCCACCTACTTCGAACGCCTGGCGCCGCACCTCAACGAGTTCGGCCCCGTGCACGCGCTCGACCTCCCCGGCTTCGGCGGCGTGCCGCACCCCTCGTCGACGCTCACGATCCGCGAGTACGCGGACCTCGTCGGCCGGGTGATCGACGAGCTCGATCTCAAGGACCCGATCATCGTCGGCCACTCGATGGGCAGCCAGGTGGTCAGTGACCTCGTCTCCCGTCGTCCTGAGCTGTCCACCCTCGTCCTCATCGGCCCGGTCGTCGTGCCCGGTCAGCGCCGGGTGCTCACCCAGGCCGTCCGCTTCCTGCAGTCGAGCTGGCACGAACCGCTCACGGTGAAGGTGCTCGCCGTCAGCGCCTACGTCTTCTGCGGCTTCAAGTGGTTCTCTCGGGTTCTGCCCCAGATGCTCAGGTATCCGATCGAGGAGGCCCTGCCGAAGGTGCAGGCGCACACGCTCGTGATCCGCGGCGAGTACGATGCCGTCGCACCGCGCGAGTGGGTGGAGCGGGTCGGAGAACTCCTGCCCTCCTCGCGCCTCTGGGAGATCCCAGGCGCAGCGCACTCCGTCATGTACGCGCACGCGGAGGAGGTCGCCAAACTCTGCGTCGACCACGCCAGACGCACGGTGGCGGACGGTGACGACGACCGGCTCCGGGTCTACCCCGAGGACTCGGACGGGAGCGACGACTCCGAGCCGGAGGCACCGCAGCCGAAGGCGGTCATCCAGGCTGTGCAGGGGCGCATCGAGGAGACGATCGGAATCGTCACCGACGACGACGACCGTGTGGCCGAGGGGAAGTCGCAGGTGGCCGACGCGGTCGCCTCCATCGACCACGACTGAGCGCTCGCTGAGATGCGGCGGTTCGTCGCTCAGCCGCGGGCCGGGTGACGAACCGCCTCACCTCACCGGGTCGGCTCGCCTGGCCAGGATCGCTCCGTGCGGTCGTTGATCGAGGCTCGTCCTGGTGTGCGTCTCGATGACCTCGAAGCCCGCTCGGCGCACGCGCTCGGCCAGCTCCGCGATCGGCCAGCGATAGGCCGTCGCCACGGCATGGTCGAACGCTTCGACCGATGGCCCCTCGAAGCAGCCGATGAGGAGTCCACCTCCCGGCCGGAGCACGCGAGCGAATTCCGCGAGCGGTGTCTCGATCGTGTCGGGACGGTGGTGGATCAGCGAGTACCAGGCGAGGACGCCGCCCACCGAGCCGGTCTCAGCGTCGAGGGTGTCGAGGCTGCCGAGGTCGAACCGGGTCTCCGGGTGCTCGACGCGGGCATGCGCGATGAACTCGGGGACCAGGTCGATGCCGCGGATGTCGAGGCCGCGCGAGGCGAGGTAAGCCGTCCACTGTCCCGGGCCACAGCCGGCGTCCAGTGCGGGACCGGCGATCCGGTCGGCCCAGGAGGTCACGAGCTGCCGGTCCGACGGATGCACCGAGGCCATCGTGCCCAGCAGCTTCGCGTACTCGGTGGACCGTCGGGTGTAGGCGTCTCGGACGGTGCTCATGGCTCCACCGTAGCGAGCACGCGGCACGCTTCGCCGTCGGGATGGAGAGGCGGGCCTCGCGGTTCCGCATGCCAACTGTTATGGTGTTTATAAACAGATGGAGGTGCCATGGGCGTCGTGATCTCGAACAGTTCGGGAACACCGATCTACGAACAGATCGAGACCCAGTTGCGTGCGTCGATCCTCGCCGGGGAGATCCCCGTCGGGCAGACGCTCCCGTCCCTGCGGCAGTTCGCGGCGGATCTCCGGGTGAGCGTCATCACCGTCACCCGGGCCTACAACGATCTCGTCGCCGAGGGCTTGGTGCGGAGTGAGCACGGACGCGGGTTCGTCGTCCTCGACGTCGACCCCGAGACGGCGAGCACCCTCCTGCAGTCGCGGGTCGACGAGGTCATCAGCGAGCTCGTCATCGCGGCTCGGCATGCGCGCCTCAGCAGGACCGACATCCAGACACGACTCGAACAGAGGTGGAGTACCGATGACTGACAACATCCTTCGCATCGAGGGACTGCGCGTCCAGCGGCGATCATTCGCCGTCGACGACGTCTCCTTCGCGGTCGAACGCGGCACCGTGACCGGCCTCGTCGGACCCAACGGGGCCGGCAAGACGACCACCATCCGTGCCCTACTGGGCCTGCTGACCCCCGACGCCGGCGACATCGAGGTGCTGGGGCGGCCGGCCGGTTCCCCGAGTGCGCTCGCACGCATCGGCGTCGTCCTCGACCAGCCGACCGCGGCTCCGGAGTGGCGGGTCGCATCGATCGGCCGACGGCTCAGCCCGTTCTACCCGGCGTGGGATCAGCAACGCTTCGAGGGGCTGCTCGACCGCCTCGGGGTGCCCCGCGAGCAGCGGGTCAGCGAGCTGTCCCGTGGGCAGGGCGTCAAGCTGTCGCTGTCGACCGCGCTCGCGCAGCAGCCGGAACTCCTCATCCTCGACGAGCCGTCCAGCGGCCTCGACCCGGCTTCCCGCCGCGAGATCGGGGACCTGATCCGCGAGTTCATGGTCGACCCCGAGCACGCGGTGCTCTTCTCGACACACATCACGACGGATCTCGACGAGCTCGCCGACGACCTGCTCGTGCTCGTGAACGGCCGGGTCGCCTATGACGGACGGTTCGCCGACACCGTCGACGAGTTCGCGATGGTGCGGGGCGCGGGAGCGCCGCCGACCGGCGAGGTGCTCGGGCTCGAGCGGCGCGGGGAGCAGTGGTCCGCGCTCATCCGGACGACGCAGATGGCGGAGTTCGGACCGGAGACCGTGATCGACCCGGCGAGCGTCGACGACATCGTCATCCACCTGGCAGCAGCACACGGGAAGGCTTCCGCATGATCGGCTCATTCATCCGCTTCGACCTGACCTCCTGGCTGCCGCGGCGGCAGACGCTCCTCCTGCTCGGCTTCGTCGCCGTCGTCGGGATCCTGCTCCCCGTGCCCGGCATGGCGATCATGGGCGCGGCGATCGTCACCTCGCTCATGATCGCCGCGCCGTTCCTCGGCGACGAGCGCGGACGCCTCGACACGCTCTACGGCATCCTCCCCGTCTCGCGGTCCACCGTCGTGGTGGGACGGGCCGGCTCCATCGTCGTCTTCGCCCTGCTCGCCTCGGCGATCGCCTTCGCCGTGACCCTGCTCATGGCCGGCGTGCGCGGCGCCTCACTCGACTGGGGCCTCCTGCTCGTGATCCAGGCCGTCGCGGTCGCCTTCGTCGGGCTGTCGGCCAGCATCCAGTTGCCGGTCCTGTTCCGGATCGGATACACGCGCGGCCGACTGATCAGCTACGCCCCTGCGCTGGCGATCGCAGGCCTCGCCTGGCTCGCGCAGGCGATCGGCGTGCTGGACGGCGTGCAAGAGGCCGCCACCGGTGTTCCGCTCCCGCTCGCAGTCGGCCTCGGACTCGCGCTCGGCGCCACCGGGATCGTCGTCGGCGTCCTCGTCGCCGTGCCGCTGTACCGCAAGCGCGAACTCTGAGCAGTCGCAGCATCCGTCCCGGGCGTTCCCGGCATCACAGCGTCGTCAGGAACGCCCGGATGTCGTCCGCGAGGAGTTCGGGTTCCTCGTGCGGCGCGAAATGGCCACCCCGCGGCATGGTCGTGAACCGCCGCACGTCGTAGCTCCGCTCGGCCCAGCTGCGCGGCGGACTCGCCAGGTCGTGCGGGAAGAGCGCGACCGCGGTCGGCACCTCGACCCGGTCGACACGCGTCGTGATCCCGGTCGCGGACTCGTAGTACGGGCGGAGCGACGTGCCGATCGCGTTCGTGAACCAGTAGACGGAGGCGAGCGTCGCGAGGTACTCGTCGCTGAACCGGGACGAGACGTCGCCGCCGCAATCGCTCCAGGCCCGATGCTTCTCGAGGATCCATGAGAGCAGGCCGACGGGGGAGTCGGACAGCGCGGGAGCGAGCGTGAGCGGACGGGTGTGGTGCTGATGCTCATACGCACCCTCCTCGGCGTCCCAGGCATCGACCCGGGCGAGATGCGCCCGCTCCTCCTCGGTGAGCGTCTCGGCGTCGACCTCGCGCGGTGCAGCGACCGCGAGGAGGTGGATGCCGGCGACCGCCTCGGGATGCGCCTGCGCGAGCCGAGAGGTGATTCCGGATCCGAGATCGCCTCCGTGGGCGGCGTACCGGGCGAAGCCGAGGTGGTCGTGCATGAGCGTGTGCCACAGCTCGTGCGTCTGGTCGCCGAAGCTCGGCCGTTGCGGTGAGAACGGCAGTCCGGGCAGTGCGGGCACGATGACGGTGAAGGCGCTCGCCGGGTCTCCGCCGTACCGGGACGGTGTCGCGAGGCGCCTGGCGAGTCCGACCAGTTCGAGGGCGGTGCTCGGCCATCCGTTCGTGAGGACGACGGGGATGCCGCCCGGGGCCTCGGCGTCGAACCGGAGGTAGGTGATCGCGGCCCCGCCGATCTCGGCGCGGTGCCACGGCAGGGCGTTGATGTCCCGCTGCTGTGCCGCCCAGTCGAAGTCGTCCGCCCAGTAGGTGACGAGCCGCCGCAGTTCGTCCTGGTCGGTGCCGGCCTCCCAACCCGCGGTCGGCCACCGGTCGGGCCAGCGGGTGTCGTGGAGTCTGCGGCGGAGGTCGGCGAGGTCGTCGTCGCTGACGTCCAAAACGGCCTGGCCTGCTGGCGACCGGGTCACCTGGTAGCGGCGTTCGATGCCCGCGGTCGCACGCCCCCACTCGCTGGACGCGACGCGGGCCTGGTGTGCTGCGAACGACTCGTCATCTTCGAAGACCTCGGCGACATCCCAGACGAGCGGGTCGTCCGTCGGCGTCACCTCGAACGACACACACCCCGGTTCGGCGCGGGTGAGCGCGACATGCTCCGGTAGAAGGGTCTCGACGATCGCCACGTCGGTCGGTGTCGCGCAGATCAACTGGCCGATCAGGTGCACGGTGGTCATGGTCTCACCGTAGCGAGGGTCGGCCCTCCGGCTGCTTCGTCCCGAGCTCCGCGCCGCGTTTCCAGAGCCATTCGACGGGGCCGAGCGCGAACCGTCGGAGCCAGAGGTGGGCGAAGCCGGTCACGAGCGCGGCGATGACGACGAACGCAGCGACGGTGACCGGGACGCGCCACGGGGCGGCGAGTTCGGCGAGGCCGAAGCCCCAGCCGTAGAAGATCGCGCCGCCGAGGAGGTTCTGGAGCAGGTACGCGCTCAAGGCGACCTTCCCGAGTTCGCGGAGGCGTGAGGCGATCCAGCCCTCGGTACCGAAGCGACGACAGAGCTCGACGGTGGCACCGAGGATGCCGAGCGCCACGAGGGGCGCGGCCAGGTAGCGTTCCGCGAGGAGTCCTGCGGTGCCGCCCCAGACACCGAGGGCGAGGTCGACCGGCAGCGCGCAGGCACCGACGATCATCAGGCGGCGTCGGAGTCGACCGCCGGTCTCCCCGAAGACGCCGGCTTGGAAGAGGTGTGCGCCGGCGAGGAACATCGCGAGCGTGAGGAACCCGATCAGCACGGGCTCCGCGCGGAAGACCCCCACGTTCTCGAGTCGGAAGGCCGCCAGGCCGAGGAACGAGTCAGTGGCGTACGGGCTCGGTCCGGCGGGGAGGGAGAGGTCGCCCGACATCGTCGGCGTCGTGGCGATGAACGCGACGATCGCGGTGATGAGGAGGACGTGCAGCGCCCCGAAGACGGCGATCATGGCGCGCTGGGCGCGGGGCCTGGTGAGCAGGAGCCAGGCGACGATGGCGCCGGTGACCGCATAACCCATGAGGACGTCGAACTCCGCGATGAGGACGTAGTTCACGGCACCGTCGATGAGGAGCAGGGTGGCGCGCCACAGGTACCGGCCCGGCCAGCGCTGCTCGCGTCGGCGTGCCGCGGCGTGCTGGATCGCGAGTCCGGCGCCGAACATCAGGGTCAGCAGAGCGAGGAACTTGCCCTGCGTGAGTGCCATGAGGGCGAGCTGGATCGTGCCCGCCGCGGGGCCGGTCTCCGGCGTCACCGGGGCCGAGAGCATGCCGACCATGCCCCAAGGGTGCGAGAACAGCCAGATGTTGGTGCCGAGCGTGCCGAGGATGGCGAGTCCGCGGACGACGTCGAGTGCGGCGATCCGTCGGTTGCTTGGACGCGACGGTGGCAATACGCTCGTATTGGTCATGAGATGACCGTACCCTGTCGAGTGGGCGATGGCGAAAGCGGAGGCGATGACCGAGCAGGACACGAACAGGGATCGGATCCTCGATGCACTGCTGCGCATCATGGCGTCGCGCGGAGCCGACGCCCTGACCATCCGCACGGTCGCTGGCGAAGCCGGGGTCTCCGTCGGCGCGGTCCAGCATCACTTCCCGACGAAGGACCGACTGGTCGTCGCGGCGATGACCGAGGTCAACGAGCGGTTCCGTCGGCGCGTGGCGGCGCGGCTCGAGGCCGTGGCGTCCGAGGAGGAGCGACTTCGGATCTTCTGTCGTGAGATCGCCTGCATCGAGGGCGACGACCTGACCGATGGGATCGTCTGGGTCGCCTTCGCCGCGCGGGCGAGCACGGAGACCGAGGTGCGAGCGATCCACGCCGTCGACTGGGCCCGCACCGAGGAGGTCCTCCTGCGGCTGCTCGTCGCAGCGTTCCCTGACGACAGCTTGGCTGCGGACGATGCGGCACTCCTGCTCGCGGTGCTCGACGGCATCGCGGTCGCGCGAGCGGCGGAGCAGTCGGACCGGATGACCCCGGAGCGGGCGGAACGGCTCATCGCCGCGACGCTCCGGGGCCTGCGCCGAGCGGGCTGAGTCGCGAGGTTTCAGTTCAGTCGACGTCGGGTTCGGGTTCGAGTTCGACGAGGTAGCCGACCAGTCGGGGTTCGACCTCGCCGGGTGGTGGCGGGCCGGTCGTCTGCGCCGCTCGAGCGGCAGCTTCCGCCGTCTGCGCCGCTGCGCGTGCCGCGGCCGCCGCTGCTTCTGCCGCTGCTTGGGCGTCGGGGTGATCGATCCCGCGCGTGAGCGGGATCCGCGGTGTCTCCTCGACGACGGGCGGGCCGGGGACGGTCTCATGGTGGGCGACGTAGTCGGAGACCGCTACGCCGATGTACACGCCGCTGCCTGGTGGCCCAATGAGGCGCCTCGTCGCGGGCAGAGCTCCAAGCGGCAACGGTGGTCGCTTGGTGTGGACGCGGCGCGAGGGTATCGACACCCTCGACAGCTTCGCCAGCCTGCCCGTCAGCCGCTCCGGTGCGGCGTCCTCTTCGTGGTGCATCTCGACACCGTCGATCCGCGCCGTCAGATCCGCCCCGATCTCCTCGGTCAGCCAGGTCCGCTGGCCGTCGTCGACGGGCCAGACGGAGAAGGTCGCCCGTTGGCCGGTTTCCAACGGTCCGCCGCAACAATCCCACTCCCAGGAGCTGAGCCAGAGCGTCCGCCGGGTCATCCGCGCCGACGCCGGGTCGGCGGACCGCAGGCGCGAAACCAGCTCGGTCGTGGGTGCGGACAGGACGCGGAGGGCGATCGCGTCGCCAGGCATCGGTACGCGACCGAGTTCGCTGAGCCCCCAGCGGTGGTACATCGACGCGGCGTTGGTCGCGCGCTCGTAGACGCCGATGAAGGTCGTCGACTCGGTGCGCTCCTGCAAGACTTCAGCCAGGCAGCCGCGGGCGATCCCGCGTCCGCGCTGTTCCTCCGAGACGGCGAGCTCGTGGACGACGAGGGCGTCCGCCGGTCGCGCGAGCGCAGTCGAAGCCGTGCTGCTGGAGTCGGCCAGTTGCGCGAGGATGCCGAGCCAGGCGGGGTCGGCGTCGAGGCCGTGGGCGAGCGCGAAGCCCACGATCCGGCGGTCGACCGTGGCGATCACGAGGCGCCCGCCGCGGTGCCCGAGATGCTCCGGGCCCCACTGCCGGATGGTCGCGAGGTCGATCGCGTCCTCGTTGTACGGCTCGGCGGTGAACGCCGCGACGAACAACTGCGTCACCTCGCCCCACACGCCGTCGGGTGCGGATCCGGTGAAGGTGGTGTAGCCGACCGGGCTCATCATCCAGCCAGCATAGGGAAGTGCGCGGATGATCGACCTTGAGGTGAGGCAGATCGTCGTCCGAGCGGCGAGCATGCGACGATCCGCCTCACCTCAGGTCAGTCGTTGAGGTGCAGGATCGCGTAGTCGGCCTCTTCGGGCGTGAACTTCTCGCCGTACTCGCTGGTCAGCTGGTCGCGGATCGCTTCGGGCGACATCGACATGGTCTCCTGGTAGGACTTCGCCTTCGCGAGCGCGTTCGCGTTGTAGTCGGCCTGCAGGTTGTCGACGGCGTACTGGCCCGCCTCCGGTGAAAACTGTTCGCCGTATTCGGAGGTCAGCTGGTCGTAGATGCCGGCCTTACTCATGTGCATGAGGTCCGAGTAGCTCTTCGCCTTGATCAGCGCGGACTGGTACTCGACGGGCACCGCGGGTGCAGCAGGAGCTGCGGGAACCGGAGTCTCGGCGACGGGCGCAGTCGTCTCGACCGGCTTGGCCGCTTCGTCGGCCGGCGTCGAGGTCTCCACGATCGCAGCAGGCTTGTCATCGGACACACTGTTCACCGCTGCGTCGATTCCGACGAGGGTGCCGAATGATGCGATGGTCGCGACGGCTCCGAGGATGAGACCGGTGACCGCGAGCCCCTTGGACTGTCGCTTCTGCAGTGCGAGTACCGCCAGGACGATCGCCGCGATTCCGACGAGTGCACCGGCGACGGGGATGAGGCCCATGAGGAACGCGACGATACCGACGATCAGGGCCGCGATCGCGAGCCCTGCCGAGGTCGGACGGGGCGGTGTCTGCTGCGGCTGCTGACCGTATGGCTGCTGGCCGTAAGGCGGCGGTGCCGTGGTGTCGGTGTACTGGGCCGTCGGTGCGTACGGGTTCGTGTAGGGCGCGGTCGGCTGCTGTGCGTAGGCGGGGTCGGGCTGCTGTGAGCCGCCCCCCAGCGGTTCTGATGTGGTCACACTGTGAGCATGGCAGTCGAGCGACCGACTTCCGAGAGTGGTGTTGCCCCCAGTGCAGGGGTGATTCGGGAGGTTCCACCTGGCCCGGTTCATTCGCCCATCTTTGGGCGAGCGAGTACTGGGTCGCCCAAAAATGGGCGAATGAACCGAGGCCTAGAGGGTGTTGCCGAGCTTGAAGCCCTGCGCCTCGTCGCCCTTGCGGGTGTAGGAGAAGCCGTCGGCGCCGATCGTGACCTCGAGTTCGGAGTCGTCGGTCCTGGAGACCACGGGCTTCGGCTCGCCGTCGAGGTCGAGCACGAGCGACGCGTCCGTGTACCAACTCGGCACGACGGCATTGCCCCACCAGTCGCGACGCTGGTTGTCGTGCACGTCCCACGTGACCACCGGGTTGTCGGGGTCACCCGTGTAGTAGTCCTGGGTGTAGATCTCGATCCGGTGGCCGTCGGGGTCCCGGATGTACAGGTAGAACGCGTTCGAGACGCCGTGTCGGCCGGGGCCGCGCTCGATGACGTCCGACATCCGCAGCGCGCCGAGCTTGTCGCAGATCGCGATGATGTTGTGCTTCTCATGCGTCGCGAACGCCACGTGGTGCATGCGCGGTCCGTCACCGCCCGTCATCGCGGTGTCGTGGACGGTCGGTTTCCGCCGCATCCACGCCGCGTACGTCGTCCCGGCCTCGTCCTGGATGTCCTCCGTGACCCGGAACCCGAGGTCCTCCATGTACGCGACCGCCCGCGGCACATCGGGCGTCACCTGGTTGAAGTGGTCGAGCCGCACGAGCGCGCCCGGCGTGTACAGGTCGTAGCGCCAGGCCAACCGCTCGACGTGCTCCACGTCGTAGAAGAACTCGACGGGGAACCCGAGCGGATCCTCGACGCGCACCGAGTCGCCGATGCCCTGCACATACCCCTCGGCACGACGCTCCACCCGGCACCCGAGCTCCGTGTAGAAGGCGACCGCGCGGTCGAGGTCCTCAGGACTCCGCACCCGGTAGCTGAACGCCGCGACCGCCGCCACCGGCCCCTGCCGCAGCACGAGGTTGTGGTGGATGAACTCCTCGAAGCTCCGCAGGTAGACGGTGTGCTCATCCTCCTCCGTGACCACGAGGTCGAGCACGTCGACGTAGAACTTCCGGCTCGCGGCCAGATCCGTGACGACGATCTCCATGTACGCACAGCGGAGGATGTCCGGCGGGGTGGCCGCGGGCGTGGGGATGCGGTTCACCGGCACGGGGATCGGGTCGGTGGCGGTCATGACGGGCTCGGCCGACGACGGGGTGATGGGGTTCGACATGATCTGCGTCCTTGCTGATCTCGGTTGCTGGGTGGAGGTCGACCGGGAGCGGTCAGTGCGCGGCCTGTAGCGGCCCGCCCGTGCCGAAGCGCGGGGAGTGCGCCTGGTTCAGCGTGATGTGCACCGCCTGCTGGTCGGTGTAGAAGTCGATCGAGCGGTAGCCGCCCTCGTGACCCAGCCCCGAGGCCTTCACGCCGCCGAACGGCGTGCGGAGGTCGCGCACGTTGTTCGAGTTCAGCCACACCATCCCGGCCTGCACGTTCTGCGAGAAGGTGTGAGCCCGCTTGAGATCGTTCGTCCAGATGTACGCGGCGAGCCCGTACCTCGTGTCGTTCGCGAGGGCGAGTGCCTCCTCGTCGGAGTCGAACGGGGTGATGGCGACGACCGGCCCGAAGATCTCCTCCTGGAAGATGCGGGCGCTCGGCGGGACGTCGGCGAAGACCGTCGGCGCGACGTAGTTGCCGGTCGTCAACCCCTCGGGGCGACCACCACCGGCGACGAGGCGGCCCTCGGTCTTGCCGATCTCGACGTAGCCCATGACCTTCTCATAGTGCTCCGGGTGCACGAGCGCGCCGACCTCGGTGGCCGGGTCGCTCGGATGTCCGACGACGATGTTGCGGGCCCGCTCGGCGTACCGCTCGACGAAGTCATCGTAGACACTCCGCTCGACGAGGATGCGGCTGCCGGCGGTGCAGCGCTCGCCGTTCAGGGAGAACACGCCGAACACCGTCGCGTCGAGGGCGTCGTCGAGGTCGGCGTCGGCGAACACGACGGCCGGTGACTTGCCGCCGAGCTCCATCGAGAGCCCCTTCAGGAACGGCGCGGCGTTCGCGAAGATGAGCTGACCGGTGCTGCTCTCGCCGGTGAACGAGATGAGCGGCACTTCCGGGTGCTTCACGAGGGCGTCGCCGGCGTCCTCGCCGAGCCCGTTCACGAGGTTGAACACGCCGTCGGGCACGCCGGCGTCGCGGAAGATGTCCGCCCACAGGCTCGCCGAGAGCGGGGTGAACTCCGCCGGCTTCAGGACGACCGTGTTGCCGGTCGCGAGGGCCGGAGCGAGCTTCCAGCTCTCGAGCATGAACGGCGTGTTCCACGGCGTGATGAGCCCCGCGACACCGATGGGCTTGCGGTTGACGTAGTTGACCTGCCGCCCCGGGACCTTATAGGTGTCGTCGTGCTGGGCGACGATCAGATCGGCGAAGAACCGGAAGTTCTCGGCGGCGCGCTTCGCCTGACCGAGCGCCTGCGTGATCGGCAGCCCGGTGTCGAAGCTCTCCAGCTCCGCGAGGCGGGCGTCCTGCGCTTCGACGGCGTCGGCGACCCGGTGCAGGATCCGGCTGCGCTCGCGGGGGAGGAGCCGCGGCCACGGACCCTCGTCGAAGGCGCGCTTGGCTGCGGCGACGGCGAGGTCGATGTCGGCCTGCTTGCCGGCGGCGGCCTGGACGTAGGTCTCGTTCGACACCGGGTCGAGGACGTCGAAGGTGTCGCCGTCGACCGAGTCGACGAACGCGCCGTCGATGTAGTGCCGGATACGGTCGGGCAACGCTGCCGGAACGTGCTGGGTCATGGGTGGTTCCTCCGGTCGGTGGTGGACGGCGGTGACGACGGCGGGCGGGCCGTGGTGGGCGGCTGGTGCTCCGCCTGGTACGCGAGCATGGCGTCGAGGGTCGCGGTGCGGTGGTCGCGGGCGGCGATCTCGATCTCGAGCGGCTGCGCGCCGGCGGCGATGAGTTCGAGGATGCCGTCGTGCTCTGCGACCGACTCCCGCGCGCGGCCGGGCACGAAGCTGAACGTGGAGTCGCGGAGCGCGTTCAGCCGCCGCCAGCCGCGGTGGACGAGGTCGAGGACGTGCGGGTTCGGGCACTCCTCGAAGAGGACGGTGTGGAACTCCAGGTTCAGCGCCGTGAACGCGTGCGGGTCGAAGTCGTCGAGCGTGCGGCGCATCCGCTCGTTGATCTCGCGGGCGCGGGCCAGGTGGTCGTCGGTGAGGTAGGCGGCGCTCATCGAGGTCGCTGCGCCCTCGACGAGGGCGAGCGTCTGCATCGTGAAGAGGTACTCGGTCTCGTGCAGCATCGCGACCTGCGCGCCGACGTTGCGCTCGAACGTCACGAGCCCCTCGGCCTCCAGCCGCCGGATCGCCTCGCGCACCGGGACCACGCTGATGTCGAGCTCACCGGCGATCTGGCCGAGTACCAGTCGATAGCCGGGGACGAAGCGCCCTTCGTCGATGGCCTCGCGGATGAACCGGTAGGCGCGCTCGGACTTGCTGAGCGACGCCTCCTGCCCGGTCGTCGGCTGTGGCCGGCTCATCGTCCCTGCTCGCTCTCGTATCGCGCCCGCCACTCGGCGTTCAGCGGGAAGAGGCCGTCGACCGCTGCACCGCCACGGACCTGCTCGGCGATCCAGGCGTCCTCCGCCTCCTGCACGACCGCCTCCGCGGCGACCTCGGCGGCGAGCGCCCGGGGGATCGCGATGACGCCGTCACCGTCCCCCACGATCACGTCGCCGGGCAGGACCGTCGCCCCGCCGCAGGTGACCGCGACGTCGATCTCCCACGGCACATGGCGGCGCCCGAGGACGGACGGGTGCGGGCCCTGTGAGAAGGTCGGCAGGTCGAACGCCGCGACCTGCTCGGCATCGCGGATGCCGCCGTCGGTGACGACCCCGGCCGCTCCGCGCTGCTGCGCCCGAAGTGCGAGGACGTCGCCGACGGTGCCCGTGCCGCGCTCGCCGCGTGCCTCGATCACGACGACCTCTCCGGCCTCGACGGTGTCGAAGACACGCTTCTGCGCGTTGAAGCCGTTGCCGCGCTCGGCGAAGAGGTCGGGCCGGTAGGCGACGAAGCGGAGGGTGCGGGCCACGCCGACCATGCGCGTGCCCGGTCGCGAGGCGTGGACGCCCTCGATGAAGACCTCGGTGTACCCGCGGGCCCGCAGCTTGGCGCTGAGTGTCGCCGTCGAGACCGAGGCGAGCTGTTCGGCGACCGCGGGGTCGAGCGGTTCGGCGGGCGATGCAGCGGTGAGAGGCTCAGCCGGTGCGGGCAGACCCGCCGCCGCAGCGTCCCCCCAGGCCTCGATGCGCTGATGGTCGTCGACGGCCGGTTTCGCGCCGAACCCGCCGAAGGGCTCGGTGCCCTCGACGACCGTCGTCACGAGTCGACCGCTCGTCGGGGCGCCTGGTGCGGTCGGTGCGTCGACCTCGACCTCGACGACGTCGCCGGGCACGACGACGGATGAGCCGGCGGGCGTCCCGGTGAGGATGACGTCGCCCGGCTCGAGTGTCGAGAGCTGTGAGAGGTCGGCGATGAGCTGCGCGAAGGGGAAGAGCAGTGTGTCGCTCGAGTCGTCCTGGACGACGACGCCGTTGACCCAGGTGCGCACGCGGAGGGCGGCCGGATCGATCTGCTCGGCGGGGATGACGGACGGGCCGAGGGGCGTGTAACCGTCGCCGCCCTTCGAGCGCAGGTTCGACCCCTTGTCGGCACTGCGAAGGTCGTAGAGCCCGAAGTCGTTCGCCGCGGTGACGCCCGAGACGTGTTGCCAGGCGTCTTCGACCCTGACGCGGCGGGCCGCGGTCCCGATGATGATCGCGATCTCGCCCTCGAAGGCGAGCAGTTCCGCGCCGGCCGGGCGCTCGATGGTGCCGCCCGTGCCTGAGACGGAGGACCACGGTTTGAGGAAGTACGAGGGGTGCTCCGGCGTGCGGCCGCGCTGGGCCGCCCGTGACGGGTAGTTGAGGTGGACGGCGATGATCTTGCCGCCCCCGCTGTTCGGGAGACCTTCGATGCCCTGGTGGCTGCTCATCACACGTCCTCGTCGTCGGTATTCAGAATCGTATACGATCTGGACGCAGTGGGAAAGGGTCAGTACCCGTCGCCGCGGCTCGCGTCGCTCCGACCGTCGATGAAGCGCTCCGCCAACTGCTCGGACGCGCGCGCGAGGAGCGACACGTCCGCACCGACGAGGACGAAGGACGCCCCGCGGTCGAGGTAGTGCTCGGCCACGACGGGGTCGAAGGCGTTCACGCCGGCCGGCTTGCCCGCGGCGGCGGCGGCATCGAGCACCCGCTCGACAGCGCTGACCACGGTGGGGTGCCCCTGCTGACCGAGCAGTCCGAGCGACGCCGAGAGGTCGGCCGGACCGACGAACACCGCGTCCACGCCGTCGACCGCGAGGATGTCCTCGACCTGCTCGACCGCCTCCGCCGACTCGATCTGCACCGTGAGCGACACCGAATCGTCCGCCTGCGCGAGGTAGTCGTCGATCCGGTTCCAGCGGGAGGACCTCGCGAGCGCGCTGCCGACCCCACGGACGCCCTGAGGCGGGTAGCGCACGGCCTGCACGAGCGCCGCCGCCTGCTCGGCCGACGACACCATGGGCACGATGAGGTTCTGCGCCCCGAGGTCGAGCACCTGCTTGATGACGACCGCGTCGCCGAACGGCACCCGCACCAGCGGACACACCGGGAAGGCGGCCACCACCTGCAGCTGTAGCTGGATGCTCTCCAGGGTGTTCGCCGAGTGCTCGCCGTCGATGAGGAGCAGGTCGAGCCCGCTGCCCGCCGCGATCTCCGCCGCGATCGGGCTGCCAGACACCACCCACATTCCGATGAGGGGGCGATCCGCGGTGCGCAGGCGCTCGCCGAAGGTCGGCGGCAGGGTCATTCGAATCGGCATGTCACGGCTCCCAGTCCCTGGTATTCGGCGTGGACGGTGTCGCCCCGTTCGACCCACATCGGTCTCGTGAACGATCCCGACAGGATGATCTCCCCAGCGGCGAGACTCCCGCCGTGCTGGGCGAGCTTGCCGGCGAGCCACGCGACGCCGAGTGCCGGGTGCCCGAGGACGGCGCCGGCCACCCCGGACTCCTCGATGGTCTGGTTTCGGTAGAGCAGGGCCGAGACCCATCGCGGATCGATCGCGTCGGGGCGGACGGGCGTTCCGCCGAGCACCATGGCGCCGAGGGCCGCGTTGTCGGCGATGGTGTCGACGATCGTGCGACCGTCGAGTTCGATGTGGGAGTTGAGGACCTCGAGCGCGGGGACGATGTGGTCGGTCGCGTCGAGCACCTCGAAGATCGTGCAGTGCGGTCCCTGCAGCGGGCGTCCGAGGACGAACGCCAGCTCGACCTCCACGCGGACGTTGGAGTAGGCGTCGAAGTCGAGCGTCGCGCCCGAGTCGAAGACCTGGTCGTCGAGGATGACGCCGTAGTCGGGTTCGGTGATCCCGGTGGCCTGCTGCATCGCCTTCGAGGTGAGGCCGATCTTGTGGCCGACGACGCGCCGACCGGCGGCGATGCGGCGTTCGGCCCACAGCGCCTGCACGGCGTAGGAGTCCTCGATGGTCATGTCCGGGTGCCGGGCGGTGAGGAGGGGGATGACGCTCCGCTCCTCGTGCGCCGCCGCCAGTTCGTCGGCGATCGCCTGCCGTTCGTGATCCTGCATCGCATCCCGTCCTCATCTGCGTCGACTGCGGCCTGCGATCACGATACGGTGCGTCGTCGTCGACTGCCTCTTGCGCGGTGAGCATGATTGTATACGATGTGGTGTACATTCTGGCGGTCCAATGGCGGGCCGCGACGGACAAAGGGGTCTCGAGACAATGACAACCGCATCTCTGGCGCGAGCGACGACGCCCGCGGAACTCCGGCGCGTGGCCTTCGCCACCGTCATCGGCACCACGGTCGAGTGGTACGACTTCTTCCTCTACGCGAGCGCCGCCGGACTCGTCTTCTCGCAGCTCTTCTTCCAACCGGCAGGACCGCAGGCCGCGCTGTTGCTGTCGTTCGCGACCGTCGGTGTGAGCTTCCTGTTCCGGCCGCTCGGCGCGTTCGTCGCCGGACACTTCGGCGATCGCATCGGCCGGAAGAAGATGCTCGTCATCACGCTCTTCCTCATGGGCGCCGCCACGACGCTCATCGGTCTGCTGCCGACGTACGACCAGATCGGGATCATCGCCCCCGCCCTGCTCGTGTTCCTCCGCATCCTGCAGGGGCTGTCGACCGGCGGCGAGTGGGGCGGCGCCGTCCTCATGGCTGTCGAGCACGCGCCCTCCGGCCGCCGCGGCCGGTTCGGGGCGTTCCCGCAGATCGGCGTCCCGATCGGACTCCTCCTCGCCTCCGGCATGCTCGCCCTCATGACGGGCGTGATCTCGCCCGGCGCGGCGTTCCTCGAGTGGGGCTGGCGGATCCCGTTCCTGCTGAGCTTCGTCCTGATCATCGTCGGCTACGTCGTGCGCCGGAAGGTCGACGAGAGCCCCGTCTTCGTCGCCCTCGCCCGCAACAAGGAACGTCGCCGGGTCCCGATCGTCGAGCTCTTCCGGCACCACTGGCTGCTCGTGCTGCTCGCGGCGCTCACCTTCGCCGGCAACAACGCCGCCGGCTACATGACCACGGGCGGCTACATCCAGAACTACGCGACGACGCCGCTCGCCGACGGCGGCCTGGTGGGCATGGAGCGGACACCGGTGCTGCTCGCGGTCACCGGGTCGGCCATCGTCTGGCTGATCGTCACGTGGTTCGCGGGTTCGCTCTCCGACCGGATCGGCCGACGCAACACCTACATCATCGGCTGGGTCGCGTTCCTGGCAACCGTCTTCGTGCTCTTCCCGCTCGTGAACACCGGTGACCCATGGCTGTTGTTCCTCGGGCTCGCGCTGTTCACGATCGGCAACGGCTTCACCTACGGGCCGCAGGCGGCGTACTTCGCCGAGCTGTTCCCCGCGTCGATCCGGTACACGGGCGTCTCGGTCACCTACGCGATCGGCGCCATCCTCGGCGGCGCATTCGCTCCGACGATCGCGACCTGGTTGGTGCAGGTCACCGGCTCGGCGACGAGTGTCGCGTTCTACATCGCCGGCATGATCGTGATCGCCTTCGCGGCGACCCTCCTCCTTCGTGACCGCACGGGCATCCCGCTCGGTGGCGAAGCTGAGGGCGAACAAAGCCGTGGTCAGGTCTACGGCGCGCGGAGGTAGGCGCGGTCAGACCGACGACGCGATGGTCGCGGCCCCCTCGATGAGGCGGGCCGCGATGTCGGCTTCGGGGCGGCTGCTGGAGACGTAGACGACCGCGAGGGCGCCTGCCGGCGAGCCGTGCACAGCGAGTGGAACCGCGACGGCGCGGAGACCGGTGATGACCTCGTCGTGGCTCGACGCCCAGCCGTGTTCGCGGACCGCTGCCAGCTCGCCGCGGTGGTCGTCGTCGAGGGTGTCCGGCCACTGCGCCTCGGAGAGGCGGGACGCGATCGCCTTGCCGGGCGCGCCGACACCGACCGGGTGCCGGGTGCCGGGTCGCTGCGCGATCGACCCCATCGTGTGCCGTGGCTCGACGCTGACGAGGGTGACGATCTCGTCGCCGTCCAGCACGGTGAGGAAGCAGGTCATGCCGAGCTCGTTCGCGATGGCCGTCAGCTCGGGCAGGGCGGCGGCCTGCAGATCGTGGGAGACACCGGCGGCGAGGGCTGCCAGGCGCGATCCGAGTGCGATCCGTCCCGTACCGTCGCGGACGACCAGGCGGTGGTCTTCGAGCGTCCGCAGGAGCCGGTAGGTGACGCTCCGGTGCAGGCCGAGCGTCGCGCTCAGGGTGTCGATCGTGAGCGGGGTGCGCGCGTCGGCCAGGACCTCGAGGATCCGGATGCCGCGCGAGAGCGTCTGGGAGTGGGCGCTGCTGGCATCGGTCACGCTCCGACAGTACCGACTGACGGCCCGCGCGCCCGGAGTTCCGGTGCCTCAGTCGTCGATCGGGTAGGCGACGAAGGCGAACCGTGAGCTGTCGGGGGACCAGCTGTTCACGTTGAGGGTGCCCTGCCCGCCGAACAGCGGGTAGCGACGGAGCGGGGTCGCCCAGTCGTCGGTCGAAACGAGCCGGACCTCGACGTCGAGGTCGGCCGGGTGCCCGATCGTGCCGGCGGGGAAGGCGATGTACGAGGCCAGTCGGGAGTCGGGGGAGAGGTGCGGGAACCAGTCGACGGTGTCGCTCACGACGAGCTGCTCGAGCTCGCCGCCGGCGTCGGGGATCCGTGCGAGTTGCGCATGGCCGGGGCCGGTGCCGAAGTGTTCCGTGTTGCAGAGCAGCCACCGGCCGTCGGGCGACCACTCCGGGCCGTCGAGGTGGCCGTCGCCCGTGTCGAGGACGGTGACGGGGCCGCCGCCCTCGACCGCCGGAGCGATCGCGAGTCGACCGGGGTGCTCGAAGCCTTCGAGCTCGACGTACGCGATCCGCGTGCCGTCCGGGGAGACGCCGTGGAGGAAGTGCCACCGGTCGTCGTCGGCGGTGAGCTTCGTGACCGGCCCGCCGGAGAGCGCGCCGCGGTAGATGTGACCGTCCATCGCCGAGAGGAGGATGTGCTCGCCGTCGGGGTCGAGGACGTGGTCGTTGTTGAGCTCCGGGAGGCCGTGGAAGTCGATCGGCGTGAGCCCCGCGGTCGGGTCGTCGACCGGGAGTGCCCAGAGCCGCCCGTTGCCGTTGAGGAGCAGCGTCCGGCCGTCGAGGGACCAGTTCGGTGCTTCGACGAGGAGCTCGTCGGTCTCGAAGAGGAGGACGGGCGCGTCATCGTGCGGCCCGCCGAGCAGGACGCTGGAACGCTGGCCGGGGGCGAGGGCGCGGAAGGTCATGCGCCCATCGTCCTCCAGTCCGTCGTGATCCGGGAGGATCGTTCCTCCCGGATCACGATCCGACGACTACTTGACGAGTGCGAACCCGGCGGTCCAGGAGATCTTCTCCGACGCCGCCAGCGTGAGCTGCAGGAAGCCGATCGCCTCGAGTTCGTGCGCGCGCTTCAGCGACCCGGCGTCGACGGCCTCGAGGCCACCGGCGGTCACGAGCTGCTGGAGTGTGGCCTTGGCGTCGGCGTCGTCCCCGGCGATGAGGACCGTGGTGGCCACGTCGCCGACCTGCTTCGCGGCGAGGGTCGCGGCGAAGTTCGTGTTGAAGGCCTTGAGGACGTGGGAGCTCGGGAGCTTCGCCTGCAGTTCCGCTGCAGCCGAGCTGCCCGCGGGGACGGCGAGGGCGTCGAAGGTCGAGAAGTCGAGGGGGTTGGTGATGTCGACGACGATCTTGCCCGCGAGCTGGTCGGCGTACTGCTCGACGATCGTCGCGAGGGCCGGGTAGGGGACCGCGAGGACGACGACGTCGCCGGTGATCGTGCCGGTCTCGGCCGACCCGAGGTGGTCGACGGAGGCGCCGCCTGCTGCGAGGACGCCGGCGATGGCGCTGCCCATGTTGCCGGTTCCGAAGATGGTGACGTTCGTCATGACGATGCTCCTTCTCGTGGCCGCCTGGTCACGGGTCAATTGGTTGTTTATACAACTAACGTAACACTAGTTAGTTGTAGGCGCAACTATTGCTACGCTGGAGACATGACCGACACGCGATGGCTGAGCGACGACGAGCAACGCTCCTGGGTGCGCTTCGCCGCGGTGCTCGAACTCCTGCCGGCCGCGCTCGACCTCCAGCTCACGCGGGACGAGCACCTGACCCACTTCGACTACTTCACGCTCGCGATGCTGTCCGAGACGCCGGGCCGCACGCTGCGCACCTCGGCGCTCGCGGCCCGGACGAATGCGACGCTGCCCCGCTTGTCGCGGGTGCTGACTCGCTTGGAGGAGGCCGGCTTCGTGGCGCGCACACCGTGCCCGGAGGATCGACGGGCGACGAACGTGACGCTCACCGATGCGGGCTGGGGCAAGGTCGTCCAGGCCGCGCCGGGCCACGTCGAGCACGTGCGATCCCTGGTCCTCGACGCGCTGACGCCGGCGCAGATCGAGCAGCTCGGCGAGATCTCCGCCGCCCTCCTGACGAAGCTCGACCCAGACGGACGGATGTTCGCCAGCGAGGCCTGATCTCCGTCACCTGGGGGATTTGCGGCGCTCGAGGGCTGCGTAGCGTGGGGCTCGACGTCGTGGACACCACCGAGCGCGACGCGGATCGGAGCGAATGATGACCGGATCGACGCAGCCCGAACCTGCACCACACGGGGACGAGGTGCCCCAGGACGGTCCCGCCTCGGCGGAGCCCGAGTCGACGCCGCCGCCCACGTCGCTCACCGGTGGGACGACCTCCGTCTGGTACTTCGTCGGCGCCACGTTCCTCTTCGCCGGACCCCTGATCTTCGGTGTCGACGACTTCGGGTTCTTCCGGATCATCACCCTCGTCCTCGGGGCGGTCGTCATGGTCGCCGGGTTCGTCGTCCTGCGACGGGAGAGCGGCAAGCGGTCCTGAGGGCGCTGTCGCCGGGGCAGCCCGCGAGCCGGTCAGCCCGCGAGCCGGTCAGCCCGCGAGCCGGTCAGCCGGCGAGGAAGGCCCTGATGCCGTCGAGCAGGCGGTCGACGTCCTCGTCCGAGGTGTACGGGGCGACGCCGACGCGGAGGCCGCCGACGTCGTCGAGGCCCAGTGCCGCGAACGGCTCGACCGCGTAGAACGAGCCAGCCGGTGCGAGGACGTCGCGAGCGGCGAGGAACGCGGCCGCGTCGGCTGCACGCCTGCCCGGGAACGTCATGAACAAGGTCGCCGTGCGCTCGGCGGCCCGCGAGTGCAGCTCGACGAGCGGTCCGAGCTCCGCGAGGGCCTCCTCGATGCGAGTGCGCAGCGCGAGTTCCCGTTCGTGGACGGCTGCGGCGGAGGCCACGAGACGGTCGCGCCTCGTCGTGGCGTCACCGGGGTCGATCGACGCGAGCACGCCGATGGCCGCCGTCACGCCGGCCATGAGCTCGTAGGGCAGCGTGCCGAACTCGAAGCGCTCGGGCACCACGTTCGTCGACGGCAGCAGCTTGTCGGGGTGGATCGACTCGAGCAGCGCAGGCGACGCGGCGAGGACACCGCAGTGCGGCCCGAAGAACTTGTACGGCGAGCAGACGAAGAAGTCGGCGCCGAGGGCCTCGACGTCGACGACGTGGTGCGCCGTGTAGTGGACGCCGTCGACCCAGACGAGCGCGCCGACCGCGTGCGCCCGGTCGGCGATCGTCCGCACCGGCGGGATGGTGCCGAGGAGGTTCGACGCAGCGGTCACGGCGACGAGCCTCGTCCGCTCGGTGACGAGGTCGTCGAGGTCGGCGAGGTCGAGCTCGCCCGTCGCCGGGTCCAGGTCGATCCAGCGCACGGTCGCGCCCGTGCGGTCCGCCGCCTGCACCCACGGGCGCACGTTCGCGTCGTGGTCGAGTCGGGACAGGACGATCTCGTCGCCGGCGATCCAGCCGCGCGACAGATGCCTGGAGAAGTCGTACGTGAGCTGGGTCGCGCTGCGACCGTAGACGATGCCCCGCTCCTCTGCGGCGAGCAGGTCGGCGCACGCGGCGCGGAAAGCGGTCACGGCGTCGTCCGCCCGGCGCTCGGACGCGACCGACGAACCCCGGTTGGACAGTGGCCCGGTGAGGGTGTCGAGGATGGCCTGGCCGACGGCGAGCGGCGTCTGGGTGCCGCCGGGGCCGTCGAAGTGGGCGATGCCCGAGGCGAGGGACGGGAACGCGGTGCGGAGGAGGGCGACGTCGAGGGTCATACGTCCATCCTGCCGCGCCGGGAGCCAGAACGTGCGGATCGGGGGAGCGAGTGCGCCATCGCTTGATACAGTGCCGGTGTGTCCATGCTCATCGCTCCGCCCCGTGTCGGGCGTCTGGAGGTCGTCGGCGTCCGCAACGCCGGCCCGAGAGAGCGGTCCATCCGGTCGACCACCTCGCCCACCCGGTGAGGACGTCGGCTTCGTCAATCGCGCTCGTCCGAGCGACGACGACGGGGCCGCGCACCCTGACGTACCCGCCGCAGCGCATCGACGCGCGGAGGGCTTCCCGCCGTCTCCCCGACGGCCCAGCCGAAACCGGTGAACCCATGATCCCCCTGAACGAATCCCAGATCCGTGCCTCCTTCGTCAACGCATCGCGCAAGGAGGTCAGTGACGTGAGCCTTCCCGTCGACCTCGACGCGATCGACTTCGAGGTGCGTGACTTCCTCGGGTGGCGCGACAAGAAGCTGCCGCGACGCGCGTACGTGGTCACGATCGTCGACGGCGAACCCGTCGGCATCCTCCTCCGACAGGCTGACGCGACACCCCGCACCCGGCCGCAGTGCGCGTGGTGCCAGGACATCACGCTCAGCAACGACGTCGTGTTCTACAGCGCGAAGCGGGCCGGGCAGGCCGGCAAGAACGGTGACACCGTCGGCACGCTGGTCTGCGCCGACTTCCAGTGCTCGGCCAACGTTCGGAAGCTGCCGCCGCTCGCCTACGTCGGTTTCGACGCCGAGGCGGCCCGCCAGGAGCGCATCGCGACGCTCGGCGTCCGTGCCGTCTCCTTCGCCTCCTCGGTCCTGAACGGCGTCGGCTGACCCACTGAGTCGCCCGGATCTGCACAAGATCCAGTGATTCTCGTGCAGATTCGGGCGACTCAATGGCCGGTGAGGGCGGCGCGCACCGAGGCGACGACGGTGCGGAGGTCACGGAGATCGTCGGCCGTCAGCTCGATGACCGTCCAACCCGCGGCCCGCAGGCGGTTCGAGCGAGCGCGGTCCTTGCGCCACCGGTCGACCTCGACCCGGTGGTAGTCGCCCTGGTACTCGATGACGACCCGCGCTGCCCGGTGGCAGAGGTCGGCGCGCGCGAGGAACGAGCCGTTCGCCGCCCGGATCCCCTGATTCGGCTCGAACCCGGTGACGGCGCCGCGCGCCAGCGCGACGCGGACGATGGACTCGGGCGGCGATTCCGCGCGGTGATCGAGGAGGGGGAGTGCGGTGGCGATCGCGCGACGGCCGCGCCGACCCGGATAGTGGGCTGCTGTCTCCTCCAACTCGTCCAGGCCTGCGGTTCGAGTCCGAAGCAGGTGGTCGCCCGCTGCGACGAGATCGGCGAGCGGGAGCGTCGCGGCAAGGTCGAGCCAGGTTCGAACCGGACTCGTCAGTCGGATGTCGCCGCGGACGATCACGTCGTCCTGAGGATCGATCGTGATCGACCGACCGGCGATCCCGGCGGTGTGCGGAGCGCGGGCCGGCGCGGCCACGGCGAGGTCGAGGCGTTCGGGGGTGGAGAGGCGGTACGGAAGCGGCAGGCCGAGCAGGAGCGCGGCGGTCGGACCGCAGACGAAGACCTGGTCGGACAGGCGGTGGAGGAATGCGCGGCAGCGATCCTCGACCGTCTCCACCGGACGGGCGGACCGGATCCCGTGACCCGGCTTCTCGAGCCGACGACTGCGGAGTTCGCCCGGTGTCATCCCGCGGCGGAGCGCGTCGCCGACGAGGAACGGTCCGTCCGGAAGGTCAGGTGACATCCCCTCACTGTGCCTGCGCGGACCGGTTCTCTGCCCACGTTCTCCACAGCCCCACTGAGTCGCCCGGATCTGCACGAATTCCGGCCGGCTCCGCGCAGATTCGGGCGACTCAGGCGGGTGCTCCGTGGTTGGATCGATGCATGGGCGAGCACAGGGGTCACGAGCACCGACGTCAGCGGACACTCACCACCAGCGGATGGCACGACTTCTGGGCGAAGGGCGGGATCGGCCGGGCGTTCCTGTTGGCCATCGGCTACCTCGCCCTGTACCTCGGTGCGGGCTGGGTCGTCGGGCAGCTCTTCGGCTCGCAGATCGGCGAGGACCTCTTCGCGACCCCGCAGAGCGTGTTCTTCGGGCTCATGCTGCCGCTCATCGTCGGTTCCCTCATCCTGGCCGGGTTCGTGCTCTCGGTCGGCTGGTTCCGGGAGCTGTTCGCGAAGCAGCCGATCCGCGGACGCTGGTGGATGTGGGCCGCTCCGATCGTGATCCTCGCCGCGGTCGTCCTGCGGTTGCTCGGCATCGACTACGGGAGCTACGAGGGTTCTGTGGTCGTGGTCGCGATGCTGTCCGGCGTGTTCATCGGGTTCGCCGAGGAGATCCTGACCCGCGGACTGGTCGTGAAGATGCTGCGCGACGCCGGGAGTTCGGAGTGGATCGTGATGGTGATCTCCTCGCTGGTCTTCGCGCTGCTGCACGCCTCCAACCTCCTGTCGGGCCAGCCGGTCGTGACCGTGCTCGTGACCGTCGTCTACACCTTAGGATTCGGCGTGTGCATGTACCTGACGCTCCGGGTGACCGGCAACCTCATCTGGCCGATCCTGATCCACGGACTCTACGACCCGACGCTCTTCCTCTCGACCGGTGGGATCGACCACGCGGGAGCGGCCGCCGGTCAGAGCGTGTTCCTGGCGATCGCCGGTCCGGCCAACCTGCTCATCATGCTCGTGGCCGTGATCGGCTTGATCTTCGTCCGTGGGCACGTGCAGGCGCACCCGGCCGACGACGTGCTGCGGCCGTAGGCCGAACGGGTCTCGTCGACCGGCCGAGTACGCTCGGACGGATGACCACCGCGCGGCAGTCCCCGGCGACGATCGCCGCGCCGGTCGAGCAAGAACTCGTGATCAAGAAGTCGCGCTTCCTCGGCCTCGCCCACCCGGTCGCGTCGCCGGAGGACGCGGAAGCGGTGATCGCGCGGGTGAAGAAGCAGGCGTGGGATGCGCGACACCACTGCGTCGCGATGGTCACCGGGCTGCTCGGCGACCAGGCCCGCTCGTCCGACGACGGTGAACCGTCCGGCACGGCGGGGATGCCGATCCTCGAGGTCATCCGGCGGCGCGAGCTGACCGACGTGGTGGTCGTCGTCACGCGGTACTTCGGCGGCGTCAAACTCGGGGCCGGTGGGCTCGTCCGCGCGTACTCCTCGGCGGCCTCCGAGACGCTCGACCTCGCCTCGCTCGTGCGCCGTGAGACCCTGACCCGTGCGACCCTCGTCGTCCCCCACGCCGACGCCGGGCGGTACGACAACCTGCTGCGCGATTGGGCCGCAACCCACGGTGCGACGCTCGGTGAGCCGGTCTACGGGGCGCAGGCTGAGCTGGAACTGTGGGTGCCGCCGGCGGAGCTCGAGCGGCTCCAAGCGGACGTCGCTTCGGCCTCCAACGGTTCGCTCGTCGTGGCCGTCGGGGAGGAGCGCGTCGTCGACGTCCCCGCCGGCAGACCTCGCTGAGTCGCCCGGATCTGCGCGAAATCCGCCGGATTCTGAACAGATCCGGGCGACTCACGGGGACGGGCGATCCCGATAGGGTCGGACCATGCACACCGACGTGACCCGCATCGACGGGCTTCCCGACCTCGCCTGGACCTCGACCCGCGGAATCGCCGCGTTCGACGCCGATGCCGGAGCGCTCACCCTCACCTCCGCCGCCGGCGTCGACTGGAGCAACAGCTCGCTCGGTGGGCCGCGTGAGTTGCGTGCCACGGCGCTCGCCTTCGACGCACCCGAACACTTCACGCTCTCGGCGCGGATCGCGGTCGTGAGCGAGCGCAGCACCTTCGACGCCGGCGCCCTCGCACTCTGGATCGACGACGAGCACTGGGCCAAGCTCTGCTTCGAGCAGTCGCCGCAGGGGCAGGCGATGGTGGTGAGCGTCGTGACGAACACCTGGTCGGACGACGTGAACTCGACGCACGTCGCGGCCGACCACGTGTGGATGCGCGTCAGTCGTCTCGGTGAGGCGTGGGCGTTCCACAGCTCGACCGACGGCGTCACGTGGGACTTCGTCCGGGTCTTCCGTCTGCACAGCGACGCCCCGGTGCGCGTCGGCTTCCTCTCGCAGGCGCCGCTCGGTCCACCCTGCGAGGCGCGGTTCGACGAGATCGCCTTCGGAGCAGCACCCCCGACGGACCTCCGCGACGGGAGCTGACCGCCGCTGAGTCGCCCGGAAACGCACGGAAACCGGCGATGCGTGCGCAGTTCCGGGCGACTCAATGCAAGGGCGGCTTGACGGATCGGAACCTATCTTCCTATAGTGGCTCCATGGCACGCAGACGACCCGGCACGCTCTTCCCGCTCGAGCTCGACATCCTCGACGTCGGCACCGTGTTGCAGGCGACCGATGGGAGCTTCTACGGGTTCGCCCTCGCCAAGCAGCTCGCCGAAGCCGGGGATGCCGCCCTCACCGCGCACGGCACGCTCTACAAGGCCCTGTCGCGGATGGCGGACGCCGGCCTGATCGAGGCGACGTGGGAGGCTCCGGAGGTCGCCGAGGCGGAGGGCCGCCCCCGTCGACGGCTGTATCGGATCACGGGCGAAGGCGCGACGGCCCGGGATCGTGAGCACGCGAGGATCGCCGGTGAGCAGGCCTCCGCGGCGAGGCCGGCGGGTGCGGCGTGGACGCATGGGGCGATCGCATGACCGCCATCCGGACGCCTGAATACCGCACGGCCGCCCACCGCGTCCTGAACTGGTGCGGGTGGTACACCCGAGACCTCTCGCCCGACGTCGCCGGGGAGCGCCGCGACGAGATCGCCTCCGACCTGTACGAGCACGCCGTCTGGGCCCACGAGACGGGCGTCACGCCACAGCGGCTCCGGCGCGACATCATGCTGCGGGCCATCCGCGGGATCCCGCACGACCTCTCGTGGCGCTCCGGGCAGTTGCGCGCGGGCCACGGCGTCGATCCGATGCCGCTCGGCATGCGGCGGGCCGGTGACGTCCTCGCAGCCCTCGTGGTGACCGGCGGCGTCCTGGTCACCGGAGCAGCGCTGTTCCTCCTCGTCCGAATCCTGCGTGCTCTCGTCATCGGCGACGTCGTCGAGGTGCCGACGGGCGCGCTCGGTGTGGCGATCGCCGCAGTCCTGGGCATCGTGGGGCTCGCGCTGTCGCTGCGGCGACGCAGTCGATGGCTCGGCGCGGGGCTCCTGGCGCCCGCAGCGGTCCTCATCGGCGTGCTCGCGGGCGACATCATGTACCGCGTCAGCGCGACCGGCGTGCTCATCGTGTCCCGCCTGAGCTCGCAAGGCGCCGGATTCGAACCGTGGTGGGTGATGAGCGTGGCGATCGGGGTCGGGGCGGCGCTCGGGTTCATCGGAGCCGCGGTGTGGTGGTGGCCGGGGGGTCGCCGAACGACGGAACGGGACGCAGTGGCGTCGATGCAGGGGGAGACGGTATGAGCGGCAGCGAGAGCCACGACGGGCCGGACGCGGCGCAGGAGGCGGCACCCGTCCGCCGGAGTCCTGGAATGCTCCGACGACGGATCGGGCTCGGCATCGCGATGAGCGGGGTGCTCGCGGTGGCGGCAGGCGGGGTGTTCATCGGGGTGTCGAACGCCCAGGCGGCCGCTGACGACGCCCGATCCCTCGAAGCGGTCGCCGAGGCCGCCGCGTCGCTCGACGACCTCCCGCCCGTCGAACCCGTGGTGCCCGCGGATCCCGCTGCCACGCCGGACGCTGGCGAACCCGTCTCGCCGGCGTCCGGAGTCGACTACTCGCAGACGCCGGAGGGCTGGTTCGACGCGACCACCGATCCGGCGGACATCGTGATCCCGCCGACCAACGAGTGGGGCGAGACGAATACCGGGATCTGGGAGGCGCAGCAGCAGATCATCGCGAAGTGCATGGCTGATCAGGGGTTCTGGTACGCGTGGACGAACGACCGCTCCAAGATCCTCGATCCACTCTTCGGCATGGTCATGTCGGAGTCGTCCGATGCGGCGTTCCTGGCCCGGTGGGGGACGAACCCCGACGATCAACCGTACGACTGGAAGCTCTCCGGCTGCCACGGCTACGCCGTCCACGTCACCGGGATGGACGACGCCCACTGACGCCGTTGATCGGCAGCGCCGGCGTCCGACGCCGGTGCTAGCGTCGCCCGCATGAGAATCCTGTTGATCGGAGCCAGTGGACATGTCGGACGAGCGGCGCAGGACGCCCTTGCGGAACGTCACGAGGTGATCGCGGTGTCCCGCTCGACGGCGCCTGCCGTCGACACCACCGACGAGGCGTCGATCGAGGCGCTGTTCGCCGAGGTGGGCGAGGTCGACGCGGTGATCGTCGCCGTCGGCTCGGTCCCGTTCAAGCCTGTGGGGGAGCTGACGCGCGACGACTACCGCGCGGCCTTCCTCGGCAAGGTGCTCAGCCAGCTCGACGTCGTGCGGATCGGGACGCCGTTCGTCCGCGACGGCGGCTCCTTCACGCTCACGACGGGCATCCTCGCCCGCGAGCCGATCGCGACCGGTGCGGCGGCCTCGATGGCCAATGGGGCGGTCGAGTCCTTCGTGATCGGTGTCGCCCCGGAACTCCCGCGCGGCATCCGCATCAACGCCGTCAGCCCCACGGTGCTCGCCGAGGCAACCGGGTACCACGACGCGTTCCCGGGCTTCCCGCCCGTCGCCTCCGACGTGGTCGGCCTCGCCTTCGTGCGCGCCATCGAGGGTGTCGGCACCGGTCGGGTGCTCGCGCTGGACTGAGCCGTCCCGGCACTCCCGAGGGGAGGCATGTCGTCGTCCGGCCGTCCGTCAGGCGACGATCCGCCTCCCCTCAGTCGCGCTCTCGACGCGGCCGACACCCAGCGCTAGGGTCGGCACATGACCCGCTTCCTGCTGAGCATCGCCGTCAGTCTGCTGTCCTCGGCGATCGGGCTGCTCGTCGCGGACTGGGTCGTACCCGGCGTCCGCTTGTCGCTCGGCGGCTTCGTCATCGCCGTCGTCGTCTTCACGATCGCGCAGGGCGTCCTCGGGCCCTTCATCCTGCGCCTCGCACGGCGCTACGCCTCAGCGATCCTCGGCGGCATCGGACTCGTGACGACGCTCGTGTCGTTGTTCGTCGCGTCGATCCTCCCCGGCGGCCTCCACATCCGCGGTGTCCTCGCCTGGGTGCTCGCCCCGCTGGTGGTGTGGCTGGTCACGGCGCTCGGAAGCTGGATCCTCGGCTGGGCGCTCATCACGCGCCGGTTCGGCGACCGGGATCGCGATCGAGGCGGCAAGCGCACGAAGCGGTAGGCGGCGACGAAGCCCGGACGGAATCAGCGGCCGGCGGCCAAGGCGGCTGCCAGCTCGACGCGGCTCGCAACGCCGAGCTTCCGCAGGACGTTCGCGATGTGGAACTTCACGGTGTTCTCGCTGATGGTGAGGGTCTCGGCGATCGCCCGGTTCCGTGCTCCGCCGGCGGCCAGCTCGGCGACGCGCCATTCGCGCTCGGTCAACGCGGCGGCCGCCGAGTCGGAACGTGTCTGGGCTGCGGGCGGTGGGTCGAGCGGAAGCGTCACGTGCAGTTCCGAACCCCACCCGGGCGTCGCCTGGACATCGAGACTGCCGCGGAGTGCGGCGACGCGAGCGCCGAGCTGCTGCACACTCGGGGTGTCGACGGTCAACTCGCCGGGGCCGTCGTCGCGGATGCCGATGAGCAGGTTGCTGCCGTCGCAGTCCCACTGCACCCGGACCCGCCCGACCGAGGACTGCTCGACGAGCGCGAGGACCGTGCCGCGGACGATCGCCCGGCCGGCGTGCGCCACTTCACCGGGGAGGGCCCGACCGTCGACGGGCGGCTCGATGAACTGGACCTCGGGACCGCCGAAGCGGGCCAGCGGACGGAGATCCTCGCGGAGCCTGGCGAAGGCGCGCGCGACCGGTTCCTCGGCCAGTTGGCGGTCGCGGTCGGACACCGCCCGCAGCTCGACCATCGCGGCCGAGGCGATCTCGGTCACCGCCGTTCGGGCGTCCTCCGCCGACGTCTGCCGTGACCGGGTGACGGCGAGGATCGACTCCAGTGTCGTCGCATGGGCGTCGGTGAGTTCCGCGATGGCGCCGGCGCGCTCGCTCGACGCCGCCCGCGAGTCACGGAGGTAGTCGGGGGCCGCCGTCGCGACCTGCTGCCGGATACCGGCCGCGACGACCCCCCACAGGGCGCCGATGAGCCGGTCGTCGATCGACCCCTGTGGGTCGGTCAGGACGAGGAGGGCGCCGGTGTCGGCCAGCCACGCGGCGATCGGACGTTCCGCGCCTGCGATCACCGCCGATGTCGGCCGGTCGGCGTGTGGTCCGGTGTCAGCGGTCGCTGTGGTGACCGGGCCGCGCGGGGTGCGCTGTCGAACGGCGTCGAGCTCGGCGATCGTGACGCCCTCGACGATCGCGGGGTCGCCGGCCTTCTTCCGGGGGCGGCCGGTGCAGTCCTCGGTGAAGATCACGAGCGCGGAATGGGCGACGACCGGCTCGAGGACCTCCCGGAACGCACCGGCGATGCGGAGCAGCGAGCTGGATGCGACGGAGGCCAGGCCGTCGAGCAGCTCGACCGGGTAGGTGACAGGGCGTTCGATCATGTCCGCACCCTATCCCATCCGCCTCCTCCCACCCGTTCGGGTAGGTGAAACCGTTCGGCCGAGCAGCGGTGCACCTACTCGATCACGCCCAGGATGGAGGGATGTCGAACCCCACCGTCCCTCCATCCACGTCGGTGACGCCTGCGACCTCGACGGTCCAGGGGGCGCTCGCCGCGATCGACGCCGAGCTGCATCGGACCGTGTCGAGCCTGCTCGAGGCCGATCCGGTCCCGTTCGCCGGAGCACTCGAGCGCCTGCGAACGGCGGACCGCGTGTTCGTGTCCGGTGCCGGTCGTTCTGGTCTCGCGCTCCGCATGACCGCGATGCGGCTCATGCACCTCGGGCTCACCGTCCACGTCGTCGGCGAGACGACGACCCCCGCCATCGTCGCGGGTGACGTCATCCTCGTCGCCAGCGGCTCCGGCACGACGACGGGTGTGGTCCGCGCCGCGGAAACGGCCGTCTCCGTCGGGGCCCAGGTGATCGCCATCACGACCGACCCCGCATCCCCGCTTGCCGAGCTGGCCGCCGAGACGATCGTCGTCCCCGCCGCGCAGAAGACCGACCACGGCGGCACGCGTTCCGTGCAGTACTCGGGCAGCCTCTTCGAGCAGGCGGTCATGCTGCTCGGCGACGCGTTCTTCCATGCGCTCTGGCAGTCAGCGGGCGTCAGTGCTGAGCAGCTGTGGCCGCGCCACGCGAATCTCGAGTAGTCACCCGATCCCTTTCAACGCGCCCGGCAGACGTCGGACGCCTCCCATCACGACAGAAAGCAGCACCACATGAAGCTCCAGGTAGCCATGGACGTCCTCACCACCGAGGCAGCCCTCGAACTCGCCGGGAAGGTCGCGCCCTACGTCGACATCCTCGAGCTCGGCACGCCCCTCATCAAGAGCGAGGGCCTGCGTGCCGTCACCGCGGTCAAGGACGCCCACCCCGACAAGATCGTGTTCGCCGACCTCAAGACCATGGACGCCGGTGAGCTCGAAGCCGACATCGCTTTCTCCGCCGGTGCGGACATCGTCACCGTCCTCGGAACCGCCGGTGACAGCACGATCGTCGGCGCCGTGAAGGCCGCGAAGGCGCACGGCAAGTCCGTCGTCGTCGACCTCATCGGGGTCGCCGACAAGGTGCAGCGCGCCAAGGAGGTCACTGCTCTCGGCGCCGCATTCGTCGAGATGCACGCCGGTCTCGACGAGCAGGCCGAGGAGGGCTTCACCTTCCAGACGCTCCTGTCCGACGGTGAAGCGGCCGCCGTGCCGTTCTCGGTCGCCGGTGGCGTGAACGTGTCGACGATCGCGTCGGTGCAGCAGGCGGGCGCGCAGGTCGCGGTCGCCGGTGGGGCGATCTACTCGGCCGACGACCCGGCGGCCTCCGCAGCAGCACTGCGCGCGGCAATCGTCGCCTAACCCCCTCCGCCAACCCCGCACCCGTCGGGTTGGCCAGCGCGGTGCGCTGACGTGAGCGCGGTGCATCGGACGTGAGCGCGGGTCTCCAGAGACCCGCGCTCACGGCTCCGGGGCGCGCTCGGGTCAGCGCACCGCGCTGGCGTCTCGGGTGGGTCGGCTGGGTGAAGTCCGAACATCGGACGGGATTCGGCTGCGACGCGGCATACTGGGCGGATCACCACGCGACGCTCGTCGGATGAGCGCGCAGCCGAGTACCCGAAGGATCCGCCGATGACGACCGATTCCAGCCCAGAGCAACCCATCGCACAGACGTCCTCGGGAGCGGTTCGCGGCACGCGCCGCGCCGACGGGTCGGTCGCCTTCCTCGGCATCCCGTTCGCCGAGCCGCCGATCGGAGCGAGACGGTTCCAGGCCCCCGAGCCCAGGGCGCCCTGGGACGGTGTCCTCGACGCGACCGCCTACGGTGCGACACCGCAGCGGAAGGCCATGGCCGAGATCACGACGATCCCGGAACCGTCGATCCCCGGCGACTCGACGCTCAACGTCAACGTCTTCACACCCGACCCGACTCCGACCGACGAGGGCGCCGGCCTGCCCGTCCTCGTGTGGATCCACGGCGGCGGCTTCATCGCCGGGTCGCCCGCGAGCCCCTGGTACGACGGCCGGGCCTTCAACCGCGACGGCGTCGTCACGGTCTCGGTGTCCTACCGCCTCGGCTTCGACGGCTTCGGCTGGCTGCCCGACGCCCCTGCCAACCGCGGCGTGCTCGACTGGATCCTCGCGCTCGAGTGGGTGCACGACAACATCGCGGCGTTCGGTGGTGACCCGCAGCGGGTCACGATCGCCGGCCAGTCCGCCGGCGGCGGGTCCGTCATGACCCTGCTCACGGTCCCGTCGGCCAGGCACCTGTTCGAGCGGGCGATCTCGGTGTCCGGAGTGCCCGGCGACGTCCCGCTCGTCGAGGCGCAGGCCCTGACCGCGCGACTCGCCGAGCACCTCGGGGTGCCCGCAACCCTGGCCGGTTTCGCGAGCGTCTCGGAGGCGACGCTGATCGAGGCTCAGGGCTTCGAGGTCGTCCCCGGTGGGGCGACCGATCCGGAGTCCGTGCTCCGAGGGATGACGACGATGAACGGCCGCCTCGGTCTCGGGCCCGTGGTCGACGGCGAGCTGGTCGTCGACACCGTCGAAGCGGGCATGATCGCGGGACGAGGTGCGGACAAGCCGTTGCTCGTCAGCGCGACCCGAGAGGAGTTCGCCGGGTTCTTCACCGGTCGGCTCGACGAGTTCGACGCCGTGGCGCCGACGCGTGCCCTCGAGCTCATGGGTGTGCCGGAGCCGCTCGCCGAGGCGTACGTCGCGACCCAGCCCGGCGAACGCACGGGACTCGTCGCGGGTCGCTTCGTGAGCGACGTCATGTTCCGGGAGCGCGTCATCCGCTGGCTGGCGCTGCGGGACGACGCCGAGACCTGGGTCTCCGACTTCGTGTGGCGCTCGACGGTGAGCGGGATCGCGGAGCACTGCCTCGACGTCCCGTTCATCTTCGACGTGCTCGACGACCCGGACGTCACCCGGGTGGCGGGCCCGCACGCGCCGCAGGAGCTGGCTGATCGGGTCCACGGTGCCGTCGTGGCGTTCGTCCGAGACGGGTCACCGGGCTGGTCGAGGTCCGACCGCGACGCCTCCGAGATCGAGGTGTTCGACGCGGCCGGGGGACCGACGGTCGAACCGTTCGAGAGTGCGCGCGTCCTCGCAGCGGCGAAGCGACTCGGGGAAGCGGCATCGACACCGTCCTGACGGACCCGGGCACCCGGCTCGTAGGACGAATCGGACCGTTCTGCCAGGGGGTGTGGCTGTGAGGCGTCCCGCGTTACCGTCGGGACACGAGGAAAGGAATCAGCATGAGCGACCCACGAGACGAGATGGACGACCCGATCGGCGACGCGCAGGAGGCGATCTCCCGATCGCTGCCCGACAACGCTCCCGAGAGCGACGATCCGATGGCGGCGCCGACGGTCGACGAGCCGGGCTCCGAGCCCGGTGACGGTGACCCCGCCGACCAGCCGGGCCTCCTCTAGCGCGGCTCGCCCGGGACGGTCTTCGGCTCGGGAATCCCTGGTCAGCGCGGTGCTGTCGACCGAGCTGTGGTGATTCGGTGCCAGCGCGGTGCGCTGGCCCGAACACGCGGGATCAGGCCTGAGCGCGGCCCATACGCGTGAGCGCGACCCTCCGGAGACCCGCGCTCACGCGTATGGCCCGCGCTCGCGTCAGCGCACCGCGCTGGCGCACACCGACACGGTGGAGGGCGGAGGTGTGCAACGCGGGGGCGCTCCGCGCGCGTAGCGGAACGACTTCGGACGATGTCAACCCCCGCGACGGAATGGTCGGGCCCCCATACGGTGGACGGAGTTCTGCGAAAGGAGCTTCACCATGAACATCCTGCTCATCATCGTCATCGTCGTTGCCATCGTTCTCGCCATCACCGGTGGGTTCGTCCAGTCCCTCAACTTCCTGCTGTGGGTCGGCCTCGTGCTGCTCGCGATCGCGATCATCGCGTTCCTGATCAGGACGATCACGGGTCGCAAGGCGCTCTAACTCGAATTCGAGTCCACGAAGCGGTCGGTCCCTCCGGGGCCGGCCGCTTCGCTGTGTCCGGGGTGGTGCGTCCGGGCGGGATCCGAGCCCTACCGCAATGACGGATCGACGCTCGTCCGTCGGAGCACCGCATCGGCGAAGGCCCCGAACAACCGCTCGCCGGCTTCGCGCATCGGCCCCGCCACGGCGTCGACCTCGGACCGCAGCCGGTCGGCCGCCTCCTCCGCGGTCCCGGCGATGAACGGCAGGTCGCGGAGCATGAGCGGTTCCGCGAGCCATCGGTCGAGCATCGGCGGGTCGACCTCGAGGTGGAACTGCGTCGCGAAGACCCGGTCCTCGATCCGGAACGCCTGGTTCGGCGTCGACGGCGACGACGCGAGGACCGTCGCCCCATGCGGAGCCTCGACGACGTCGCCATGCCAGTGCAGCACCGGTAGCCGCTCTCCGCGCATACCGAGTTCGCTCTCGGTCAGGAGTTCGACGTCGCCGACACCCACCTCATGCGCCGCCGCCGAGTGGAGGGTGGCGCCGAGGGCCGTCGCGATGAGCTGGTGCCCGAGGCAGATCCCGAACACCGGGATGCCGAGTACCGCCGCATCGCGCACGAGCTGCGCTTCGAGCCCGAGACCCGGGTGCTCCTCCACGTCGAGCGCGCCCATCGGGCCACCGAGGAGGACGAGCCCGTCGAACCCGGTGATCTCGCGCGCCGGCGGCAGCTCACGGCGCTCGACGACCGTGTCCAGCGTCCAATCGATCCCCGATGCCGTCAGCACCTCGCCGAGCACCGCCGGTCGCTCCCAGGGGACGTGCTGCAGGATGAGGACGTGCGGTCTGGTCATCGGAGGCCTCCAGGTCGCTGGGGCGGCGCGACCGGTCTCCGCCGGGTCGCGGAGGTCGTCACCGTGGGAGCATCGTAGCGAATCCGGGCGCCGCCACCGGCCCGAGGCTTCAGGCTCCCGGCCGATACACTGTCACCGTGCTGCTCTCGGACCGTGACATCAAAGCCGAACTCGACGCCTCCCGCATCGCGCTCGACCCTTACTCGCCGGAGATGATCCAACCGTCGTCCATCGACGTGCGCCTCGATCGCTTCTTCCGCCTCTTCGACAACCACAAGTACCCCTTCATCGATCCCGCGGAGGATCAGCCCGAGCTGACGCGCCTCATCGAGACGCTGCCGAACGAGCCGTTCATCCTGCACCCCGGCGAGTTCGTCCTGGGGTCCACGTACGAGCGGGTGTCCCTCCCGGACGACGTCGCCGCACGCCTCGAGGGCAAGAGCTCGCTCGGTCGTCTCGGTCTCCTCACGCACTCCACCGCCGGCTTCATCGACCCGGGCTTCACGGGCCACGTCACCCTCGAGCTCAGCAACGTCGCGACGCTGCCGATCAAGCTCTGGCCGGGGATGAAGATCGGTCAGATGTGCTTCTTCCGGCTCACGTCACCTGCCGAGCGCCCGTACGGGTCGAGCGAGTACAGTTCCAGGTATCAGGGACAGCGCGGACCCACCGCCTCCCGTTCCTTCCAGAACTTCCACCGGACCGACGTCGGCGAGACGCAACGCTGACGCAGGATTGAGGCGGGCGTCCCGACGACGGGCGAGCAGGTGGACCAGCAGAAAGGCCCCGCCATGAGCACGTCAGAGCGACCCGACTTCGCCCGCGCGATCACCGCCGACGGGCCGACGCCGCTCTACCCGCGCCGCATGGTCCGGTTCGGCCAGTTCGTCGGGTCCTGGGACGTCCACTCGAAGCGCCTCGACGACGAGAGCGGCGAGTGGGTCGAGTCCGACTTCCGTTGGATCGTGTCGTACATCCTCGAGGGGCGTGCCGTGCAGGACGTCCAGCTCGTCGCGAACGACGCCGAACCGTCGGGCTGGGAGACCGTCAGCACGGCTCTCCGCGTGTACGACCGGTTGATGGGCGCCTGGCGCGTGAACTACGTCGAGCCACGGCGCGGCGAGTTCTGCCAGCTCGTCGCGACGCCGCACCGCTCCGACGGCATCCGCCAGGACGGCACGCGGAACGACGACAAGCTCATCCGGTGGAACTTCAGCGGCATCACCGAGGACTCGTACACCTGGGAGAGCTGGGTGTCCGACGACGAGGGCGCGACCTGGTGGCTGCAGGAGCACAACGAGGGTCGCCGCATCGCCTGAGTGGCTCCGTCTCCACCGCGACACTCAGGTGTCGGTGCGCGCCAGGCGCTCCAGGAACGACGCCAGCTGCTCGCGCTCGGCCGTGGAGAAGCCGTCGAGGATGCGCTCCTCGGCGGCGAGGTGATCGGGCAGGGCCGCTTCGACGAGGCGCTTGCCGGCCGGGGTGAGGGCGACGACCGTGCCGCGCCCGTCCTGCTCGCTCGGACGGCGCGTCACGAGACCGCGCTCGACGAGCTTGTTCACGCGCTGGGCGATCGCACTCGACGTCACCATCGACCAGTGGGCGAGGTCCTTCGGCGCGAGTTCGTGCGGTGAGCCCGAGCGGAGGAGGGTCGCGAGCACGTCGAACGACGCGCTGTCGAGCCCGTGCTCGGCGAAGGTCGTGGACAGCCGTGCGTCCACCGCCGTCGCGGCCCGTGACAGGCGTCCGATGACGGCCATGGGCGAGACGTCGAGATCGGGTCGCTCGGTCCGCCACTGGCCCAGGATGTCGTCGACGCGCGTGCTCATCCGGCCAGCATAGCAATTTGCTTAGCGCTGAGCTATTATTTCTCAGTGCTTAGCAATCAACTCCGCATCGCCGCCGTCACCGCCATCGCCCCGATCAGCTGGGGGACGACCTACCTGGTCACGAGCGAACTGCTCCCGCCCGGACGACCGCTGCTGGCAGCCGTGCTCCGGGCGTTGCCCGCCGGACTCCTGCTCCTCGCGATCACACGAACCCTCCCGGTAGGTGGCTGGTGGTGGCGATCGCTCGTGCTCGGCACGCTCAACATCGGCGCCTTCTTCGCGTTCCTCTTCCTCGCCGCCTACCGGCTGCCCGGTGGGGTCGCCGCGACCATGGGGGCGATCGGGCCCGTGCTCGTCGCCGTGCTCGCGAGCCTGCTGGTGGGGGAGGCGTTGACCGTGCGCCGGGTCGTCGCGGGATTCGCCGGAGTGGCCGGCGTCGCGCTGATCGTACTGCAGGCCGACGCTCGTCTCGATGTGATCGGCGTCGTCGCCGCACTCGCCGGTGCTGCGTCGATGTCGCTCGGATCGGTGCTGAGCAAGCGGTGGGGGAGACCCGAGGTCGGCCGCCGGATCGGCACGCGCCGATGCGCGGACCCGGACCCGTCCGAGGTCAGCGGCGCACCGGTCTCCGGCCTCGCATCGACCGCCTGGCAGCTCGTCGCCGGCGGCATCGTGCTCGTGCCGGTGCTGCTCATCGTCGAGGGGCTCCCATCGGCCGCCCCGGACGCAGCTGCGATCGGCGGGTACGCCTACCTCTCCCTCGTGGGCGCAGCCCTCGCCTACACCCTGTGGTTCCGTGGCATCGCAGCGCTGCCCGTCGGGTCCGTGTCGTTCCTCGGCCTCCTGAGTCCCGTCGTCGCCGTGCTGGCAGGCCTCGTGGTCCTCGGCGAGGCACTGAGCCTCGGACAAGTGCTCGGAATCGGGGTCGTCGCCGGCTCTCTCGTCCTGGTCTTCACCGCGAGGCGGCCCCGGGCCATACTGAGCGCATGAGATTTCGCACCGTCATCGAACTCCAGGGCAACAACACCGGCATCCTCGTCCCCGACGCCGTCGTCGAGGGCCTGGATCGTGGCAAGCGCGTGCCCGTCGTCGTCACCGTCGGTGCGACCACCTACCGCAGCACCATCACGCCGATGGGCGGCCGGTACCTAATCGCGCTGAGCGCCGCCAACCGCGCCGCCGCCGGGGTCGCGGGAGGGGACGAGGTCGAGGTGGACCTCGAGCTCGACGAGGCACCGCGCGTGTTCTCGTTGCCGCCCGAGCTCGAGACGGCGCTCGCGGGAGACGAGCAGGCGCTCGCCGCCTACGGAGCCCTGTCGTTCAGCCGTCAGCGCGCGCTGGCCGAGCCGGTCGCGCTGGCGAAGACGGATGCGACGCGAGACAAGCGGATCGCCGCGGCCGTCGACGCACTCCGCGGCGCCTGACCTCGCTCAGTCGCCTGAATCTGCTCGAAAACCGGGGCGATCCGTGCGGCTCAGCGGGCCGTGGACTCCGCGAGCAGCGGCACGACGAGCGGCAGCTGGAGCGTCAGCCACGGGCTGAACGCGAAGGGTGCCTGCTCGACGGACGCCAAGAGCGATTCGGGCTCGGCCCAGGCCCACTCCACGACCTCGTCGGGGTTCGGCTCGGGCGTCGCGTCCGTGTAGGCGACGTAGACCGGGCAGATCTCGTACTCGACCACGCCCGAGGCGTCGACGGCGCGATACCGGAAGTCGGGCAGCACCAGTTCCGGCGCGGAGATCGGCAGGCCCAGTTCGGCACTCGCCCGACGCAGCACGGCGTCCACGCTGTCCTCGTCCGGGCCGGGGTGTCCGCAGAACGAGTTCGTCCAGACGCCCGGCCACGTGAGCTTCGAGAGCGCGCGCCGGGTCACGAGGATGCGTCCGTCGGGCCCGATGACGTGGCAGGAGAACGCGAGGTGGAGTGGCGTCTCCAGCGTGTGGACGGTCGCCTTCGGCGTGGTGCCGATGCGGGTGCCGTCCTCGGCGAGCAGGACGACGAGTTCTTCGGGTACCGACATGCGTCCATTCTCCCCGACGATCGGGGCGAACGCGAATGGACAGCTAGCGTACTAATCTCACCGCTCCGTGAAGTAGCCTCGTGATATGGAGACCCACCACGTCGTCGACGTGCCCTATCGACAACAGCATCAGGTCGAGGATGCCCTCGAGCGTTTCCTCGAACTGGCGAAGACGCAGGCGGTGTCGTTCGGCGGCGCCGGCTACCTGCGGCTCTGGGAGACCATCGAGCGCAGCATGGCCGGCGGCAAGCGGTTCCGTCCCCGGATGGTCATGACGGCGTACGAGGCGCTGGGTGGCGAGGACATCGTCGCGGCCGCCCACGTCGCGGCCGCCTACGAACTCCTGCACACCGCGCTGATCGTCCACGACGACGTGATCGACCGCGACTTCGTCCGGCGCGGCAGCCCCAACGTCTCCGGTAGCTACCGCGACATCGCGCAGACCGCGGGCATCCCGCTGCCGCTCGCCGAGCACCGCGGCATGTCCGTCGCCGTCATCGCGGGCGACCTCGCCCTGTCCGCGTCCTACCGTCTGATCGACCGCGCCGGGAGCGCCGACTCGGTCCGCACCCGCCTCCGCGAGATCCTCGACGACGCCATCTCCGCTTCGGCAGCCGGTGAGCTCGCCGACGTCGACTTCACGGTCGGCGGCGTCGTCCCGACGGTCGACGACATCATCCGCATGGAGCGCCTGAAGACCGCCTACTACTCGTTCGAGGCGCCACTGCAGTCGGGTGGTGTCCTGGCCGGTGCTCCGGAGGCGACGATCGACGCGCTCGGGGCCTTCGGGCAGCAGATCGGCATCGCCTACCAGATCATCGACGACGTCCTCGGCGTCTTCGGCGACTCGAAGACGACCGGCAAGACGACGATCGGCGACCTCCGCGAGGGCAAGCTGACGGTCATGGTGGCGTTCGCAGCGGAGCAGCCCGAGTGGCACGCCGTCGAGCACCTCTTCGGCGACCCGGACCTCGACGAGGAGGGTGCCGCCGTCCTGCGCGACGTCCTCACGACGACGGGCGCCCGCCAGCACGCGACCCTGCTGGCCGGTGACTACGCCAACCGCGCCTGGGAACAGCTGGCCTCGCCGAGCATCCCGGCGCAGCTCCGCGACGAGCTCCGCCCCATCGTCGCCACCGTGCTCGAGCGGTCGCGATGACCGCAGCAGGGGACGGGACCGGGCGACCCGCGGACGACGCCTCGGCGGTCGGCGACGCACGACAGCTCTACGACCGGGTCGCGCAGGAGACCGCCAGCATCGTCATCCGTCGGTACTCCACGTCCTTCGGTCTGGCGGCCAGGCTGCTGGGTGGCGACATCCGCCAGGACGTCGAGAACGTGTACGCGCTCGTCCGCATCGCCGACGAGATCGTCGACGGCGTGGCCGCGGCGGCCGGGCTCGGCCCCGAGCGGGTCCTCCGCATGCTCGACGCCCTCGAGCAGGACACCGAGGATGCGATGGAGACGGGATACAGCAGCAACCTCGTCGTCCACGCCTTCGCCATCTCGGCGCGGTCCGCGGGCATCGAGACCGACCTCACCCGTCCGTTCTTCGCGTCCATGCGCGCGGACCTCTCGCGCACCGTCCACACCCCGGAGACGTTCCGCGACTACGTGTACGGCTCCGCCGAGGTCGTCGGGCTCATGTGCCTGCGGATCTTCCTGCGCGGCCACGACGTCGACGACGCCCAGCGCGCCGCGTTCGTCGTCGGCGCCAGGAGTCTCGGTGCCGCCTTCCAGAAGGTCAACTTCCTGCGCGACCTCTCGGCCGACCACGACGAGCTCGGACGCAGCTACTTCCCGGGTGTCGCCGTCGACGAGCTCAGCGAGGCGCAGAAGCACAGCCTGCTCGACGACATCGAAGCCGATCTCGACCGTTCGGCAGCGGTCCTCGGACGGCTGCCGAAGTCGAGCCGTCGCGCGGTCGCCCTCGCCCAGGAGCTCTTCTCGGAACTCGCCCGACGCATCCGGACCACGCCGGCCTCGGCCCTCGTCCGCACGCGTGTCCGGGTGCCCGACCCGGTCAAGCTCCGCATCGCCGCCGGCGCGCTCGCCGGTCGCACACCAGCCACGACCGGCACCACCGCCTCCATCCCGACGATCGACGAGAGCTCGCAGTCATGACCCCCTCCCACAACCGCACCGTCGTCATCGGCGGCGGCATCAGCGGTCTCGCCACCGCAGCCCTCCTCGCCCGCGACGGCCAGCGGGTCACCCTGCTCGAACGACGCGAGGTGCTCGGCGGCCGCGCCGGCACCTGGGAGCAGGACGGCTTCACCTTCGACACCGGCCCGAGCTGGTACCTCATGCCGGAGGTCTTCGACCACTTCTACCGGCTCCTCGGCACCTCCGCGGCCGAGCAGCTCGACCTCGGGCGACTCGATCCGGCCTACCGCGTCTACTCGGAGGGCCGCGACGGGCACCTCGACCTCGCCGCCGACCGGGCCGGCAACCTCGCCCTGTTCGAGTCGGTCGAGCCCGGTGCCGGCGCGAAGATGGACGAGTACCTCCGTAGCGCGAAGGAGACGTACGAGATCGCCATCCGGAGCTTCCTGTACACGACGTTCGAGTCGTACCGGACGCTCGCGAGCCGTGAGGTCCTCGCCCGGATGCCGAAGCTCGCGAAGCTCCTCACGGAGGACCTCGACACCCTGGCCGCGCGCACCGTCTCCGACGTCCGGTTGCAGCAGATCCTCGGCTACCCGGCCGTGTTCCTCGGTTCCTCGCCCTTCGAGGCGCCGAGCATGTACCACCTCATGAGCTACCTCGACCTCGAGGACGGCGTGCTCTACCCGCAGGGCGGCTTCTCGCGGATCATCGACACGATCGCCGAGCTCGCCCGCGCCGAGGGCGTGGAGATCATCACGGGCGCCGAGGTCACCGGCATCACCACGATGCCCGCCGGCCGCCGCGCCAGGGTCGACGGCGTCAACTACCTCGACGCCGGCGGTCGTCGGCAGCTGCTCCGTGCAGACCGCGTGGTGTCCGCCGCCGACCTGCACCACACCGAGACGACGCTGCTGCCCCGCGAACTCCAGACCTACCCGGCCGAGTACTGGGAGAAGCGCACGGCCGGTCCCGGAGCCGTGCTCGTCATGCTCGGCGTCCGCGGCGAGCTGCCGGAGCTCCTGCACCACAGCCTGTTCTTCACGGCCGACTGGCGCGACAACTTCGGCCGCATCTTCGGCGAGGAGACGAGCGTGCCCGACCCCGCGTCGCTCTACGTCTGCCGTCCGAGCGCGACCGATGCGGGCGTCGCACCCGACGGCCACGAGAACCTGTTCATCCTGGTCCCGGTCCCGGCCGACCCGTCCATCGGTGGCGGGGGAGACGCCCGGGTCGCGGAGATCGGTGACGCCGCCATCGCGCAGATCGCCGAGTGGGCCGGCGTCCCCGACCTCGCCGAGCGCATCGTGGTGCGTCGCGACGTCGGACCAGCCGACTTCGCGACCGACCTCAACGTCTGGAAGGGCACCGCCCTCGGGCCGGCGCACATCCTCTCGCAGAGCGCGATGTTCCGGAGCGGCAACGTCAGCAAGAAGGTCGACGGCCTGTTCTACACCGGTGGCTCCACCATCCCGGGCATCGGCCTGCCGATGTGCCTCATCAGCGCGGAGCTCGTCGTGAAGCGCATGCGCGGCGACATCACCACCGGCCCGATGGCTGAGCCGTTGCGCGCGCGCGCCGAGGCGACCGGCTGATGGGTCTGCTGTACCTGCTGGCGCTGCTCGTCTCGATCACCGGGATGGTCATGCTCGACCGGCGGTTCCGGCTGTTCTTCTGGGCCGATCGACGGCGGGCCGCGATCATCCTGCCGATCGGCGTCGTGTTCTTCCTCGTGTGGGACCTGCTCGGCATCGGCACCGGCATCTTCTTCCGCGGTGAGACGGCGTTCATGACCGGGCTCCAGGTCGCGCCCGAGCTGCCGATCGAGGAGGTCTTCTTCCTGACGCTGCTCTGCTACCTCACGATGAACCTGTTCGGTGCGGCGCGACACACGCTCGGCCGGGTGGTCCGCCGGACGACCGGCGCCGCCGAGGTGAGCGGACGATGACCTACTGGGCCCTCAACGCATGGTTCCTCGCCGTCGTGGCGGTCGTCGCCCTGCTGGCGGTCGTGCGGCTCGATCGCCGCCGTGTGAACGGATCGCGGTCCGCCGGCCTGACGGCGGGCACCTGGCTGCTCGCGGTGGGCGGTGGGCTCGTCGTCCTCCTGCTGATGACCGCGCTGTTCGACAACATCATGATCGGCATCGGGCTCGTCGGCTACGACCCGGCACTCATCTCCGGCGCCTTCATCGGCATCGCACCCCTCGAGGACTTCGCCTACGCCATCGCCGCGGCCGTCCTGCTCCCGTCCCTCTGGGTGCTCCTCGAGCGCCCAACCCCTGCTCCCGTCTCCCCATCCCCGTCCCAGGAGGACCCGGCATGAACCGACTCGGCCAGCTCGTGCTGTCCTCCCGACCGCTGTCGTGGATCAACACCGCCTACCCGTTCGCAGCGGCGTACCTGCTGACCACGCGCGAGCTCGACCTCACCTTCTGGCTCGGGACGCTCTACTTCCTCATCCCGTACAACCTCGCGATGTACGGCATCAACGACGTCTTCGACTACGAGTCCGACCTGCGGAACCCGCGCAAGGGCGGCGTCGAGGGCGCGGTCCTGGACCGTCGGATGCACCGGTTGACGATCTTCGCGGCGATCGTGACGAACGTCCCGTTCCTCGTCTACCTCGTCGTCATCGGGTCGCCGCTCTCGTGGCTCGTCCTCGCGATCAGCGTGTTCGCGCTCATCGCGTACAGCGCACCCGGCCTGCGGTTCAAGGAGCGGCCGTTCATCGACTCGCTCACCTCGAGCACGCACTTCGTGAGCCCGGCGGTCTACGGCCTCGTCCTCGCCGGTGCGGTCTTCACGCCCGCGCTCTGGGCGCTGCTCGTCGGCTACTTCCTCTGGGGGATCGCCAGCCACGCCTTCGGTGCGGTGCAGGACATCATCGCCGACCGGGAGGGCGGGATCGGCTCGATCGCGACGGTCATCGGTGCGGCGGCGACCGTCCGGTTCGCCTTCGTCGCCTACCTCGCCGGCGGTGCGCTGATGCTCGTGACCCCGTGGCCCATCCCGTTGGCGGGCCTGCTCGCACTGCCCTACGCCGCGAGTGTGCTGCCGTTCTGGAACCTCCGCGAGGAGGACGCCGAGCGGGCCAACGCGGGCTGGAAGCGGTTCCTCCGCCTCAACTTCCTGACGGGCTTCCTCATCACGATGCTCATCATCTGGTACTGGTTCCTGACGTCCTGACCGGAACCCGCGACCCTGTCTCAGGAGTCCCCCGGCGCGCCGCAGGCGTTGCACCGCGCCACGCCCGGGTTCTCCTGAGAACGGGTCGTCAGTCGAGGATCAGAGCTCGAAGGAGAAGCCGAGGTCCTCGGGGTATTCGCCGAGCTCGGTGAGGCCGGTCGCCGCACGCTGGAGGGCGGCGAGCGTCAGGCCGAGGGTGCCGGGGCCGAAGCTGACGCGTGAGACGCCGAGTTCGGCCAGGCGCTTGAGCGGGACCGCGCCGGGGTAGCCGATGACGGAGATGCGTCCGTGCACCTGCTCGATGGCCTTGGCGACGAGTTCCTCCGTACCGAGCCCGAGGAAGAAGACGACGTCCGCACCGGCCTCGAGGTAGGCGTTGGCGCGAGCGACGGCCTCGTCCCACGCCTCAGGGTCACCGGCGAGGGTGTCGACCCGGGCGTTGATGACGAGCGGGATGCCGGCGTCCTCGGCTCCGGCGCGAGCGGCGGCGACGCGGGCCGCGGCCTCTTCGATCGGGAACTGCGGGGCCTTCGCGGCACCGACGGAGTCCTCGAGGTTGATCCCGACGGCACCCGACTCGACGATGAGGCGGCGGACGTTCTCACGAACGCCGGCCGCGTCGGACGCGTAGCCCTTCTCGAAGTCGATCGTCACCGGCAGGTCGACGGCGCCCACGATGATCTTCGCGGCGGCGATCGCCTCGTCGACGTCGAGGCCACCGCCGTCTTCGAGCCCACGGACGTTCGACACCGAGTGGCTCGCCGAAGCGAGGGCGACGACGCCGGGGGCCTCGGAGACGACCTTCGCGGTGATGGCGTCCCAGACGTTGGTGACGATGAGCGGGGAACCCGGCTCGTGGAGGGAGTTGAGGAGGACGGCTTTGGCATGCTGATCAGTCATGTCCGCAGTCTGCCAGCGGACGTCGGCCGCCCAGCCGACAAGCGTCGAGAATTCAGGGAACGTTCGGGTTCGATGCGGTTGCCGGCTCCTGTGGGGCGCTCCCGTGACGCAAGACGAGGGCGCTCCACGCGTCATCCCACGCCGCCGGTGAACCGGGCGGGCAGGATGCCGTGCGTATCATTGGTGGCCGAAGGAAGGCGCTCCCATGACGAAACCGCCGACGGTCTACGACGTCGCGCACCACGCCGGCGTCTCCATCGCGACGGTCTCGCGGGTGCTCAGCCGCCCTGACGACGTGAAACCGGCCACCCGAGACCGCGTGCTCGCCTCGGTCGGTGAACTCGGGTACGTCCCGAGTGGAGCCGCACGAGGGCTCGCCGCGCGCCGTACCGGCGTCATCGGCCTGTTCTTCCAGGGGCTCGACGCGATGGACGACCTCGGGGACATCGCCCTCGAGGGTGACGAGGCGGCGGCCGGGGGAGCGCGCATCGTCCGCGACATCCCGGAGCGGACCGACACGCGGACGCTCAACCTCTACTTCGACGAGGTGCTGCGCGGTTGTGAGCTGGAGTCCTGGCGGAGCGGGTTCGCGCTGCTCGTCGGCGTCGGGCGCGGGTCCACGGCGACGCAGACGGTGCGCGACATGGCGGGTCGGGTGGACGGCCTCATGGTGCTGGCCGGGAGCGCCAGCGAGGAGGAGCTCGCACGCCTGTCGCGGCACGTCCCGATCGTCGTGATGGCGGGGCCGCGGCGCGACGACGACCTCGACCACGTCTCCGTGAGCAACGCCGAGGGGATGCGCACGCTCACGGCGCACCTCATCGACGACCTCGGTGCCCGAGAGCTCGAGTACGTGGCGGGAAGCCTCGGCTCGCCCGATGACGCCGAGCGCTGGAGTGGGTTCCGTGCGGCCCTCGCGGACCGGTCGCTCGAGGCCCCGGAGGAGCCGACCCTCCGCGGCGACTTCACCCGGGAGGGCGGGCGACGGGTCGGTCGGGAGCTGTTCCGGCGCGACGGGCTGCCGCGGGCCGTCGTGTGCGCCAACGACCAGATGGCGCTCGGCGTGATCGACGCCGCCAGGATCGCCGGGGTCGCGGTCCCGGAGGAGCTCATCGTCACCGGCTTCGACGGCATCGACGCCGGCCGCCTGTCGGCTCCGCGGCTCACGACGGTCCGGCAGCCGATGGAGACGCTGGGCCGGGTCTCCGTGCAGGCGCTCGCCCGTCGCCTCGCCGAGCCCAAGCTGCCCGCGATGTCCGTCCGACTCCCCGTGGAGGTCGTCCTCCGCGAGAGCTCCGAGTCGATCACGTCCTGATCATCGCCTCCCCTCGCGTTCACCATTCAGGAAGCCCGCGGCGTGCCGCGGACGCGTTCGTCCGCCGCGAGGCCGCCACGCCGAGGGTCTCCTGAATTGCGAACAGGAGCGGATGTCCGACACGGGTTGCGTCGGACAATGTATGCGCTTACACTCAACCGGTACAGACTTCAGCAAGGACGGTGGCGATGACGCACACGACGCACGAGCGGACCAAGGTCCGCAGGCGCAGACGACTCGGAGCAGCGGCGATGATCGCCGCGGCGGCCCTGCTCGTCTCCGGCTGCAGCATCCAGATCAAGAGCGAGCCGGATCCCTCGATCCCCGCCGACACGATGCTGCTGGCCTCCGACAAGGGCACCCCGATGCTCGAGCGGAACTTCAACCCCTACCTCGTGAACAAGCGCTCGGCCTCGAGCTACATCTACGAGCCGCTCGTGATCATCAACGTGCTCGACGGCAAGGAGACGCCGTGGCTCGCCGAGAAGGTCGACCTCCCGGACGCCCGCACGATCGACTACACGATCCGCGACGGCGCCACCTGGTCCGACGGTGAGGCCTTCACCCCTGAGGACGTCAAGTTCACCTTCGACCTCATCAAGCAGTACCCGACGCTCGATCAGAAGGGCGCCTGGCAGCACATCGACACGATCGAGGTGAAGGGCCAGCACGTCATCATGCACCTGCTCGACGACGACGCTCCCGCGGCCGACATCGTCTCGCAGACGCTCATCGTCCCGGAGCACATCTGGAAGGACGTCAAGAGCCCCGACACCTGGCGGAACCCGAACCCGGTCGGCACCGGTCCGTACGTCCTCGGCAACTACACCTCGCAGCAGTACACGATGGACAAGAACGAGACGTACTGGCAGGCCGACAAGATCGAGGTCAACCACCTCGTGATCCCCGCGGCCACCGGTGAAATCGACATCGTCACGAAGGGCTTCGACTGGGCGTACTCGTTCCTGTCGAACGTCGAAGGCACCTGGGTTGCGGCCAACGACCACAACAAGTTCTGGTTCCCGCCGGGAGGCGTGATCGGGCTCGTGCCCAACATGGACGTCGCCCCCTTCGACAACGTGGACGTCCGTCGCGGCATCGCCCTGGCGCTCGACCGCGACAAGATCGCCGATGCGGCGACCGAGGGCTACCTCGGTGCCGCCGGCCAGTCGAGCCTCATGCTCCCCAACCAGGAGGACGAACTCGACCCGACCCTGCCGAACCAGGGCATGATCACGCAGGACACCGCCGGCGCCCTCGAAGCCTTCGCGGCCGCCGGGTACACCCAGCAGGGTGGCAAGCTCGTCGACGCGGCGGGCAAACAGTTCAGCTTCTCGATCACGACCGCCAACGGCTACGCGGACTGGCTCCGCGCGGTCCAGGAGGTCCGCAAGGAGCTCGGCGCCCTCGGCATCGACGTGCAGATCAAGCAGCCGCAGCCGCCGGGGTACCAGCAGGCCATCCAGAGCGGTGACTTCCAGGTCGCGATGGGCGGAATGGGCAACGGCATCATGTTCCAGGGTTTCAACAACAGCTTCAACAGCGAGTTCGCGAAGCCCATCGGCGAGACGACATCCAGCAACTTCGGTCGCTACCGCAACCCGCAGATGGACCAGCTGCTCGCCCAGTACAAGGAGACCACCGACGAGGCCACCCGTCTCGGGCTGAGTCACCAGATGCAGCAGATCGTCTACAGCGACTTCCCGGTCATCGGCATGTACTACGGCGGACTCTGGGGTCTCTACAACGACAAGAAGTTCACCGGCTGGCCGGACGCGGACAATCCGTACGCACCGCTCCAGACCTACGACCAGACCCCGCTCCTCGTGTTTACGCACCTCAAGCTCCGGAAGGACGGTGAGTGACCGTGTACATGGTGCGCAAACTCGGCCTCTTCGTCCTCACCCTGTGGGCGGCGGTCACGCTGAACTTCCTCCTGCCGCGGCTCATGCCCGGCTCACCGACGGACGCCGCGATCGCGAAGCTCGCCCAGAACGGTCCGGTCTCCGCGGCCACGCGTGCGGCGATCGAGGCCCAACTCGGTGTCCCCGGCGGCAACCTCTGGGAGCAGTACGTCACGTACCTCCACCAGGTCGTCACGCTCGACTTCGGGGTGTCGTACACCTTCTTCCCGCAGTCGGTCGGCGAGCTCATCTGGCAGGCGTTCCCGTACACGATCATCCTGCTCGGGATCGTCACCATCGTCGCCTTCATCCTCGGCACGCTCATCGGCGTGCTCGCGGCCTGGCGGCGGAACACCTGGCTCGACGCGCTGCCGACGCTGAGCGGCACCTTCGCCAGCACGTTCCCGTACTTCTGGACCGCGCTGCTCCTGCTGTTCTTCGCCGGCTACGTCCTCCACTGGTTCCCGACCTCGGGTGCCTTCGGGCCGACGGCTTCGCCGGCCTTCACCTGGGACTTCATCGTCGACGTCGCGTACCACGCGGTGCTGCCGGCGCTGACGATCCTCGTGACGAGCCTCGGAGGCTGGATCATCGGCATGCGCAACGCGATGATCAACACCCTCGGTGACGATTACGTGACCTTCGCCGAGGCCAACGGCCTCCGTGGTCGCACGGTCGCCATCAAGTACGCGGCCCGCAACGCGATCCTCCCGAACCTCACCGGCTTCGGGCTCGCGCTCGGCGGGGTGGTCGGCGGCTCGATCCTCGTGGAGCAGGTCTTCGGCTACCCGGGCATCGGCTTCCTCCTGTTCAACGCGGTGATCGGACAGGACTACCCGCTCATGCAGGCGCTCTTCCTGCTCATCACGGTGAGCGTGCTCGTCGCCAACTTCCTCGTCGACATCCTGTACGGCGTACTCGACCCAAGGACCCGCCGATGACCACCACACAGCACGTCAAGACACTGCAGTCCGACCAGGCCGTGCGTCCGCCGCGGAAGTTCGCCTTCATCGGTCGATCGGCGGCGACGCTCTGGGCCAACTGGAAGTCCCGCCTCGGGCTGATCATCCTCGCGTTCTTCATCCTCGTCGCGATCTTCGCGCCGGTGCTCGCACCCTACGGCGCGAGCCAGGACGGGTTCCCCCGGAACGCCGACTCGAGCCCCGAGCACTGGTTCGGGACGACGGCGGCAGGCGAGGACGTCCTCAGCCAGCTCATCTACGGTTCGCAGATCAGCGTCACGGTCGGTTTCATCGCCGGCATCCTGTCGACGATCGTCGCCGTGCTGATCGGCCTCAGCTGGGGCTACATCAAGGGCTTCGGCGCCGAGGTCGTGAACTTCATCGTCAACCTGTTCCTCGTGGTGCCCGGCCTGCCGCTCATGATCGTCATCGCCGCGTACCTCCAGAACGGTGGGCTCGTGATGATCGTCGCGGTCATCGTGATCACCGGGTGGGCGTGGGGTGCCCGCGTGCTCCGCAGCCAGACGCAGTCGCTGCGTTCGCGTGACTTCGTGACCGCGGCCCGCTTCTCCGGCGACCGACCGTTCCGCATCGTGTTCAACGAGATCCTGCCGAACATGACGTCCCTCATCGCCGGAGGCTTCTTCGGTGCCGCGACGAGTGCGATCCTCGCGGAGGCCGGCCTCGAGTTCCTCGGCCTCGGCGACTCGTCGATCGTCAGCTGGGGCACCATCCTCTACTGGGCGCAGAACTCCAACGCCCTGCTCACCGGTCAGTGGATCCTCCTCTTCGCCCCCGGTCTCTGCATCGCGCTCCTCGCGATGAGCCTCACCCTCATCAACTTCGGTGTCGACGCGATCAGCAACCCGCGCCTCCGTGAAGGGAAGTCACGATGAACGCCGTCAACCTCCAGGCCGAGAGCGCATCCGCGTCGGCAGCCGGGACCGGAGCGCTCCTCGAGGTCCGCGACCTGTCCGTCGTCTACGAGTCCGTCGGCGCCGCGCCGGTCCAGGCGGTCGACCACGTGTCGTTCTCCGTCGGCGCCGGTGAGTTCATCGGGCTCGTCGGCGAGTCCGGCTCCGGGAAGTCGACGCTCGGCTTCGCGGCCACCCGCTTGCAGAAGCCGCCGGCCCGCATCAACGGCGGGCAGATCCTCTTCGGGGGCAAGGACATCCGCGAGCTCGGCGACGAGGCGCTCCGTGAGCAGCGGCAGGGCGGGTTCGCCATGGTGCTGCAGTCGGGCATGAACGCGCTCAACCCGGTCCGCACGATCCGCAACCATTTCGTCGACATCTTCAAAGCGCACGGTCACGTGTCCCGCGACCGTTGGGACGCCCGGATGGCCGAGCTGGTCGGCAAGGTCGGGCTGACGCCGCAGGTGCTCGCCCGCTTCCCCGGTGAGCTGTCCGGCGGTATGCGCCAGCGCGTGTCCATCGCGCTGGCCCTGTCGCTCGAGCCCCGCCTCATGGTGTTCGACGAACCGACCACCGCGCTCGACGTCCTCGTGCAGCACGCGATCATGGACACGATCACCGAGCTGCAGCAGGCCGAGGGGTTCACCGCCATCCTCATCAGCCACGACCTCGGCGTCGTGCTCGAGGCGACGCAGCGCGTGCTCGTCATGCACGAGGGCCGCATCGTCGAGGACGCCCCGAGTCGCGACATCCTCGAACGGCCGCAGGACCCGTACACGCGGATGCTGCTCAGCCACTACGCCGACCCACGCGCCGCGGTCGTCGAGCTGCCCGGTTTCCCATCGCGGGCCAACCGTGGGACGGCTCCCGTCTCCGGCACGACCACGAGCGTCCCGACTGCGACGAGCGCGAGCTCCGAGTCGGGGAAGGCGTCGTCGCGTGCCGGTCGCTCGGCGGAGTCGGCGGTCATCGTCGACGCCGTCTCGAAGGTCTACCCGCCGCCGCGTCGCGGTGAGTCCGCGGTGACGGCCGTCGACGACGTGTCGTTCACGCTCGAACCCGGTCAGTCGCTCGCGCTTGTCGGGGCCTCGGGCTCCGGCAAGTCGACCATCGCGAAGCTCATCACGGGCATCGAGAAGCCGACGTCCGGTGCGGTCCGCTTCGGCGACCTCGACGTCGCCCAGCTGAACCGCAAGGGCATCCGGAACCTGCACAAGAACGTGCAGATGATCTTCCAGGACCCGTATGCGGCGCTCAACCCGCTGCACACGGTCGAGTACACCCTCACCCGTCCGGTGGTGAACTTCACCGGGCTGAAGGGTGACGCGGTGCGCAAGCGCGTGCTCGAACTCCTCGAGACGGTGGGCCTCTCGCCCGTCGAGCAGTTCGCGGCGAAGCTGCCCCACCAGCTCTCCGGTGGACAGCGGCAGCGCGTCGTGATCGCCCGGGCGCTCGCGAGCGACCCGCAGGTGCTCATCGCCGACGAGCCCGTGTCGATGCTCGACGTGTCGCTGCGTGCCGGTGTGCTCGCGCTGCTCGAGGACCTGCGTGAGCAGTGGGGCGTCTCGATGCTCTACATCACGCACGACCTGCTGTCGGCGCGACTCGTGACCGACAACATCATGGTCCTCAACCAGGGTCGTGTCGTCGAACGTGGCGAGACCGCGCACGTCCTGCAGCACCCGCAGGATCCTTACACGATCCAGCTGCTCGACGCCGTCCCCAACCCGGCCCGCGCCAAGCGCTGACGCGGACCCTCCCGCGTCCGTTCGCCCGTTTTTGGGCGAGCGAACGCTCGTTCGCCCAAAAAGGGGCGAACGAATCGCACGACGAACAGGAGCAACACCCGTGCTGACCTTCCCCGACGGCTTCCTCTGGGGCGCCGCCACCGCTGCCCACCAGATCGAGGGCAACAACATCAACAGCAACTGGTGGGTGCACGAGCACGAAGCCGGGACGAACATCGTCGAGCCCTCGGGCGACGCGATGGACAGCTACCACCGCTACCGCGAGGACATGCAGCTGCTCGCCGACGCCGGGCTCAACACCTACCGGTTCAGCATCGAGTGGGCGCGGATCGAGCCCGAGCGCGGCATCGTCTCGCGTGCCGAGGTCGACCACTACCGTCGCATGGTCGACACCGCGCACGAGCTGGGACTCAACCCGGTCGTCACGCTCATGCACTTCACGGTGCCGCGCTGGTTCGAGCGCGACGGGTTCTGGCGGGCGAAGGACGCCGCCGACCTCTTCGCGCGGTACACCGAGCTCACCCTGCCGATCGTCGGCGAGGGCGTCGAACACGTCTGCACCATCAACGAGCCGAACATCGCCGCGATGCTCGCCGGTGGAGAGGACGCGGCGAACCTCGTCGCGTACGGCCTGCCGAACCCGGACCTCTTCGTGGCCGACGCGCTCCTCGAGTCCCACAAGCGTTCGCGCGAGGTGCTCTCGCAGGTGTCCGGCCTGAAGTCCGGCTGGACGATCGCGACGCAGGCGTTCCGGTCGAACGGTGAGCCCGGCTCCGACGAGATGCTGCGCGAGTACGGCTACCCGCGTGACGACTGGTACCTCGAGCAGTCCGCCGGCGACGACTTCCTCGGTGTCCAGGCGTACACGCGCACGTTCATCGGGCCGAAGGGTCCGCTGCCCGTCGAGGACGGCGTCGAGACGACGCTCACCGGTTGGGAGTTCTACCCGCCGGCCGCAGCCGAGGGTGTGCGGAGCGCCTGGGAGCTGTCGGGCGGGGTGCCGATCATGATCACCGAGAACGGCATCGCGACCTCGGACGACACGCGTCGGATCGACTACACGGACGGCGCCCTGCGCGAGCTGCACGCCTGCATCCAGGACGGGATCCAGCTCGAGGGGTACCTCCACTGGAGCGCGCTCGACAACTACGAGTGGGCGAGCGGCTTCCGGCCGACCTTCGGTCTCATCGCCGTCGACCGTGAGACCTTCGTGCGTACGCCGAAGCCGAGCCTCGCGTGGCTCGGGAACGTCGCGAAGGCGAACGGCCTCACGGAGTAGTTGAAGCCCCCGGTGCCGTCCCCAACTCAGGAGATGTCCGGTGTGTCGGGCTCGTGTGGGTAGCGACACGCGGCGGAGTCCTGAGAACGGGGCGCCGGGGTCGCGTGTGGTCCGTTCGACCCCGACTCAGGAGATGTCCGGTGTGTCGGGCTCGTGTGGGTGGCGACACGCGGCGGAGTCCTGAGATAGGGGCGTCGGGGTCGGGTGTGGTCCGTTCGTCCCCGACTCAGGAGATGTCCGGTGTGTCGGGCTCGTGTGGGTGGCGACACGCGGCGGAGTCCTGAGAACGGGACGGTTGGTCGAACGGAGAGAGCCCCGGGTGGCGATTGCTGCCCGGGGCTCTGTGCATGGTGGTCGGCTGGGGTCCGCATGGGCGGAAGACGCCGGCGGCCGGTCAGCGCTCGCTGCGAGGGCCGCGACCGAAGCGACCACGCGGGCCGTGCTCGTGCGCCGTGTGCTCGTCCCGGCCGAAGGCTCGGGCGATGCTCTCGAGGCTGGCGAGCGTCGTCGCGAGGTCCTCGGGTGAGACGGCGTCGGCGACGGTCTGGCGGACCGCGTCGACCTTGGTGCGGAGCGCGTCGTGCGCCGCGCGACCGGTATCGGTCAGGGTGATGCCGTCGGTGTCGACGATGACCCAGCCGCGAGCGGCGAAGTCCATGACGATGTCCGCGGTCGATCGACGAGGACCGCGGTGGTGGCCGTGGCCGGGACCGAACGGTGCGCCGCCGGGTCGGTGATCACGACCGAAGCCGGGACCGTACTCGTGGCCGCGCCCGAAGGCCCGATCGTGAGCGGGGCGGCCGTGCTCGTGGTCGCCCGGACGCTCGGCGGACACGGTGTCCGCGGTCGTCTCGGCGGTGCGCTCGGGGTGACCGAAGCCGCGACCGGGGCCGAACCCGCCGCGGCGGCCGAACCGTTCGGGGCCGCGCGGTCCGCGGCGGTGTGGCGGGAGCGCGGCGTCGATCTCCTCGAGGCTCGAGGCGCCGGAGGCGATGAGCTCGAGGGTGCGCCAGCTGCGGCGGCCGAGGCCGTCCTCGGCGAGCACCTCGTGCATCGAGTGCTTGACCGCGTGGTCGACGGTGCGGAGCCAGAAGCCGAGCGGGCGCTCGGCGGTCGGGCTGGTGGACTGCTCTGGGGAAGTCGTGTGGGTGTTCATGAGTGGTCTCCTTATTTGCATGCCCTATTACATGTAAATGTATAATGACATGTATGTCCGCCGATCGTCAAGCGCAGCCCAGCGAACCCACAGCAACCGACCCGGTGGAGATGATCGAGCGGGCCCTCGTCCAGATCCGACGGGACCAGTCAGGCCGTCGCTTCGGCGGACGTGGTGGGCGCGGAGGGCCCGGTCATCACCACCACGATGAGCACGGGGACGGTCATCGGCACGACGCCGACGGCAGCGCTGAGGACGAACGCGGACGTGGGCGCGGTCCGGGCTTCGGGCCCGGCCTCGGCGGGCCCTGGGGTCCTGGCGGTGGTGCCCGTCACCCGCGCGAGCAGGCGATCGCCCAGGCGGCCCGGTTCCGGATGCTGGACGCGCTCGCTCGTGACGAGGCGGCCGGTGGCATGGGGATCAGTGCGCTCGCGGAGTCGATCGGCGTCGACCAGCCGCGGGCGAGTCGGCTCGTGGCCGAAGCGACGAAGCGCGGCGAGGTCGCTCGCGCGGTCGACCCGAACGACGGTCGACGCAGCGTGGTGCAGCTGAGCGCCGCCGGCCGTGCGGTCCTGCAGGAGGCGCGCCGGGGTCGACGCGACGCGGTCACGACCGCGCTCTCGGGGTTCACGCCCGAGGAGGCGGCGCAGTTCGCCGCCTTCCTCGAGCGCTTCGTCGCCGCGTGGCCGCGCCCCGACACCGACCGGTAGTTCGCCCGCCTGATCCTCGACTCCGGGTTCGTAATTCAGGAGCGTCCCGGTGAGTCGAGCTGGATCATCCCCTCTGTGGCCGGACGCGCCGGCGTGCGCCTGAGTTCTGCACAATCGGACCCGTCCGGTCCATGCGGTTCGTAATTCAGGAGGAGTCAGGCGTGTCGGCCTTGGGGTGGCGGTCTCGGGGCAGAACCGCCGGGGCGCTCCTGAGTTGTGAACCGTGAGGCGGCATCGGGACCCCGCCCTCGCTACTCGGGGCGGAGGCGGAGCTCCTGCATCCCGCCGTCGACGGCGATCGAGGTGCCGGTCGTCGAGCCTGATCGCGGGCTCGCCAGGTAGGCGACGGCACCGGCGACCTCGGTCGCGGCGACGAGTCGGCCATGCGGCTGGCGTGCCTCGAGCGCGGCGCGCTCGGCGGCCGGGTCTGGCGCGCTGTCGAGCAGTCGACCCACCCACGGGGTGTCGGCCGTGCCCGGGTTCACACAGTTGACCCGGACGCCTTCGCGCAGGTGGTCGGCGGCCATCGCGCGCGTCAAGGACAGCACGGCCCCCTTCGTCGCCGTGTAGAGCGCGCGCTGGGGAAGTCCCGCCGTCGCGGCGATCGACGCGGTGTTCACGATCGCGGCCGACGGCGACTCGCGCAGGTGTGGGAGGGCCGCGCGCGTCACGCGAGCCATGCCGACGACGTTGATGTCGAAGACGCGGTGCCACTCGTCGTCGTCGTTCGACTCGACGGTGCCCTGCGCACCGATACCGGCGTTGTTCACGACGATGTCGAGGCGGCCGAACCGTGCCACGACGGCGTCGATCGCGGCACGGACGGAGGCGTCGTCGGCGACGTTCGCCCGCACCGACAGGCGGGTGGCGGAGTCCTCGTCTGGTGAGGGGTTCAGATCGAGGATCGCGACGCTCGCACCATCGGCGGCGAGGCGTTCGACGATGGCGGCGCCGATCCCCGAAGCGCCGCCGGTGACGATCGCGACGAGTCCGTCGAGCTCGCCGGTGTCTGCGGCGCTCATGCGCGGGCTCCGAGTGCCTCGGCCGGCTTGGCCGACGGCGCGATTCCAGGGACCGGGTCGACGAACCGCTGTCGCTGGCGGCCGAGGCCCTCGATCTCGACCTCGCAGACGTCGCCCGGTGCGAGGTAGGGGAACCGGCCGGAGAGCGCGACGCCCTCGGGTGTGCCGGTCAGGACGAGGTCGCCGGGTTCGAGCTGCAGGTACTGGCTCAGGTGCCAGATGACCGTGGCGACGTCGAAGATGAGGTCGGCCGTGCTCGAGTCCTGACGCGGTTCGCCGTTGACCCAGCTGCGGAGTCGCAGGGTACCGGCGTCGACCTCGTCCGGCGTCACGAGCCACGGGCCGGTCGGGTTGAAGCCCGGAGCGCACTTGCCCTTCGACCACTGACCACCACTCGCCGCCATCTGGAAGTCGCGCTCCGACACGTCGTTCGCGGTGACGAAGCCGGCGATGCGGCCGAGAGCGTCCTCGGGGCTGTCGAGGTAGGAGGTGCGCTCGCCGATGACGACGCCCAGCTCGACCTCCCAGTCGGTCTTCGTGCTGCCTCGCGGGATGCGGACGTCGTCATTCGGTCCGACGACCGTGTTGGGCGTCTTCAGGAACATGATCGGGATCTCGGGCGGAGCGGATCCGGACTCCGCCGCATGCGCCGCGTAGTTCATCCCGATGCAGACGACGGCGCTCGGCCGGGCGATCGGCGCGCCGATCCGGAGCTCGTCGGCGCCGTCGAGGACGGGGAGCGCACCCGACTCGAGGGCGGCGCGGACACGGGCGACGCCGCCGCCGGCGAGGAACGCTCCGTCGATGTCGGGGGTGATCGATCGGAGGTCGTAGGCGGTGTCGCCCATGAACACGACGGGGGTCTCCCCGTCCACGGGGCCGAGTCTGGCGAAGCGCATGCTGGTCCTTCCGGTTCCGCCGGTGCCCGCGTGCGGACCCGGCTCCGTAGCCGATAACGTCTGAACTCTACCCTCCACGCCGACCGCCGCAACAGCTCTTTTCGGCTGAAATGATCGCATTGACAGTCCATACATCGGATGTCTAAGCTCGGTGGCACCAGCCCGAAGGAGCATGCCGACGTGAGTACCATCATCGGATTCGAGACGCACGACGTCCGGTTCCCGACCTCCACCACCCTCGACGGCTCGGACGCCATGAACCCCGACCCCGACTACTCCGCCGCCTACCTGCGGCTGGTGACGGACGCGGACGACGGCCACGAGGGCCACGGCTTCGTCTTCACGATCGGACGCGGCAACGACGTCGAGGTCGCTGCCATCCACGCCCTCCGCGAGCACCTCATCGGTCGCGAGGTCGAGCCCGTGCTCGACGCCCTCGGAGCCTTCTGGCGCGAACTCGTCTACGACTCCCAGCTCCGTTGGCTCGGTCCTGAGAAGGGCGTCATGCACATGGCGATCGGCGCCGTCGTCAACGCGCTCTGGGACCTCAAGGCCAAACGTGCCGGCCTGCCGCTCTGGCGGCTGCTCGCCACGATGACGCCGGAGGAGCTCGTCGAGCTCGTCGACTTCCGCTACCTGAGCGACGTCCTCACCCCGGACGACGCCCTCGCGATCCTCCGTCGCGCCGAACCGGGACGGGAGGACCGGATCGAGGCCCTGCTCGCAGCCGGGTACCCCGCCTACACGACCACGCCCGGGTGGCTCGGCTACTCCGACGAGAAGCTCGACCGTCTGTGTCGCGAAGCGGTCGCGGACGGGTTCGCGCAGGTCAAACTCAAGGTCGGCGGAAATGTGGAGGACGACGTCCGTCGCCTCGCCATCGCCCGGAACGCGGTGGGACCCGACATCCGGATCGCGGTCGACGCCAATCAGCGTTGGGACGTCGCGGAGGCGATCGACTGGATGTCCCGACTCGCCCCCTACGACATCGCCTGGATCGAGGAGCCGACGAGCCCCGACGACATCCTCGGCCACGCGGCGATCGCGCGCGGCGTCGCCCCGATCCCGGTCGCGACCGGCGAGCACATGGCCAACCGCATCATGTTCAAGCAGTTCCTGCAGGCCGACGCCCTCCAGGTGCTCCAGATCGACTCCACGCGGGTCGCCGGCGTGAACGAGAACATCACGATCCTGCTCCTGGCCGCGAAGTTCGGTGTCCCGGTCTGCCCGCACGCCGGTGGTGTCGGGCTGTGCGAAGCGGTGCAGCACCTCTCGATGTTCGACTTCATCGCCGTGTCCGGGAGCGAAGATGGACGCATGATCGAATTCGTCGACCACCTGCACGAGCACTTCGTCGAGCCCGTCGAGATCGTCGCCGGGCGGTACCGCGCGCCGCTCGCCCCCGGCGGCGGTTCGGAGATGCTCGCGACGTCGATCGCCGAATTCACCTTCCGGGGCGCCGGTGCCTGACCTGCTCGTCCCGCGGCTCGCGTACGGCGCCGCCAATCTCGGCAACCTCTACCGCGAGCTCAGCGATGAGGAGGCCTGGGCGATCCTCGATGCGGCCTGGGAACACGGCGTCCGCTTCTACGACACGGCTCCGCACTACGGCCTCGGTCTCTCCGAGCGTCGGCTCGGCGCCTTCCTGCGGACGAAACCGCGCGACGAGTACGTCCTGTCCACCAAGGTCGGCCGTCTCCTCGTGCCGAACCCCGCGGGGGAGGGTGCGCTCGATACCGACAACGACTTCGTCGTCCCGGCGACCGTGCGGCGCGAGTGGGACGCGAGCGAGGCCGGCGTGCGGCGCTCGCTCCACGAGTCCCTCGAACGACTCGGACTCGACCACGTCGACGTGCTCTACCTCCACGACCCCGAACGCAACGATCCGGAGTCCGGGATCTCCGAAGGGATACCGGCGCTCGCCGCCCTCCGCGACGAAGGACTCGTCGGGGCGGTCGGGATCGGGTCGATGGACGTCGCGTCCCTGCTCGCCGCGGTGCGCACGGGCCTGACCGACCTCATCATGATCGCCGGACGGTACACGCTCGCCGAGCAACCGGCGGCCGACGAGCTGCTGCCCGCCTGTCTGGAACACGGCGTCGGGGTGGTCGCCGCCTCGGTGTTCAACTCGGGCCTGCTGGCCCGCGCCGTGCCGGACCCGGATGGCCGCTACGAGTACGGTGCCGTCCCGCCGGAGGTCTTCGACCGCGCCGTCGACATCGCCGAGATCTGCCGTCGGTTCGACGTCGAACTGCCCGCAGCCGCCCTCCAGTTCCCGCTCCGCCACCCTGCCGTGCGGACGGTCGCGGTCGGCGCCTCGCGGCCGGAGCAGATCATCCAGAACGTGGAGCGCTTCGAGGCACCGATCCCCGAGACCTTCTGGACGGAGCTGCGCACCAGAGGGCTGCTCGGCTGATGCGGACGATCGACGCGCACCTCCATCTGTGGAATCGCGCCGACGGGTATCACTGGCTCGCTTCGGCCGACGAGTCGCTTCGCGATGACTTCACGCCGGAGCGTGCGGCCGCAGAGCTGCAGACGGCCGGCGTCGATGCGGCGATCCTCGTCCAAGCCGACGACACCGAACTCGACACGATGTCCATGCTCAGTGCATCGGACGCTTTCGATTGGGTGGCCGGCGTCGTCGGCTGGGTGCCGATCGACGACGCGAAGCGGGCCGAGGTGCTGCTCGACCGTTGGGGCGCGCATCCACGGTTCCGCGGCATTCGTCAGCTGCTGCACGACGATCCCCGGGACTGCCTGCTCCTGGCCGCCCCCGCCCGCCGGTTGGCGGCGGTCCTCGCGGACCGTGGGCTTCCGCTCGACCTCCCGAACGCCTTCCCGCGCCTGCTCAGCGACGCCACCGGACTCGCGCGGCTGGAGGAGGGGCTGACGCTCGTCGTCGACCACCTCGCGAAGCCGCCGCGCGACGACGAGGCCTTCGAACGCTGGGCGACCGAGCTGGCCGCGGCGGCGGAGCCACCGAACGTGGTCGCGAAGGTGTCCGGCCTCAACCGTGCCGGTCGGCCGTTCGTGGCGGCCGACGTGCGTCGTGCCTGGGACACCGCGCTCGCCTGCTTCGGGCCCGAGCGGTTGATGCTCGGCAGTGACTGGCCGATGACCGTCACGAGCGGCGGGTACGGTGCGGTCTGGCACGAGCTGTCCGGTCTCGTCGACGAGTTGTCGCCGTCGGAACGCGATGCACTCCGTGGCGGGACGGCGACGCGCGTCTACCGGCTCGACCCCCGCGGGCCGGTCGGAGTCGACGGACCGACATGATCGGGCAGACGGATGGACACGGAATCATGACGAGGAGGTCACCATGCTGACAGGGATCGACCCGGTGCTGAGCGGCGAACTGCTGCTGCACCTGGACGCGATGGGGCATTCGGACACGGTGGTGATCGCCGACGCGCACTTCCCGGCCGCTCGACTCGGTGAACGCGTCGTCGTGCTCCCGACGCTGTCGACGCCGGAGGTCCTCCGGGCGGTGCGCACGGTGATCCCGCTCGACGACGAACCCGTGCTCGACCTCATGACGAGTGCCGACGGCACGGTGCTCGACGTCCAGCGGGAACTCATCGCCGCCGCCGGCACGACCGAGGACGCCGTGCGCTTCGTCGACCGGTTCGCCTACTACGACGAGGCCGCCACGGCCTTCCTCATCATCCGCACGGGCGAGACCAGGACCTACGGGAACGTCACGCTGCGGAAGGGCCTCGTGACGCGCACGGCGTGAAGCGGTTCGGTGCGGTCACCAGCAGAGCGCGACGATCGCGACGCCGACCACACCGTAGACACCGGCCTGGACCTGCCGCCGGCGGTCCTTCGGCGCGACCGCGGTCTCGACCGTCGCCCCGTGCTCGTCGAGTGAGCGCTTCGGTTTTGGTGCGTGCCACGGGAGTGACCGCCAGCGCAGGGCGGCTCCGGCGAGTCCGAAGCCGACGATCGCGACGGCGATGACCCACGCCCAGGACCAGACGCCGACCGGCGCGGCGAGGGCGCGCACGAGGGCGAGGATCACGATGCTGTCGACGGCGTCGGCGACCAGCCGGTAGCGCTCGGTCGCCGCCCAGCGTCCCGTACTCCACGCATGCGCGACCTGGAGGGCGAGGAACCAGGCGATGACCAGGGCGACGACGGCGGGGATGAGGATCTCGATCATCGTGCTGCTCCGATCTGCTCGAGGAGGGCGACACCGGCCGCATCGACCGACTCCTGGGTCGCCGAGACGAGGACCACCGTGGTGCCGGTCGCCGGGACGACGCCGACGAAGGACGCGAAGCCGCCCGTGGCACCGTTGTGCCAGACGAGGTCCTCGCCGTCGATCGCCTTCCGATCGGTGATCCAGGCCCAGCCGATCTCGTGATCGCCGAACGCCGCCTGTGGGGCGAGTGCCGCGATGCCCGGTGCGCTGCCGTCGGCCAGTCGTTCCGCGAAGCGTGCGAGATCCGCCGTGTCCGAGCGGATGCCGCCAGCGGGCCCGATCGCCGTGCCGGTCCATGCTGCGGCGGTCCGTCCGCCGGCGGTCTCACCGAGGAGGTCGCGGTCGCCGAGCTCTGCTGCATCGCTCACGGGGCTGGTCGAGTCGAGTCCCATCGGACCGGTGATCCGCTCCTCGAGGAGATCGGCGTAGCTGGTGCCGGCGGCCGAGCCGAGGGCGGCGCCGAGGAGTTCGAAGGCGAGGTTGGAGTAGGTGCCCTTCGGGGTGTCGAGGGACGCGGACCGCGCCTGTTCGAGCAGCTTCTCGAGGTCCTCTCCGTACGGGTTCGCCGTCGTGAGTGCGAACCACGCTGAGGAGAGGATCGTCGAGAGGTCCATCGGCAGTCGCGGCAGGCCGGAGGTGTGGGTGGCGAGCTGCTCGAGGGTGACGTCCGCCGCGGGTGCGTCGCCCAGTTCGAGGAGGTCACCGAGCCTGGTGTCCGGGGCGACCTCGCCACGCTCGATCGCGTCAGCGAGCAACAGTCCCGTGAAGGCCTTGCTCACCGACCCGATCTCGAACCGGGTGTCCGGCTGGGCGCCGATCGTCGCGGTGCGGGTGCCGTCCGGGGTGACGACGACGGCCAGCACGGCCTTGCGGTCGGGGCCGGCGAGTTCGCGGACGGTCGCCGCGAGTTCCACGTCGCCGGCGGCCTCTGCGGGAAGCGTCGAGGGCCCTGGCCGGAGGGCGAGTCCGGCCGCGAGGGCGACAGCGGTGCTGATGGCGGCGATGACCCAGACCCGTCTGGGTCGGGACGTGCTGCGTGGTGTGGCGGTCATGCGGGGTCCTTCCTGGGGTCGGTGGTCATTCCATGGCGGCGACGGCGACGAGCAGCGGGACGAGTCGCATGGGTGGGACCGCGACCCGTCCGCGGCCGGCGGGTTGCAGCCAGCCGGCGGCGGTCAGGACGCGGACGTGGTGGTAGACCTGGCCGGTCGTCCCGATGCCGTCGAGTTCGCCGAGGTCCGCGAGTGCGGAGGTGCCGTTGGCGACGGCCAGGAGCAGCTGCAGCCGGACGGGGGAGCCGATGGCCGCGAGCCGCGATGCCGCGGTCGCGAGTGGACCGGAGCCTGTTGATTCCACGGCGTCGGGGTCGTCGCCGAGCGCGAGGAGGTCGTCGGTCGCTCTGGCGTACTGCCACTGCACGGGTCCGCCGCCGGCGACGACCGATCCGGTGAAGAGGACCGCCCCGTGCTCGAGCTCGGCCGTGCGCTGTTCGAGCCCGTGGAGCGCCCAGAAGGTGTCGTCGGCATCGCCCGTCGCGGCTGCGGACGGAACGTCATCCGGTCGCTCGGTGGTCGTGCCCTCATCGACCGGTCGGGCGAACACGGCGGCTTCGAGACGCGCGAGACGTGCCTCGAGATCGCCGGGGTCGATGGTCGTCATGACCCAAGTGTATAAATATCGTAATTACGAAATCAAGCTGATGGCCGTGTGGTCGGCTCACCGGAGCCGCGCATCAGGCCCGCGAGCTGAGCCGCCCCTGCTTTGCATGCACCGGGATCAGGAGCCCGAGGCCGACGAGCAGCACGAGCACGATCCCGAGGATCCCCCAGAACTGCGCCCCGCCGAGCGTGACGAACAGTGCGAAGGCGGTCGGCGCGAGGAAGGACACGGCGCGGCCGGTCGTGGCGTAGAGGCCGAAGACCTCACCCTCGCGGCCCTCGGGGATGATGCGCGCCAGGAACGAGCGGCTCGCCGACTGGGCAGGGCCGACGAACAGGCACAGCATGAGGCCGAAGATCCAGAAGATCGTCGCGCCGCCCTCGTGGAGGAAGAACACGGCGCTTCCCGCGATGACGAGGCCGATGAGCGACGCGACGATGACGGGTTTCGGGCCCACCTTGTCGTCGAGCAGGCCGATCGTGATCGTCGCGATCCCGGCGACGACGTTGGCGGCGATCGCGAAGATGATCACCTCGCCGGGTGAGAAGCCGAAGGTCCCGGCGGCCAGGACGCCACCGAAGGTGAAGACACCGGCGAGCCCGTCGCGGAACACGGCGCTCGCGAGCAGGAAGTAGAGCGTCTGTCGGCTGTCGCGCCAGAGTTCCGCGATGCTCTTGGCGAGCACCCCGTAGGAGGCGAAGAACCCGACGTGCGGCCGGGCGACGGCCTGGGGTGCGTGGTACTCGGGCACGGCGAGCAGTACGGGTAGGGCGAAGACCCCGAACCACGCCGCGGACACGAGCATCGCGACGCGGACGTCCATGCCGTCCTCGCCGGTGACGCCGAAGAGTCCGACCTCGGGGGAGATGAAGCCGAAGTACACGATGAGCAGCAGCACGATGCCGCCGATGTACCCCATGCCCCAGCCGAGACCGGAGACCTTGCCGATGGAGGTGGGCGTCGACACCTGGGCGAGCATCGCGTTGTAGTTGACCCCGGCGAACTCGAACACGATGTTGCCGACGGCGAGGAGGACGAGGCCCAGCCAGAGGAAGTTCGGATCGGGCGCGACGAAGAAGAGGAGCGCGGTGACCGCGACGACGACGTAGGTGTTGAAGCCGAGCCAGAACTTCCGTCGCCCGGCGGAGTCCGACCGTTGGCCGACGACCGGCGCGAGGATCGCGATCAGCAGTCCGGCGGCCGCGAGCGCCCACCCGAGGGACGCCGACACCGCGGCCTCCTCGCCGAAGGAGTCGCTCGTCAGGTAGACGGTGAACACGAAGGTGGTGACGACCGCGTTGAACGACGCCGAACCCCAGTCCCACAGGCTCCACGCGAAGATGCGACCCTTGCGACCCGCCTGCGCCTTCACGGCGGCGACCTGCGAGGTGTCGAGGTCGACGGTGGCCGCTGCGGCGTCGGGGGTGACGAGCGGTGGTGGCGGGAAGTTGCGGGGCCGGGATCCGAGACGCGGGGCCTCGTCGCCGTGCCCGCCTGTCCGGCCGGTGTCGTCGGTGCCACCTGGGGGAGTCGTGCTCATGCACTGAGGCTAGTGCCGCGTGGTGAACGGGCGGTAGCGTGCGTCCCGCAGCGCGATGGCTGGGGGTTCGCTGGGACGCGGAACGGGCCTGGGAATAGCCGGAGGCACCCCGCGTTGGACTTGAGCGTACGACACTCAAGTTTGAATCCAGGAGGTTCACGTGCCCGAAGACTTCACCCAGGGCGGCGCAGCAGCAGACGGCGGATCGTCGTCGTTCGACGACTTCCTCGCCCGATACCTCGAGGGCGAGCGGGCGCGTTCGGCGCGGACCATCGACCTCAGCCGCTTCCTCACCGCGCGGACGCAGGAGATCCTGCAGCGCGCCGGCCGGTTCGCGCTCGAGCGCGGCCAGAACGAGCTCGACGCGCTGCACATCCTGCGCGTCATCGTGAGCGAGGAGCCCGCGAAGGACGCCGTCGCGCGCCTCGGCGTCGACCCGAAGGTCATCGCCAAGGCCGCCGAGCAGCGCCTGCCGCAGGCGTCCTCGCCGAGCGTCAAGGACCCGGCCATCACGCCGTCGGCCCAGCGCGCGCTGTTCCACGCCTACCAGGTGGCCCGCGCCGCCGGGTCGACCTACGTCGACCCCGAGCACCTCTTCTTCGCGCTCGTCATCAACCAGGACTCGCCCGCCGGTGAGGTCCTCGCCCGCGCCGGCGTCACGGCGGAGGCGCTGACCCAGGGCATGCGCCAGACCGTCGGCGACCCCGGCGTCGCCACCGACGACCAGGACGACCGCGATGCGGACGACCTCGACTCGGACACCCCGATGCTCGACCGCTTCGGCACCGACCTCACGGCGCTCGCCGCCGGCGGGTCGCTCGACCCCGTCATCGGACGTTCCGAGGAGATCGAGCAGACCATCGAGATCCTCTCCCGCCGCACGAAGAACAACCCCGTCCTCGTCGGCGAGGCCGGCGTCGGCAAGACGGCGGTCGTCGAGGGGCTCGCCCAGGCGATCGTCGACGGCGGCGTCCCGGAGCAGTTGCGCGGCAAGCGCGTCGTCTCACTCGACCTGCCGGCCATGGTCGCCGGAACCCGCTACCGCGGTGACTTCGAGGAGCGCCTCACCGGCCTGCTCGACGAGATCGCAGCCAACCGCTCCGAGCTGATCGTCTTCATCGACGAGGTCCACACCGTCGTCGGCGCCGGAGGTTCCGGCGAGGGCGGCATGGACGCCGGGAACATGCTCAAGCCGCGTCTCGCTCGCGGTGAGCTGCACCTCATCGGTGCGACCACGCTCCGTGAGTACCGCGGGATCGAGAAGGACCCGGCGCTCGAACGCCGCTTCCAGCCCGTGCGCGTCGGCGAGCCGTCGATCGAGGACGCCGTCCTCATCCTCGACGGTCTCCGTCCGGCGTACGAGGAGCACCACGACGTCCGCTTCACCGACGACGCCCTCCGCGCAGCCGTCGAGCTCTCGGCCCGCTACCTGCCCGACCGCGTCCTGCCAGACAAGGCCATCGACCTCGTCGACCAGGCCGGAGCCCGGCTGCGGTTGCGGCTCGGGAAGGCGGTCGACGTGAGCGCCCTCGTCGAGGAGCTCGCGACACTCGAGGCGTCGAAGAACGCCGCCGTGTCGGCCGAGCACTACGAGGAGGCCTCGCGCATCCGCGACGAGATCACCGCCGTCCAGGCGAAGCTCGACGCCGCTTCCAGCGGCCCCGGCGCGCGCACCGACCGCGACGCGGTCGTCGACGAGGCGCAGATCGCCGGCGTCGTGTCCCGTGCCACCGGCATCCCGGTCAGTCGGCTCACGGAGGGTGAGCGGGAACGTCTCGCCGGCCTCGAGGACGAACTGCACGCTCGCGTCATCGGCCAGCACGACGCCGTGACCGCGGTCTCGAAGGCCGTCCGTCGCAACCGCACGGGCATGGGGGACGCGAACCGCCCTGTCGGCAGCTTCCTGTTCCTCGGCCCCACCGGCGTCGGCAAGACGGAACTCGCGAAGGCGCTCGCCGGATCCCTCTTCGCGGATGAGCACTCGGTGATCCGCTTCGACATGAGTGAGTTCGGCGAACGTCACACGGTGTCGCGACTCGTCGGTGCCCCTCCCGGGTACGTCGGGTTCGACGAGGCGGGCCAGCTCACCGAGCGCGTGCGCCGGAACCCCTACTCGATCGTGCTGTTCGACGAGATCGAGAAGGCGCACCCGGACGTCTTCAACCTGCTCCTGCAGGTGCTCGACGACGGTCGCCTGACCGACGGTCAGGGGCGGACGATCGACTTCCGCAACACGGTCGTCGTCATGACGTCGAACCTCGGCTCCGAGTTCCTGGCCTCGCGGTCCGGAGCGATGGGCTTCGTGGCCGGTGGCGCCGACGACCCGACGGGCTTCGGCTCCGAGGAGGCGCTGCGTGCCCGGGTCATGGGCAAACTGCGCGAAGCGATGCGTCCGGAGTTCCTCAACCGCATCGATGAGGTCGTCCTCTTCCGCAAGCTCGACCAGCAGCAGCTGCAGGAGATCGTCGGACTGATGCTCGGCCGTACGACCGAGCGGTTGGCCGCACGCGGTGCGTCTCTCGAGACGACTCCGGAAGCGCTCACCCTCCTCGCGGAGCTCGGCTACGAGCCGGAGTACGGGGCGCGTCCCCTGCGTCGCCTCATCCAGCGTGAGGTCGATGACCGCATCGCCGAGCTCGTCGTGGGCGGCGGGGTCGGCGACGGCTCGACCGTGCACGTCGACGCGGTCGGCGGGAAGATCGTCGTCACGGAGCGTTCCGTGGTGGTGGCGGAAGCCGCCTAGGCGGGGAGATGGATCGACAGGCCCAGGGATCGGTGCGCCGGATCCTGGGCCTGTCGTCGTCTGTGCGTGGGAACCTCGACAGGCTCGGTGACCGGAGCGGCCCGGAGGGTTCCTACTCCTGAAGTCCTCGCACCGAATCCAGCAGGCTCGGCGCGCTCACGTAGAAGAGTTGCCCGTCCTGCCACACGAAGCCACCGGAGAGGTTGCCGCCCGGGTCGGTCGGCTCGAGGAGGAACGGGAGTCCGGACTCATCGCTCTCGACGAATCCGGCGGCCTCGAGTTCGGTCTGCTTGGCCGCCCAGGCCGTCTCGTCGAACGGTGCCTGCGCGACCGTCGCCGAGATGTCGGTCTGCGGCTTCGTCCAGGTGCACGCGACGCCACCGGCGTCGACGAGGAACGTCAGATCGGTCCGTGTGACCTGATACGCCCGCGGTTCCATCTGGGTCTGCTCGAGGTCCGCGTATCCCTGCTCGGTGAGGACCGTGTCGCACGTCGTAGCTGCGGCCGTCTCGGTCGCCTCGGCGGAGGACGTCGAGGCGGGGGTGGCGCTCGGAGTGCTCATGGTCGTGGAGCTCGACGTCGGGGCCCCGGATCCGCACGCGGCGAGGGCGAGGGCTCCGATCGTTGCGACGAGGGCGGCCAAAAGGCGAGGGGAGTGGCGATGGGGCATCCCCCAAGCCTAGGAGCCGCACCACATCCGGCGGATCGGGGGCAGCACGGGGGTTGGGGCAGGCAAACTGGCCATCCGCTGGGAGTTGAGCCAGGCGGACTCAACTTTCTTGACGTCGAAACCAGGCCTCGGTAGCATTGAGTCATCGGGGCTCAAGTCTCGATGTCACACCAGCATCACCCCACCAATCAGCTCGGTGCCGAGCTCGTCGAGTCGGCCGGACGCCATCCGCATGCCGCCCGAGTCGACGAGTTCCGAACCGGCAGTCAACGCAAGGAGAACCAACACATGGCACGTGCAGTAGGCATCGACCTCGGTACCACCAACTCGGTGGTCGCCGTCCTCGAAGGTGGAGAACCCACCGTCATCGCCAACGCCGAGGGCTTCCGCACCACCCCCTCCGTCGTCGCATTCACCAAGGACGGCGAGGTGCTCGTCGGCGAGACCGCGAAGCGCCAGGCCGTCACCAACGTCGACCGCACCATCGCGAGCGTCAAGCGCCACATGGGCACCGACTGGAAGTTCGACGTCGACGGCAAGAAATACACGCCGCAGGAGCTCTCCGCCCGCATCCTCGCGAAGCTGAAGCGCGACGCCGAGCAGTACCTGGGTGACACCGTGACCGACGCGGTCATCACCGTCCCCGCCTACTTCAACGACGCCGAGCGTCAGGCCACGAAGGAGGCCGGTGAGGTCGCAGGCCTCAACGTGCTCCGCATCATCAACGAACCGACCGCCGCAGCCCTCGCCTACGGCCTCGACCGTGGCAAGGAGGACGAGCTCATCCTCGTCTTCGACCTCGGTGGCGGTACCTTCGACGTCTCGCTGCTCGAAGTGGGCAAGGACGACGACTTCTCCACCATCCAGGTCCGCTCCACCTCCGGTGACAACCGCCTCGGTGGAGACGACTGGGACCAGCGCGTCGTCGACTACCTGATCAAGCGCTTCAAGGACTCGACCGGTGTCGACGTCTCGGGCGACAAGATCGCGAAGCAGCGCCTCAAGGAAGCCGCCGAGCAGGCGAAGAAGGAGCTCAGCTCCTCGATGTCGACCTCGATCCAGCTCCCGTACCTGTCCCTCACGGAGAACGGCCCGGCGAACCTCGACGAGACGCTCTCCCGCGCCAAGTTCGAGGAGCTCACGCAGGACCTGCTCGAGCGCACCCGCAAGCCGTTCAACGACGTCATCGCCGAGGCAGGCGTGAAGGTCTCCGACATCGCACACGTCGTGCTCGTCGGTGGATCGACCCGCATGCCCGCCGTCGCGGAGCTCGTCAAGAAGCTCACCGGTGGTCAGGAGCCCAACAAGGGCGTCAACCCTGACGAGGTCGTCGCCGTCGGCGCAGCCCTCCAGGCCGGCGTGCTGAAGGGTGAGCGCAAGGACGTGCTGCTCATCGACGTCACCCCCCTGTCGCTCGGTATCGAGACCAAGGGTGGCATCATGACGAAGCTCATCGAGCGCAACACCGCGATCCCCACGAAGCGGAGCGAGACCTTCACCACGGCCGACGACAACCAGCCGTCCGTCGCGATCCAGGTCTTCCAGGGCGAGCGCGAGTTCACCCGCGACAACAAGAACCTCGGCACCTTCGAGCTGACCGGCATCGCGCCGGCTCCGCGCGGTGTGCCGCAGGTCGAGGTCACCTTCGACATCGACGCCAACGGCATCGTGCACGTGTCCGCCAAGGACAAGGGCACCGGCAAGGAGCAGTCGATGACCATCACCGGTGGCTCGTCCCTCGGCAAGGAGGACATCGAGCGCATGGTCCGCGAGGCCGAGGAGCACGCTGCGGACGACAAGGCCCGCCGCGAGCAGGCCGAGGTCCGCAACAGCGCCGAGCAGCTCGCCTACTCGATCGACAAGCTCATCAAGGAGAACGACGACAAGCTGCCCGAGGACGTCAAGACCGACGTCCAGGCCGATGTCGACGCCCTGAAGAGCGCGCTCGCCGGTGAGGACGAGGACGCGGTGAAGACCGCGTTCGACAAGCTCAACGAGAGCCAGGTCAAGCTCGGCGAGGCGATCTACGCCCAGGCGCAGGCCTCCGAGTCCGCCGCAGGAACCGAGGCCCCGGCTGAGGAGGCGACCTCCGATGAGGACGTCGTCGACGCCGAGGTCGTCGAGGACGAAGACGACAAGGACAAGAAGTAACCATGACTGACGAGAACCAGAACCAGAACCAGGACGATCCCATCATTCGCGACAAGCGACGGATCGACCCGGAGACCGGCGAGGTTCGTCAGCCTGGCACCGAGGGGGTTGACGCCGACGCGTCGGCCCCCTCGGGCGCACCTGCCGAATCCGCCGACGCCGACGCACCGGCCGCCGACGACGAGCTGACCGTCGAGGACATCCTCAACGCGGCTCCCGAGGAGCCCGTTCAGGGCGGCGACCTCTCCCCGGCCGAGCAGCTCGCTGCAGAACGCCTCGGCGACCTGCAGCGCGTCACGGCCGAGTACGCGAACTACCGGAAGCGCACCGAGGCCGGCCGTGAGGTGGAGCGCGAGCGCACCACCGGCGAGGTCGCCAAGGTCCTGCTCCCGGTGCTCGACGACCTCGACCGCGCTGAGAAGCACGGCGACCTCGAGGGTGACGCCCCCTTCACGCAGATCGCGGCCAAGCTCCGCGGCGCTGCCGAGAAGCTCGGGCTGAAGCCGTTCGGAGCGGTCGGCGAGACCTTCGACCCCAACGTGCACGAGGCCATCTTCCAGCAGCCCACGCCGGGCGCCGAGGGCGAGACCGTCCTCGACGTCGTGGAGACCGGGTACCACCTGGGCTCCACCCTGCTGCGCGCCGCGAAGGTGGTCGTCGCGGTCCCGGCGAGCTAGCCATGGCGAGTCAGGACTGGTTCGACAAGGACTTCTACAAGGTCCTCGGCGTCAAGAAGGACGTGACGCCCGCGGAGCTGAAGAAGGTCTACCGGAAGCTGGCCCGGCAGTATCACCCGGACTCCAACCCGGGTGATGCGAAGGCCGAGGCGAAGTTCAAGGAGATCAGCGAGGCCCACTCGGTCCTCGGCGATCCCGAGCAGCGCAAGGAGTACGACGCCGTCCGCGCCATGGGTGGTGGAGCCCGCTTCACCGCTCCGGGTGCCGGCGGCGGCCAGGGCGGCTTCGAGGACGTCTTCGGGTCGATGTTCGGTGGTGGCGGTGGTGGTGGCGGTCGCCAGAGCTACAGCTACCAGCAGGCTCCTCCCGGATACGAGGACATCCTCGGCGGCATGTTCGGCCAGGGTGGCTTCGGCCAGACCACCGGTGGCTTCCGGGGCTACGGCGGACCCACGCCCGGCCGCGACATCACCGCGCACACGACGATCGACTTCATCACGGCCACGCAGGGCGACACCATCTCCCTGCAGACCTCCGAGGGACGCACCATCAAGGTGAAGATCCCGGCGGGCGTGTCGGATGGACAGAAGATCCGCCTGCGCGGCAAGGGGCAGCCGAGTCCGGACGGCGGCGAACCCGGCGATATCGTGGTCACCGTGAGTGTCCGCAAGCATCCCGTGTTCGAACGCGACGGCCTGAACCTCCGTGTCACCGTGCCGGTCACCTTCGTGGAGGCCGCGCTCGGCGCCACGATCGAGGTTCCGACGCTCGGCGGCGACCCCGTCAAGCTGCGGGTCGCCCCCGGTACGCCGAGCGGTCGCGTCCTCCGCGTCAAGGGCCGCGGTGTCGCGACGACGAAGGGCACCGGCGACCTCCTGGCCGTCGTGCAGATCGTCGTGCCGGCGCACCTCGGCGGCGAGGCCAAGGAAGCACTCGAACGGTTCCACGAGCTGGAGCCGAAGGACAACCCCCGCGACGAACTCATCGCTCGGGCTCGGGGCTAGTAACCAGCAGCACACGGAAGGGCAGAGAGCATGGACGAGCATTCGCCGGTCTTCGCGATCGCGATGGCTGCCGAGCTCGCCGGCATGCACCCGCAGACCCTCCGGCAGTACGACCGGCTCGGTCTCGTGTCGCCGACGCGGACCGCCGGGAAGTCGCGCAGGTACTCGATGCGCGACATCGCCCAGCTCCGTGAGGTGTCCAGGCTCAGTGCCGAGGGCGTCAGCCTCGAGGGCATCTCCCGCATCCTGACCCTGGAGAACGAGGTCAGCTCGCTCCAGGGTCGGGTGCGGGAGCTCGAGCACGCGCTCGCCAACGCCCTGCTGCGGACTCCGGGCAACCGGGTGTTCGCCGCAGGCATGGAGGGGAGCGTCGTCCCGATGCGGAGCGGTACCCGCACCCGTCGCCGGACCGAGGTCGTCGTCTGGCGGCCGTCGCTCTCCGAATAGCCGACGAAAGCGCACTCGTGGTCGTCATCCCACATGGATGACGACCACGAGTGCGCTTTCGGGTGCGCGTAGGGTTGGGGCATGAGCGCGCAGCCCGTGGTGACGAAGCCGGACCCGGCGCAGACCGCACCCGCGACGGCCCGGAGGCGGCGCGGCGCCCGGCTGACCGGACTGACCGCCTACCCGCTCATGTACTTCGGTGTCGTCGCCGGCGTGCTTCCGCTGCTGACGCTCGTCGTGATCGGCGCCCCGATCCTCGTCGGCGTCCTGCTCGGTGCGGGCGAGGCCGAATGGGTCGACGGCTTCTCGCGCGTGTTCGGGTTCATCCTGCTCTTCCTCACACCGCCGTTCGGTGCCTGGGTGTGGGGGTACGTCGCGCTCGGGGTCGTCGCCTTCCTCGGTGGCATCGCCCTCAGCCTGCGGATCCTGCGGCGTCACGGCGTGCGTCGCGCAGGAGCCGTCACGCACTGGGGCATGTGGGCCACCGTCCCACTGCAGCTCATCTTCGCGGTCATCAGCCTCGTGATCGTGTTCGGTGCGATCGCGTCCGTCCGCGCCGAGGACGCCAGTGGCCTCGAGACCGTGCGAGCCTTCGGACAAGGCGTCGCCATCGCCACGGTCGTCAACCTCCTCGTCTCCGCCGGGCTCGGTGTCCTCGTCTTCCCGGCCGTCCTCCGAGCCGTGAAGGCGGAGAAGCCGGCTCGACGCGTCCGCAGACGGTGACGCCGTTCCTCGTATCGCCTGGCCGGTTACGCTGAGGGGATGCCCGAGTTCTCATTCGACGCGCTGCGCCGGTTCCCCGATCACGAGGCACCCAACCTCTTCGCCGTCGACGCGACCGATCGGCTCCTGCTCGACGAAGCGGCCGAGGCCCTGGCCGGGCGGGTGCCGACGCCCGGCGAGATCGTCGTCGTCGGCGACGCCTACGGGGCCCTGACCCTCGGCGCCATCGCGCTCCTGGGGGCGACGGACGTCCGGGTCCACCAGGACGCCGCCGTCGGAGAACGTGCCCTCGCAGCCAACGCCGAACGGCTCGGCATCGACGGCGGCTTCCGCAACCTGCCGCTCGGCGAAGAGCTGTTCTCCGGCGCATCGCTCGTCCTCCTCCAGTTGCCCAAGCACCTCGAGGCACTGCACGAGATCGCCGCCGCCGTGGCTCGTTGGAGCGCCGCAGACGTCCGCCTCCTGGCGGGTGGCCGGGTGAAACACCTGACGCCCGCGATGAACGAGGTCCTCGGTCGGAGCTTCTCGACCGTCACCGCGAGCCTCGCCCGGCAGAAGTCCCGGGTGCTCCGCGCCAGCGACCCGGTGACCGCCGCCGTCGAGGGAGAGCGTGACGAGGCCGACACCACGGCCTCGACCGCGCTGCGCACCGAGCACCATGCCGACATCGGCCTGACCATCGCCGCCGCCGGCGCGGCGTTCGCCGGCACGAAGCTCGACATCGGCACCCGCTTCCTGCTCGAGGCGCTGCCGGAGATCGCGCCCGACGCCCGGACGGCCATCGACCTCGGCTGCGGCACCGGCGTCCTCGCGGTGTCGCTCGCCATCGCCCGACCCGAGCTCATGGTCATCGCGACCGACCAGTCCGCCGCAGCGGTCGCCTCGACCACCGCGACCATCGCCGCCAACGACGACGCCGACCGCCGACTGGCCGAGCGCATCACGGTGCTCCGCGACGACGGCCTGTCGATGCAGCCGGACGCGTCAGCCGACCTCATCGTCCTGAACCCGCCCTTCCACAGCGGGACCACCGTGCACACGGGCGTCGCGCACGACCTGTTCGCCGAGGCCGGGCGTGTCCTGCAGCCGGGTGGCACCCTTGCCGTCGTGTGGAACTCGCACCTCGGCTACCGGGCGGCGCTCGAGCGGCTCGTCGGCCCGACGACGCAGCTCGCGCGCAACCAGAAGTTCACGGTGACGATCTCGCGCCCCCGGGCCGCCGGCGGGCCGCGTCCGTAACTCCTGCTGCTTGGACCGCTCGACGAGCACCGGCCGCTCAATCGCCGGCATCGTCGACAGTCCGGACGGGCGTTGCAGGAGTCATGTGCGTCAGGCGGCGTTCCAGAGGCGCTCGATGCGCGACGTCGCAGCCCGCGTCGGGGTGGTCCCGACGTCCCAGGTGCGGCGCCGAGTGTGCCCGTATGCTGGCCCGATGTCCGAGCCGCCCACCCCCGCAGACGGAGCGGGTCGCGACACACGCCGGGTGGACCAGCACGAACTGACCGCGGTCGAGCGCTGGATCGACGACCGGGCCAACCGGCTCCTGCGCGACGCCTCCGACGGTGGTGCGCGGGCGAAAGCCGTCGAGTTCCTCGTCTTCGGGGCGAAACAGGCGTGGGCGTGCATCTTCGGCGCAGCGATGCTCGCCGTGATCGTCGCCGCCCGCCTCTGGTACCCCGACGAGGTCTGGCTCGCCCGGAACGACGCGCTCGTCGTCGCTGCCATCGTCATCCAGGTGGTCATGATCGTCACCAGGCTCGAGACCGGTCGTGAACTCTGGGTGATCGTCCTGTTCCACGTCGTCGGGACGGGTATGGAGCTGTTCAAGACCGGGATCGGGTCGTGGGAGTACGACGGCGGCGGGGTCCTGCACCTCGGCTCCGTGCCGTTGTACACCGGGTTCATGTACGCGGCCGTCGGGTCGTACATGGTCCGCGTGTACCGGCTCTTCGACCTCCGGTTCGACCGCTATCCACGGGTGTGGCTCACGACGATCATCGCCGCTGGCATCTACGTCAACTTCTTCAGCCAGCACTACGTCGTCGATCTGCGATGGGTGCTGCTCGCTGCCGTCCTCGTCGTGTTCGCGCGGACGATGATGCACTTCCGCGTGTTCCGTCGGACGCACCGCATGCCCGTGCTGGTGGCGTTCCTGCTCGTGGCCTGCTTCATCTGGATCGCGGAGAACATCGGGACGATCACGGGCGCCTGGCTGTACCCGAATCAGGAGGACGGCTGGCAGCTCGTCCCGCTCACCAAGCTGGTGTCGTGGTTCCTCCTCATGATGATCTCGGTGGTGATGGTCACCTGGGTGTACCCGCCCAAGCGGCCCGATCACGTGCCGACCTGAGCCGCCTGCTGTCAACGGTTTCGGAGCGCGGTCCGCACACCGGGTAGGGTTCGGGAGTGAGCGGCCCGAGCCCGGTGATCGCTTGTCCCCTTCCGGAGAGCAGCCATGGCCCAGCGTCAGCCCCAGGATCCGCGATTCCGTGATCGTGGCGGCGCCCGGCCAGCCCCCATGCAGGCGGGTCACGTTCAAGCCGGCCCGGCCCGGCCCGCCCCGGCTCGACCTGCCGCCGGTCCACGACCGGCGTCACCGGCCGTCGGCATCTCCGTCCCGGCGGCGGCCGCCGCACCCCTCCCGCGGACGAACCACCTCTTCGCCGGAGCGCAGTTCGCGTTCATCGCCTCGATCCTGATGCTCGGGCTGTACATCGGCCTGACCTCGACCTGGACCCTGCTGGAGCCCGACTTCCTCATCGGGCTCTCCCTGACGGCCGCGGCCACGTCCCTGCTCTTCGCCGTGCCACCGTCCGGCGCGCTCCGCGGCCTGCTCGTGCTGGTGCCGACCATCGACATCCTCGCCGTCGGCTTCTTCCGCGACACCCTGCCGAACCTGCCGACGTCGGGTCTCCTCATCGTGATCCCGGTCCTCTGGCTCGCGGGTGGGTTCGGGGTCTCGGCCCTGCCCGTCCCGGTCTTCGGAGCGATCTTCGTCTCCCTCATCCCGGTGGCGCGCGCCGGTGCATGGCCGACGACGCCTGGCGGGTGGGGTGCGATCTGCATCCTGCCGGCGCTCGTCCTCATCATGACCGTCACCGTGCATCTGGCCGCGCGTCAGCTCCGCGCCCATGAGGGACGGGCGCGAATCGCCCTCGCCGCGGCGACGGAGGCGGCGGCCATCGCGACGACGGTCTCGGAATCCGTCGACGCCGCCGTCGCCTTCTTCCGGCCCGACGGCACGGCAGCGCTTCGCAACGAGGCGACGTACGAGCAAGCCGAATTGGCCGGGTTCGACCGGAAGACCCGCGCCGGTGTCCACGTGTACGGACCGGACCGGAAGACTCGGGTGTCGCCCGAGAAGCAGGTCATCAACCGGGCGCTGCGCGGGGAGAGCTTCCGCGGCGAACTGTATTGGATCGGCGAGCCGGGAGACCAGCGCGCCATCATCGGCAACGCGAGACAGGTGCACACCGACGACGGCACCTTCGTCGGCACCATCACGGTCGGGCACGACGTCACCGACCTCGCCAATGCGGTGGCGCTGCGCGAAGCGTTCCTCATCGACGTCTCGCACGAGCTCCGCACCCCGTTGACGTCGATCATCGGCTACCTCGACCTCCTCACCGAGGGACATGACCTCCGGCAGCTCGGACTGGAGCGCGAGGTCTCGACGATCCAGCGCAACGCGGAGCAGCTGTACGCAATCATCGGCGACCTGCTCGCGGCGGGGGACGCCGAGATGCGGGTGCGCATCGCCCTCACCGACGTCGCCGACATCGCTCGGGCGAGCGCGGCCGCGATCCTGCCGCAGGCGTCGGAGGCCGGTGTCGCCGTTCGGGCCGAGATCCCTCCCCACGTGGAACTGGAGGGCGACGGCGGCCGGCTCCGCCAGGTCCTCGACAACCTGCTGTCGAACGCGGTGAAGTACACCCCGCGGGGTGGACGGGTCGCGGTGACCGTCGCGGTGGACGGCGAGACCTGCACCGTCAACGTCGCGGACACCGGCATCGGCATCTCGCCGGACGACCAGCGGCAGCTCTTCGATCGCTTCTTCCGGGCCAGGGAGGTCCGCGACGACGCGCGGCCAGGCGTCGGCCTCGGGCTGTCGATCGTGAAGTCCATCACCGAGGCGCATCATGGCTGGATCACCGTGTCCAGCCGCCCGGGCCGCGGCTCCACCTTCACCGTGACCCTGCCGCTCCGCCAGCCGCGCGCCGGCGCACCGTCCGCTTCCTGAGTCGGACCCCGGCAGGGAGGCGCTTCGGTACACATCGTGGGAGGCTTGGAGGATGGCGCAGATCCTCGACCAGCCGATCGTCGACGAGGCGACCCTCACCATGCAGCCGTGGGTCACCATCGTGTGGAACGACCCGGTGAACCTCATGTCCTACGTCTCGCTCGTCTTCCGCAGCTACTTCGGTTACACGCACGAGGAGGCGGAGCGACTCATGCTCGCCGTGCACCACGAGGGCCGCGCGGTCGTCGCGACCGGCAACCGCGAGGAGATGGAGCGCCACGTCGAGGCCATGCACGGGTACGGGCTCTGGGCCTCGCTCGCGAAGGCCGACGCATGAGCGCCTTCGTCCGTCCGCCCGTCGGACCCGTCGTGCTCCGCCTCGACGAGCAGGAGACCTCGATCCTCGAGCAACTGGCGAGCCAGCTCGTCGACATGCTCGAAGACGCGACGCGCGCCGGGCTGGCGACCGCCGTGGAGCTCGACCCCGCCATGGCGCGACTGGTGCCGGAGGGGTACCGCGACGATCCCGAGGCCGCCGCGGAGTTCCGACGCTTCACCGCCGACGACCTCGTCGGCGGCAAGGTGACCGCGGCGCGGACCGTCCTGGCGGCGCTCACCACCGACGCGTCCGATGCGGCTCAGCCGACCGAGGTCCCGGCGGGGCACGAGGACGGTGCAGCCGTGACCCTCGAGGGTGAGACGGCCTGGACCTGGCTGCGGTTCCTCAACGACACCCGGCTCACCATCGCGGCTCGACTCGGCATCGAGGAGGACGACGTGGAGCCGTTCGACCCGGCTCCGACGACGTCGGACGACGAGCAGGATCCGCAGCTCATGATGGCGATCTACGCCTGGCTCGGGTACCTGCAGGAGTCGATCGTCGCCGTCCTCGACGAAGCCTGAGTCGCATCGCCGGACACCTCGGACCCTGGCGCCACGGGTAGCCTTGGTGACCATGCACATCCTCGTCTTCAGCGACCAGCACCCCGAGTCGTCCGGCGGGGCCCAGGTCTCGATCCGACTGCAGCGGCGCTTCCTGGAGGCCGCGGGGCACACCGTCACGGTGTGCTCACCGCGGATGCACCAGGCGCACGACGACGACCCGCACTACCTCGACACCCCCTCGATCCCCATCACGCTCGACCGCGAGTACTCGATGACCGTGCCCGGCCGGCTCACCGACCGCTGGCTCGACGCACGCCTGGCCGAGCTGCCCCCGGTCGACGTCGTGCACGTGCAGGCCGACTTCTGGCAGGCGCTCACGGCCTACCGCTACGCCGAACGGCACGGGATCCCGGCGCTCCACACCATGCACAACCGCATGGACGTCGGCATCGAGCAGACCATGCCGGCGCCGGGCCTCGTCGTCGGAGCCCTGTCCTGGTGGCAGCGCAGAGTCCTCCGGCCGCGGCTCTCGACCCTGCCCACGGGCGTCTGGTCCTACCTGCAGGAGTTCGCCAAGCGTGCTGCCGTCGTCATCGCGCCGTCGCACCACTTCGCACGCGTCCTCCGCGAGCAGGGCGTGACCGCCCACGCCGAGGTCCTGTCGACGGGCGTCGACGACGCGGTGCTCGACGAGATCCTCGACGAACGCGCGACCACGCTCCACGTGCCGCACCGGCTGCCGTCGTTCGTGTGGATCGGCCGCTTCAGCCAGGAGAAGCGGCTCATGGAGTTCCTCGAGGCGGTCCGGCTCGCGGACGTCGACGCGGTGTTCCGCCTCTACGGGGCCGGACTCCTGCTCGCGAAGGCCCAGGCGTTCGTCGCCGAACACGACCTCGCCGACCACGTCGTCTTCGCCGGACGTGTCTCCTACCCCGACTCGCTGCGCGCCATCGCCGACGCCGATGCGCTGGTGCAGACGTCGATCGGGTTCGAGACGCAGGGCATGACCGTGTTCGAGGCGGCCGCACTCGGCACACCGTCGATCATCAGCGACCCGAACATCGCGGCGGAGCTCCCCGCCGACTCGATGTGGCAGCCGACGGACGGTGGGGTCGAGGCGCTCGCCGAAGCGATCCGCCGCGCCGTCGCCGACGTCGAGGCGGGTACCGCGCCCGTCGTCGCACCGGGCCTCGCCCGCACCCTGCGCCAGTCGACGCAGACCACCCGCCTCATCGCCCTGTACGAGGCAGCCCTGGCGCCGGAGGCCGCGCGCTAGCATCGGCTCATGCGCAGGACATCGAAGCAGCAGCCCGGGCCGGACGGCGGCGAACGCGTCCTGATCCTCTCGGCCGGGGTCGGGTCCGGACACAACAGCGCCGCCGCCGCCGTGGACCAAGCGTGCGCCGGGCGTCCCGACGTCACCGAGGTCGAGGTTCTGGACGTCCTGCAGGCGAGTACCTCCCTGTACCGCGACGTCCTCGGCAAGGGGTACTTCGTGCTCGTCGAGGAGACGCCCTGGCTCGTGGAGTGGGGCTACGACCTCAGCGACGCACCGTTCCGTCGTCGCGGTCCGCTCGACCCCTGGACGCGGGCGAACGCGATGCCGGTGGTGAGCGCGATCAAACGCTTCAGGCCCACGGCGATCATCTGCACCCACTTCCTCCCGGCCCAGTTGCTGGCCTCCCTCATCCTGCGAGGCGCCGTCGACGCCAGGACCGCGGTCGTCACCACGGACTACGACTTCCAGGGGCTGTGGCTGACGAGCGCCTTCCACGCGCTCTTCCTCGCGCGGGAGGAGGGACGGGTCCAGCTGACGGCCCTGGGGCTCCCGCCCGACCGGGTCGTGGCTTCGGGGATCCCCATCGCCGCCCAGCCGAGCGGCCCGGCCGAGCGCGACCCGGCGGCACCGCCCATGTTGCTCATCTCGGCCGGAGCGTCCGGCGGTGACTACGCGCTCGCGGTCGTCCGACAGACACTGCACCTCCGGTCGCCGTTCACCGCCACGATCGTGTGCGGGCGGAACGAGGCGCTGCGGCGGAGCGTCGAGGACCTCATCGCGCCCGGCGGCGACCGCTACACCGTGCTCGGCTTCACCGACGAGATGCCGCAGCTCCTGCGCCGAGCCGACCTGTTCATCGGCAAGCCCGGAGGACTGTCGGCGTCGGAGTGCATGGCCGCCGGTCTGCCGATGGTGCTCGTGAACCCCATCCCCGGGCAGGAGGTGCGCAACGGCGACTACCTCATGGAGCAGGGCGCCGCCGTCCGGTGCAACACCGCGACGACGATCGGGTGGAAGATCGACGGGATCCTCGGCGAGCCGGGGCGACTGGAGCGGATGCAGGCCGCAGCCCGACGGGTCGGTCGCCCCGACGCGGCTCGCGACGTCGTCGACCGGCTGCTCGACGGACCGGCGCGACCGTTCGTCGTGACCCGGGCGGCGCAGAAGACGATCTTCGACGCGAGCGCGCGGCGGGTGGTCGCGAGCGAGCTCGAGGGAGAGTCGGCCCTCGTGCGTCTCGTCGACCCGGCGGCGTCCAGCACGGTGGCGCTGCTCCGGGCCGGTGAGCTGGACGACCTGCAGCAGCGCTACACCGGGCCGGACGGCACCCTCGTGCTGCGACGCGACGACGCCGTGCTCTCCGTCCGGCGTGACACGCAGCGTCTGCTCCGCGCCGTCCTCGGACGTGACGACGAGCTCGCCGTGCGGGTCGAGGGCCTCGCCGACCTCGAACCGGCCGGCCCGAGCTGATCGGATCGGATCAGCCGACGGAGTCCGGCAGTCGGGCGGGGTCGTCGTCGAGGTCGCTGTCGCCGGCCCGCAGCGGGACCGCCGCCGCCCAGGTCGACGGGCTGTGCTGGGCGGCCTGCAGGGCCCAGTCGCCGGCGCGGGCCGACCAGCGGCGGGTGACCGGGTCGCGTTCGAGCGTCGGTGTCGGATCGAGGACGACCAGGACGACGCGTTCCTCGCCCGCCTGCAGGGTCACCTTCCGGAACCCGAGGAGCTGGGCGACCGGTCGATCGAGTGCGGTGTCGGCGGCGTAGAGCTGGACGACGGTCGACCCCTCGCGGAGACCGGTGTTCGTCACGAGGACCTCGGCGGTCCCGCCGGTGTCCTCGAACCGGTGCCCGAGCAGGCGGTGGTCGATCGTCGTGTACCCGAGGCCGAAGCCGAACGGGAAGGCCGGCGTGTGACCCTCCTCGTCCAAGCGTCGCTGGCCCCAGCGGTCGTCGTACACGACAGCTTTCGCCTCGCGGTCGAACGGCGGCAGGTGTGCCGGATCGGTCGGGATCACGAAGGGCAGTCGCCCGCCGGGCTCGACCACACCGGTCAGGACGTCGGCGAGCGCTCGACCGCCCTCCATCCCGCCGTACCAGGCGAGGACGAGGGCCGGGACGCGGTCGCGCCAGGCCTCGGTGAGGATCGCGCTCCCGCCGATGAGCACGACGACCGTGCGCGGGTTGGCTGCGGCGACGGCCAGGATGAGGCGTTCGTCCGAGGGTCGGAGGCGGAGCGAGGTGCGATCGCCGCCGCGCACGAACCGCGACGCCAGGTGCGCGACGCCGGTGATCGCGCTGCGGAGTCGACCCGAGTCCAGGGCCGCCCCGAGGACGCCGACGTCGACGCCGCCGGTGACGACCGACTCGCCCTCGTCGTGCTGGTCGAAGCCGACGACGACGACGGCCGTGTCGGCGGCCGCCGCCGCTACGACCGCGGCCCGCACGTTCCCGGCCGGGGTGCTCGTGATCTGCGTGTCGGGGAGAGCCTCACGGAGCCCCTGCAGCGGCGAGACGGTGGTCGGCGGACGGACGCGCGACGAGCCGTGGTCGCCGAGGTTCGCCCGGTCCGCGAGACGGCCGACCACCGCGATCCGACGGGTCGTCGCCGACAGGGGGAGGAGCGGTGCGCCGTCGTCGACCGGGCGGTTGGCGAGGAGCACGATCGACTCCTCGGCGACGTGCCGGGCGAGCGCGCGGTGGGCCGAGCCGGCGACGACGTCCGCCGAGGGCTGCGGTTCGGCGCGGGTCGCGGCGTGCAGGAGGGTCGTCCGCAGGATGCGCCGAGCCGAGCGCAGGACGGTCGCGTGCTCGAGGGTGCCGGACCGCAGGGCGGCGGGCAACTCGTGCGCCCGTCGCAGGCGGAGCGGCATCTCCACGTCCATCCCGGCCTCCAGGCTGCCGACGGCGTCGTGCGTGCCGAAGACCCAGTCGCTCGTGACGAAGCCGGTGAAGCCCCACTCCTCCCGCAGCACGTCCGTGAGCAGCGGACGGTTGACGTCCATGTACTCGCCCCGCACGCGGTTGTAGGCGCTCATGACCGAGTCCGCGCCGGCGTCGATCACGGCCTTGAAGTGCGGCAGGTAGACCTCGTGCAGCGCGTGGTCGTCCACGGAGACGTCGACCTCGAACCGCTCGTCCTCCATGGAGTTGAGCGCGAAGTGCTTCACGCACGCCATCGTGTGGACGCGGACGCCGCGGGTCATGGCCGACCCCATCCGGCCTGTCAGCACCGGATCCTCGCCGTAGCACTCCTGGGCGCGGCCCCACGCGGGATGGCGGAGGAGGTTGACGCATACGGACGCCGAGTAGTTCGCCCCGCGGATCCGCGTCTCCGCACCGATCGCCTCACCCACCTGCTCCTCGAGCACCGGGTCCCAGGTCGCCGCCCGCGCCATCGTCACGGGGAACGCGGTGGACTCGCCGATGACGACCCCGCGGGCGCCGTCACTGAACCGGATCCCCGGGATTCCGAGCCGCGGGACGGCTCCGGCCACGAACGGACGCCGGTGGAGCAGCACGGGGATCAGCGGGAGGAGTCGGCGCGGCGAGTCGCCGTCGAGCAGCCCCAGGAGTTCCGCGTCGGTCAGCCGCTCGATCAGTCGTTCGGCGCCTGCGTCGGCGTCGAGGCGTCCGGCGCGGATCTCCCGCACGACCTCGTCGTAGGTGTCGCCCTCGGGTGGTCCGCCTGCGCGGCGCTGCTTCGGCGGACGCGCGTTCCGGCGCCCGGTGACGATTCCCATGCTCTGCATTCTGCACCCTCGACCGGCATGCTGAGCCCCGACAGCCGACCGCACGATCAGCCGCGCGGCGGAGGACACCTCGGCGGGCGCCTGCGAGGATGGGACGATGTCGGGACACGAGGGGGAGTCGGTTGCCGCGCTGCAGCCGCTGATCGAGGCGGACGGCGTCGGAGCGGTGATCGACGGGGAGACCCTGCTGGCGCCCACGGACATCCGGGTCGAGCCGGGGATGGCGCTCGCCGTCCGGGGGCGGAACGGATCGGGCAAGACGACCCTGTTGCGGATCCTCAGCGGACGGCTGCGTCCGTCGAGCGGGACGGCGACGATCGGCGGCCGGACCATCGACGACCGCGACCGCACGGTGCGTCGCTCCGTCTCAGCCCTCATCGGCACCCCGGCCTACGCGCCGGACCTGACGCTGCGTGAACACCTGCGCTACATCTCGACGACGTGGGGTGTGACCGGGCAGGCGGCGGACGACGCGGCCGACGAGCTGCTCGCGGCCCTGCGCATCGACACGCTCGCGCGCCGCTTCGCCACCGAGCTGTCTTCGGGTCAGTCGCAGCTGTTCGCCCTGGCGACGGCGCTCGTCCGGCCCTTCGACGTCCTCGTGCTCGACGAACCTGAGCAGCGCCTCGACGCCGAGCGGCGTGGCCTCGTCGCCGACCGCATCCTGCTCGCGAAGGAGCGCGGGGCGGCGATCGTCTTCGCGAGCCACGACGCCGGGCTCGTCGAACGGGTCGCGGACGAGGCGATCACGGTCGAAGCCCCGTGAGCACCGGCTCCGGGCGCATCACGCGCGACGACCGTCGGATCCTCCGCGCCGGCCGGGCGGTGCTCGCCGCGCGCGACGGGCGTCCGCGGCTCACCGATGTCGCGTTCGTCGTCTACGCCGGGCTGCTCGTCGCACTCATCGTGGGCGCTCCGCTCGTGCGGTTCGCAGTCCTCGGACTGATCGAGCCGGATGCCGCGGGTGTCGTGGCTGCCGTCCGGCCCGGGGCGGTCGCGCTGCTCTCGGCGATCGCGACGATCGTCGTCGTGCTCGGGGGTCGGACGAGGGGACCGGTCGTGCCGAGGCCTGCGGCGGTGCAGTTCCTCGCCGATTCGCCACTGCCGCGTCGGCTCACGCTGCGTCGTCCCTTCGTCGCATCCATGCTCGTACTCGGGGCGCTCTCGCTCCTCGTGGCCGGGGTGGTCGGCTTGTCGCGACTCCTGGTGCCCGGGGAGCGGGCGACCGTCTCGGCCGGAGTGGCCGCCGACACGGCCTCGGTGATCGGTATGACCGGACCGACCGTGCCCGCCGCCGTGGTGGCGTTCGTGATCGGTGCCGTGGGCTTCTCGCTGCTCCTCGCGGTGGCGTGGCTGCTCGGTCAGCACGGTTCGCGACGGACGGTCGCCGCCGTCGTCATCGTCGCCGGTGCGGGCGGAGTGCTCGGTCTCCTCGTCCCCGGCATGCTGCTCGTCTCCCCGTGGGGTTGGCTGGGCCTCCTCTGGTCGCCGGTCGCGGGCGGCGTCGAGAGCATGGTGCTCGGTGGCGCACTCGCGACGGGGGACTGGGCGGGGCTCTTCACCTGGGGTGGCGGCGGTGGCTGGTTCGCGTCGGTGGGGGTGCCGGTGTCCTGGTGGCCGGCGGTCGCGCTCGTCGTGCTCGGGGCGGTCTCCCTCCTGCGCGTCCCGAGGGCACTGGACGGACTGCGGAGCGGACCCCTCCTCGACCAGGCGCTGCGCTGGCAGCGGGTCGGGATGATGCTGCAGAGCGGTGACGCCTCGGGTGCCGTCGGCGGGCTGCGAGTCTCCCCGACGAGCGGTCGCCGTGTCCCGCTGCGGATGACCGGGCCGTTCTGGCTCGTCGTCCTCCGGCGGTCGATCGTCGGAGCTCGGCGGACACCCGGGCGGGTCGCCCCCGGTTCCCTCGTCCTGGCGGTGTCCGGTGCGGCGGTCGGTCTGTCCTTCGGGCTCCCGGACGGTGTGCGGTGGATGCTAGCCGTCCCCGCGGCGTTCCTCGCCTACCTCGCCGTGGGCGTCTGGTGCGACGCCGTGCGGCACGGGGTCGAGAGCGCCGGGACGCCGACGCTCTACGGCCGGAGCCCGCGGTCGCTCGTCTTCGCCGGAGCCGTCGCCCCGCTGCTGGCCGCGGTCGTGATCGGTGGGGTCGGTGCCCTGCTCGGGGTGCTCGCCTCCGCGGCACCGGGCGGGATGACCCTCCTCCAGCCGCTCGGGTGGTGGCTGCTGCTCGCGGTCTGGATCGTCGTGCTCCGCACGTTCGACGCCGCGAAGGGACCGCTGCCGATCCTGCTGCTCATGCCCGTCCCGACGCCGTTCGGCGACGCCTCCTCGCTGAACGTCCTGCTCTGGCAGTCGGACGCCGTCCTGCTGTCGCTCCTCGTCGGCGGTGGGCTGACGGCGATGGCGCCGGTGGCGCCGGGCGCGGCCGTCGTCCTGCTGGTGGGAGTGCTCGTGATCGTCGCGGCGCTGGGGTTCGCGCGGCTGCGGAAGTTGTCCCGGCCGGCCTGAGCGGCGGCGCGTGCAGCGCGAGGACAGGACAACAGCGCGAGAGCCGGACGGAAGACGCGATTCCGTCCGGCTCTCGCGCGGATCTCCTGCTGTGGTGCTGGTGGGCTGAACCCTACTTCGCGACCTTGGCGGCGGCCTCGGCGAGCTTCGGGACGAGCTGCTCGAGGACGACGGGGATGCTGAGCACGGACGCCGCGCTGTAGGCCTGCGTGAGCTCGTCGGCGGGGTCGAGGACGATCGCGCGACCGTCCTGCACGACGGGGAGGCTCGCGAGGAGCGGGTCGGCGGTGGTGTCCGCTGCGCTGAACCCGATCGGGAGGAGGACGGCGACGTCGGCGTCGAACGCGGACACCTGCTCGGCGGAGACCGCCGCGTAGAAGCCGGAGGCCTCGAGATCGAGGACGGCCGGGTTCTGCTGGAAGCCGAGGTCGGCGAGGATGTCGAAGCGACCGTCACCCTCGAGGTAGGCGCCGTAGGCGTCGCCGAACTTCGTCGCGGCGACGGTGGTGAGCCCCGCGAACTCCTGGTGCAGGTCGGCGGCCTCGTTGATCGACTGCTTCGTGGCGGAGACGAGCGCGTCACCCTCCTGGGTCTTCCCGAGCGCGGCGGCGACCTGCTCGAGCTGGACGTCCCACGGGGTCGCGAACGCGGCGGTCCCCTTGGGTGCGAAGACGGTCGGTGCGATCTCCGAGAGCCGCTCGTGCTGCTTCTCGTCACCGGCGGAACGGGTGTTGAGGATGAGATCGGGTTCGAGCGCCTGGATCTGCTCGTAGTTGACGGTGTCACCGCTGTCCTCGATGATCTCGGGGGTCACGTCGCCGAAGAGGTCGGTGGCCCACGGGCCGACGGCCTTGTTGTCGGCGCCGAAGGACTGCCAGTCGTACACACCGACGGGCACCACGCCGAGGGAGAGCGCCATCTCCGCGTCGGACCAGCCGAGGGCGACGACGGTGAGGTCGCCGGCGGGTTCCGGGACGGTCACCTCGCCGAACATCGTGTCGACGGTGCCGAGCGTGCCGGTGGAGGCGTCGTCGGTGGAGGACCCGGCGGTGCAGCCGGCGAGGGCGAGGCCGGCGACCGCGAGGGCGGCGACGGCGGTGAGGGTGCGGGGCATGCGGCGCATGTTCTGCTTTCCGTTGAAGACGTGGGGTATGAGGTAAGCCTAAGCTTCCCAAGTCACGTCCCGGTAACGCTTGTGCTTCGGCCAGCGCGGTGCGCTGACGTGAGCGCGGGTCACTGACGCGAGCGCGCCCCTCCGGAGACCCGCGGTCACGTCCCTTGGGGTGCGCTCACATCAGCGCACCGCGCTGGCACGCGGACCAGTTTGTGCGACATATGTCCGTGTAGGCATATCTGCTCTGTGGATAACCCTGGACTGGAGTCTGGGCGCGCTTAGCGTCGAGGGATGCCACAGACCTCTCGCGCTCGCTCCGCCTCCACGATCGTTCTCACGGCGGGACTGCTCGCCCTCACCGCGTGCACCGGACCTGAACCTACGCCGCCACCGAAGAACTCGCCGCCGGTCTTCGAGAACGAGGAACAGGCGCTGGCGGCCGGCACCGAGGCTTACGAGAGCTACTTGGGTGTGTGGAACCGGGTCGTCGCAGATGGCGGAGTCGATGCTGCTCGCATCGATGAGGTGACGACCGGAGAGCTCCGAACATTCGAGAACGAGAGCCTGTCCAAGCTCAAGGAGCTCGGATGGACGTTCTCCGGCGCGGCTTCGCTGGAGGTGTTCACGATCAGCGACTGGTACTCGAAACCTGACGCAGCGGGCGTCCTCATCGTTGGATCCGCCTGCGTGGACATGACTGGCCTGCACGCAATGGATGGGGCAGGAGAGTCGGTCATCAAGCCTGAACGCCCAGCGAAGCGCACCTGGGCAGTTCATATTGCTCCGGGTGCTGCTGATCAACCGCCCTACGTGCTGGCGAAGCACGAAGTCATCAAGGAGGGGTCCTCATGCGGAGAGTAGGTACTGCGCTGGCCGTCGGGCTCATGCTTGTGGGCGGCGTCAGGTTAGCATCCGCCGCCGTCGCCGCCAGCTGCGATGCTGGCGGGGCCATTTCGGGCGCTTGCATCGGCAACGGTTCGGTCGACATCGGTGGCAGCGTCGAACGCCCTGGCACCGGCGGTGGTTCCGGTGGCGGGACGGGCGGAGGG